>JAJYTO010000046.1 GCA_021793015.1 Bacillota bacterium
AGTGAGAGGCGCCCCGATCGTCCGTTCGATCCGCTCTCTTCCCGCCCGCATGCTGTAGGCCAGGCCCTCCAATATCGCCTTGTACACATGCGCTTTCGTATGCGCGGCACTGAAACCGATCATGGCGCCGCGCGCTTCGCCGCCTGGATAGCGGACGCCGGGAGACCAGAACGGCTGCACTGTGAGTCCGAGGCATCCTGCCTGAATGTCCACGATCTGTTCGTCGAGCATACGCTCCGCAGGCACACCCAGTTCGGCGGCAGCCCGGATGTCCTCCTTTGCAAACTGCGCCTTGAACCACGATATTAGCCAGAATCCGCGAAAAACCTGAATTTCGAGATTGTACTGTCCTGCGATGGCGCTCGGATAGGCGGGCTGAAGAAAAATGGGTTCCAGGTAACGTGAGGAATTTACGCTTATCGTAGCCGTTGTGCCATAGCCGATGCAACCCTGATGCGCTTCCATGCAGCCAACGCCCAACGTCTCGCAGGCCTTGTCGGAGGCCGTCGCAATGACCGGAACACGCTCGGGCAACCCCGTCGCTCGCGCCGCCTCTCCCGTGATCGCGCCGATCATCTCCCCTGGCGGCACCAGATCTGGCAGCCACGCGCGGTCAACCGGAATCGCGCGCCACATCCAGTGAGATGCTCGCGGCCATCTTTGCGTCCGGTAATCAAAGGGCGCGTACCCCACCAGCGAAGCTACGGAATCCTTGTATTCGCCCGTCAACTTGTGCGTCAAATACCCAGACAAAAACAGAAAGCGCCGCGCACGCCTCCAGAGATCCGGTTCCCGTTCCCGAAGCCAATTGATCTCCGCGTGCGCCTGCAACGCCCGCACGGTCGCGCGCACCCCGACAACCCGCAACAACAGCCCCCACAGCCCGCCAATCCGGGGCACAGTGTCAGCTTGGCGCTGATCGAGCCACAAGATCGCTGGCCGCAGAGGCTTCCCCTTTTCATCCACCACTACCACCGTCGCACGCTGCGTTGTAAGTGCGAGCGCGGCGATCTCGTCCGGCGTTGCTCGTCCGTTGTTCCACAATCGTTTGCAGGCGGTCGCCAATTGCTCCCAATAGTAATCGGCATCCTGTTCCGCCCACCCTGGATGCGGCGAATGATACGGTTCGCCATACACCACCTGCACGCTGTCGACCAGAGACCCCGCCCCGTCGAAAACAAGCGCGCGCGCACTCTGGGTACCCACGTCGATCGCCAGCACTTTATCTCTCATAAATGGCCGCCGCCCCCTTCGCGCGCCGATGCGGCGCGCGGTCCAGGGCTGTAGGCAACCAGCCACAGATCGCGGTAACGCTCCACTTCTCGCCGCCACTCGGCGTCAGTCCATCCCATTTCCGCCTGAATTGCGGTGCGCAGACGAGGAAGGAGCGGGAGTCCCCCCTGATTGGCAACCAATCCGAGACGGGTTCTGCGCAGCAGGAGGTCATCGAGATGCGCGACATCCTCGTGACCTGCCGCCCATTTCAGTTCCGCAGTGGAGACGTCCGTATCCGCGAGAACTTTGCGCTCCGCCTCCGCCGCTTCACGCCACAGGCGCACGCCTATGTCGCGGCCATAGCGATCCAGCAGTCGCTGCCGAACGCGCGCTCGCCCTGCATTCTCCCAGTCTGCTGCACGCTCCCAGGTCGCTGTACGTTCATCAGAGAGCAGATACGCCCGCCTGGCGATTGACAGCCCGCCGACCACTTGAGGCGAAGACGATCCCTCCCGCTCATAAGGCTGCGCACTCCATGATCGCCGCGTTCCCTCCTGTGGCCGCGGCGGGTCGCCATGCTCTGCGTTTTGCGGCGCAGCGCGTCGCAGAAGAGGCTTTGCCACAGTCAGCGTCTGTGCGGCAAGCAGACGATACGTGGTCAATTTGCCGCCGATCACGCTGATCACTCCCCGCTCAGCCCAGATCGCGTGTTCACGGGATTCGTCCGATGGATTTGACTTTCCTGTGTCAATCACGGAGCGCACCCCGGAATAGGCAGACAGGGTGTCCGTAAGCGCCAGATTGAGGGAAGGGAACATGGAGTCGAGAGCTGCGAACAGATAGTCGAGTTCAGAATGCGTGATGCAAGGTTCAGACGCAAGCGACTGGTCGTGGTCTATATCCGTCGTGCCAACCAGGGTCGCTCCTTCCCAGGGAACCGCATATACCGGTCGCCCGTCCTCAGGGTGCGCGAAACTCACGGCTTGTGAAAGCGGGAAACGCCAATGCGGAAACAGCAGATGGCTGCCCCGCAATCGACGCATGCGAACACGCAGGCTGTGCGCAGTGCGCAAGTCGTCAACCCAGACGCCGGTGGCGTTCACAACCACTGGAGCCTCAACCTCGGCGATTTGTCCCGTGAGGACGTCCTCGACTGTCACGTGTTCCGTTTCCCCGCCACGATCCTGGTCAATGGACACCGCAGCGGCATAATTGAGACTTATTCCTCCGCAGGCGCGCCCCTCTTCCATCACCCGCCACACCAAGCGCGCGTCGTCCGTCTGCGCATCTTCAAAGCGATACCCCCCGATCAGCCCTGCACGGCGAATCACGGGCGCAGCCGCAGTCAACGTCGACGCCCCCATCCAGCGATGAGCGCGTCGGCCCGCCATGCCGTCATACAGGGCGAGCCCAGTCTTGAGCAGCAGACGCGAGGTCTGATCCGCGTCGTAGAGGGGCATCAGGAATCCGAGTCTGCGAATCAGACCTGGATATAACCGGAGCAGTCTTTCCCGCTCATGGACGGAGTGAAGCGTCATCCGCCACTGTCCTTGCTTCAGATACCGCAACCCTCCATGCACGAGTTTTCCTGAGCGGCTCGAAGTCCCCCAGCCAAAGTCGCGCCGTTCGATCAGAAGGCACTTCAACCCCAGGCGGGAGGCATGCGCAAACACACCCGCGCCCGTAATTCCCCCGCCGACGACGACGATATCCCACTTTCCCCGAACTTTCGCCCACACTTCATCGCGTCGCTTCATCCGCGCACCTCACTTCATCACTCCATCAGCCTGCCCGCTCCATCAGCTCGCCTCACTCCATCAGCCAGCGCACGCTCCATCTGCCTGCCATCCGAGCACCTCACTCCATCAGCTTGCCTGGATTCATGAGTTCATCCGGATCCGCCGTCCGCAACGCACTGCGGATCAGATTCAGGCCGAGAGTCCCTTTTTCCGCCTGTAAATAAGGACGATGGTCCAGGCCCACGCCATGTTGATGGCTGATGGTGCCGCCACTCTTGACGACGGCCTCGCTCGCCCCCTGTTTGAGCGCCTGCCAGCGGGCCAGAGTCTCCTCAGGCGACGCGCCCAAACGAAATATATACGTGACGTAAATACTTGATCCGTGAGGATAGACGTGGGACAAATGCGTAAAAACATGCACCCGTTCTCCAAGCGGCCGCAGGGCGTCCTTCAGGGCGGTTTCGATCGCAGCTACGGCCGGAACGCAGCGGTTCCACGTCACCGCCGTCTCAAGCGTATCGATTGCATAGCCGAGGTCCCACAGGGAGTTGCGCAAATACGGCGTCCGAAAGCGCGAACGATGCCACTCCCTGCCGATGCGTCCACCGACAAACACCCCCCCGAGCCCCGCGATGATCCGGCGGGCCTTCCGGAGGCGATGGGAGACATCGGGCGCCGACCCCACGGCGCCATACAGCAGGAGACACGCGTCCTTCTTGACGCCGCGCAGCCGGAGAAACCGATCGAGCCATCTGAGAATCCGGCCCTGCCCGGACAGCGCAAGCGTCGTTGCAGTTTCTGCGGCAAGACTCAGGCGAATCATCGTCAGGCCGACGCCCGCTTGCGCCAAATCCCGAACCGCCGCCAACGCAGCGCCCTCTCCTTGAAAGAAAGCGGCGTGAACCGTCTCGCGTTCCGGTACCGGCGACACCCGGACGGTGCACTCCGTCAGGATGCCGAGCCTGCCTTCCGATCCCAGGATCCAGTGACGCAGATCCGGACCCGCCGCCGAAGCGGGAAAGCTCGGAACGTCAAGCGAACCATCCGGCGTTTCCAGATGGCCGCCTGCAAACAGGGAGTCGATGCGGCCATAGCCGAGGGAAAATTGTCCGACAGAACGCGTGGCCACCCACCCGCCAAGTGTCGAATATTCAAATGACTGCGGATAGTGCCCGAGTGTAAAGCCGTTCGCCCGCAGTTCCGCCTCAAGATGAGGGCCTCGCACACCCGCCTGAAAAGTGGCCAACCGCTCCCCCTTCTGTAACGCGAGCATCCGATTCATGTGACCCATGTCAACCGTAAGTACGGCCTGCTCTCCCGCAGGCGCGGTCAGGTGTCCCACGACGCTGGTGCCGCCGCCATAGGGAATCAACCGCGTCCGTGTCTTCTGCGCAAACGTAAGAAGCGCCCGAACCTCGTCCCTGCTCTCCGGATAGGCGACCGCATCCGGCACACGAGCGAGCGTTCCGCCGCGCAAGGCGACCCAATCCGGCAGACTCTGTCCTGTCGCATGCTGGAGCCGCTCTTTTTGATCGAGTGAAATCCGCACCCCACTTGGCAAGTCATGCTCCGCGATGCGTGACGGTGACACGCGCGCCAGCAGGTCTGCAAGAGTCACATCCTGTGGGGCGCGCGACGAGCCGACACGTTCCGCCAAGTAGGCTGCGGCGTTGGCGCCCACCGGGAGAGAAACGCCTTCTTCACCCCAACCATTAAAACGCCGCATTCGCCTTCCCCTCCTCAATAAAGCCCGTTTCCACGTCGCCGTCACATGAAACACCGCGTTCAACGAGAGCCTTCAGGCTGCCTGACGTTCTCCAGACACAGATTCTGCCACCGTTCCACACTGTCCATCATGGCCGCTTTCGTCACTCTCTCCGCCTCATCAGGACGTTTGGCCATCGCCGCCGACAACAAATCCGCATAATACACTCGGGAATGTTCCCGATTCTCTGCGTAAGAAAAATACCTCGCTCCCAGTACTCTGAACAGTTCGTCAAAGCTGTTCAGCATCATCGCATACAAGGGATTGCCATAGATTCTTGCCAATGATTTTTGCATCCGAAAGTCAAGTTCCGCAAACGCCTTCGCCGCATCGACGCGAACATCCATAGACACCAATTCCCCGACCACCTTGGCCGGATGCGCGCTTACCGCCTCGCGCGTCCAGACAGGCGCAAGAAGGCACCGCAGTTCCAAAAAATAGAGAACGAACTCCGGCGACAAGTCTTCGCCGTGGCGCACCATCTGAGCGAGCGCCCCCAGATTCCCCGTTTCTCTGTAGTTCTGAACGATTGCCGTTTGCCCTCTGCGGATGGCCACCCAGCCGTCACGGTCCAGGTCCTGCAGAGCCTCGCGCACAGTGGAACGCGACACGCCAAGCAACTGCGAAAACTCCCGTTCCGCAGGCAGGTTCCCGCCGACGGGATATTGGCCTGCAATGATCCGCTTCACCAGTTCCCGCTCAACCCGATCCGCAGCCGATTCAACCTGAAATGCTCTAGAGACGACCCTCACCTCCCGTCCATCTCTTGCCCACGAAGACCATCGCAGAGGCGCCCTGTCCGCTGCGGTGGTCATACAGCATTTACGTGTGGTCTGACCACTACGATAAACCAAATCCCGAAAATGAGCAACCCCGCCATCGTCCTCAAGAAGTCACCTTTCAAGCGTGTGACGACCCGTCTCTCACACGCTCACCCGCTCGCCTGACTTCCGTCAAGCCTTCAAGCCTCTTCGCCTGTCACGCCGCCAATGTCAGTCGCGATTATCAGCAAGGCCGGCGACAAAGAACTCTATTGGCGACTCCTTCGAGACGCCACCTCAGATCAAGGCAACTCACTTGATATATGAGCCAAAGTCACTGTGACCACATCGGACACGAAAGCTTGAATGTCGTGTTCGACCTCCGACACGTTTAACTCTGCCGACCACTTGTACGGTTCGAGATCAATGGGGATGATTGCCCATATGCGACCATCGCCTCCTCGCCGCTGCTGCTGCAAGCTGAGCTTCCCGGCATTGTCCTCGCCAAACTCCAGCACGGCTCCTATGGCGAGGGTTGAATCGTCGTAACCGTAGTGATGCCCCGAGATCACCAGACGATAAATTTGATCCTTTGAAACGTGAATTTGAAGTGTAAACCATCCCTTCGGCAACGCCCTGTTGAAGTAATAATGATGCTGTCGCGCATACTCAATGATCTGGCCGGCGTAGTAATGGTCCCGCTCCTCCCCAGGATAGCCGTGGTTTAGATGAACATCCGCCAAACCCTTGACATTGTGTTGAAGATCTCGGACCATCCCTTTTAACTGCTCGTTGATTACGTCAAACACTTGCCTCCGCCTCGCCGCCAACAATGCTTCCCTTTGTTCCTGTTCCCTTGATTTGTTATCGTTCAGTTTCTGTACGAGGCTTTCTACCACCTGCGCGTAAGAGGATGGGCCTTGTTCTGTTTTCCAATTGAGCGCAAATTCAATGTTCCGAACCTGAATGTCACAAAACAAGTCAATCAATGGCTGGAATTCATCTCGATCTGCTTTCTCGAGGCTATCTATATACCTGGTCTTTTCACTCCTCTCAACGTTTAGCGGAAAGAGGTTGTGACGAATCAAGATGAGACTGCCCAACAGCCGCGCCATCCGACCGTTTCCATCCTGAAAGGGATGAATTTGAACGAAGGCATGGTGAAACCAGGCGGCAAGAACCACAGGATGAACCATAGCGCGAGACTCCGACTCGTTATAGAGAGTAACCAGCCTTTGAACCTCGGACTCCACGTGAATCGGAGGGCAGTACATGAACGTCGTGCCGTCCATCCGCCTGGGGTTGTTGTCATGCTTCTTGAACTGCCCCTTCAAAAGGGCGATTTCAATTCTATTGCCGCTGGGGTCAATCGCCTCCGTCGTATCTTGATGAGACGTGACAAGTTGGTGGAGTTCCAGAATAAAGCCTTTGGACATCGGTCGACTGTTTTTGACAACATCAAAAACAAAATCCATGGCATCGAAGTGAGATCGGAGAAACTGCATCAATACAGATGGAGGTACATCCGTGTCTCCGTGTTGAATATAGGAGTCAACGAATCCCTCTTTGATAAAAGTCTCCGTGATCCCCTCATTGAGATCATACAGTCTTTCGATGACTCCAGTTTCAATCGCATGTTGCCTTTTAAGTCGGCCTATAAATTTCTCGTATTCATCCCCCTGTTTCTCGAGTTGTTCCCGTCGGCCCCGCCAGGATGGGAGCAACTTGTCCAATTTCGCGGTAGACGCATCCCTCCAGCATTCGCTGAACTCTATTGGCCGCCACACGGGCACTTCCCTGATTCCCCGCTCTTGTTCCACATAAATCCTCCCTCGCCGACCACCTGTATAAAACCATAATACACCATCATCTCAGAAAGCCGTATGAATGACGAAGCGACCTCATACTACTAACGTCCCCACGAGGGCGCCGCCGATTCTGACGCCATGAGCATCATTCATGCCGCACCCCGTCCTGTAGGCTCCCGATGACTTGCTGCGACAGTGCCATGGGACTCGGGCGTACAGGCCCTCCTTAGAAAGCGGCATGTTCACTTCCCAAGAGGCCCTGACGGGGACACGTCGATTTCAAGTCAATTTCTGCTCAGTTCACCGCGATCAATCGCCATATGGGCGATTCAAAAACAACCACTCACATTGGAGTTTCGGCGCTCGGAACTGCCCTCTGCGCCTTCTCGATCCCGCGCATCTCCAAAGTCGATTCTCCCGACCCTGCGAATACATTGGCCGCACGGAAGCTTGGATCAAACAGCGCAGACCACGTTTGACTGTTCCCAAAACACGCCCGCCGATCAGCCGTGGCCGCGGTCTCGACCATGGCTCAGATCGTTCCGGACGAAAGGTTCTGGACACGTATGCGCAACGCTTCCCGGATGAGTTGACACAACTCTTCACCGTGGTTGCCGAGGTCGGTCAAATCCGCAGCCTCAGCCATCCGCCGAAAAATGGGCCGATTCACCATGTCCAACAATCGCTGCATTGTTGTGACATCAAGAGACTCACCGCTTAATTCGAAATACTCGTCCACCCATGATTGTACCTGGGGATCGCCCGGATCGGAACCGTTCAGAGAGCGAAGGCGATTGAAAACCTCGCGTCCTCTGGCCATCCAATCTCCAAAATCCATTCCAGTGCCAGAAGCCTGCGCCCATCGCTCCCTCAATTTCGCCAAAAATACTTCTCGTTCCTCATCACCCTGCTGCATCGCCAGCATGAACTCCCTCTCGACTTCAGTGGGTTCAGGCTCGACGCTGCTTTGCATGTCCCTGACAAAGTCATCCACAAACTCCTCTGGCAGACCCTGCCCTTCCAGTTGCTTGCGCCAGTGCTCCCCCCACCACTCCGCCCTTTCTTTCGTCGTCATTTGCATCACCTCCATCAGATTGCGGAGGAATCGCCACGGCTGCTCTTGGCGGTTGATCCCCTGTTGGGCCTGAACTATGGCGCTTCGCAGTCCGTGCAGACGTTCAATCTCCGCGTCGACTGCACAAGCTTGGGCGGCCAACAGGTCGGACAAGCCCTCGTCACCCGCCAGCACTTCGCGGATCTGATGCAACGAAGCGCCAAGGAAGCGCAGGATGGCAATCTGGTGCAGACGCGCCAACTCCGCGTCGCCATACTGCCGATAGCCCGCTTCGGTGGTTCCGGCAGGTGGAAGCAGTCCGATGTTGCTGTAGTAACGGATCACCTTTACGGACACCCCGCTTCTGCGGGCCAGCGCGCCAATCGAATACATCCGCGGCTTCACCTCCAACCTGATTCTAGAAGATTCCTGCGGGGGAGAGTCAACACTTTTTCTCTCTCATAGAAAGTACGTGTTCCTCCTGCTTGTTTGAGAGAACAAATTGCTCCTCAGATTGCCAAGCACTATAATATAATTGAATATGAATAAGCAAAGGGGGTGCGCCAAGGCTCGGTCGCGAGTTTTGGCACAACATAAGATGAAAATAGCCGACGGTATTGAGGCGCTTGAATTGAACATGGACTTTATGGGCCGCCAAATGGTGATTCACCCGACACTCATATGGGACAATGACGCGGTTATTTTAGTGGATACCGGCATGCCCGGTCAATGGCCGCAAATTCGCGAGGCCATGGACAAGCTCGGCGTTCCACTGGGGAAACTTGGTGAAGTGATTCTCACCCACCAAGACATTGACCATATCGGGGGACTGTCGGATATTTTGAAAGCATCCGGCCGCAAGATTGAAATTCTGGCCCACGAAGCAGACAGACCATACATTGAAGGCGCCAAGCCCTTGATTAAAATGAGTCCGGAGCGCGTGGCCAAGATGCTGGAAACTCTGCCTGAGGAACGGCGTAAACACGCCGAAGCGATGTTCACGCAGCCGCCAAAGGCCAGCGTTGACAGAACCATAGCCGATGGAGAGACATTGCCTTTATGCGGAGGGATTACCGTCATCTTTACACCTGGCCACACGCCGGGACATGTCAGCCTGTACGTCAACAAAAGCAAGACACTCATCGCTGGCGACGCCATGGTCGTAGCTGACGGCCAACTGCTCGGACCAAACCCGCAAGCAACACTGGATATGGAGACCGCAACGAAATCGCTGAAACAATTCACTCAGTATGACATCGAGACCGTTCTCTGCTATCACGGCGGAATTTACAGCGATAACGCGAATCAACGCCTGGAAGAGCTGGCCCGCAGCCAATAACGATGCGTTTTTACCCAGCCGCATCGCTCTCTGTCCGATATTTCACCGCAACACAAAATCGGTGCAAACATTGATCCTGGTGTTTAAGAAGTTAAGTTTGTTCGGTGACTCCTAAGAAGTCGGAACGACCCAGGCGGCCGCCAATGTCTCCAGCTTCGCGAGGTCAGCCGGTTGATTGGCTCGGCTGACGCCGACGAGACAGTAGGCCACCTTCTTCCCTGGGTGCAGCGGTTCGGGCCGGAGCACAGCCAGCCAATATTCATAGTGCGGCGGTACAGGCCCTGCAGCGGCCGGAGCGGTGCGGCGGACGATCGCCGCGTACGCCTGGCCGATCGGCAACGGAACAGTCGAAGTCTTCAGCAGATCCGCATGATTCCCGATCAGCCCGCGCATCACAGAAGGTCCGTATGCGCCCTGCACCTGCAGCGACACGGACATTCCTTCCCACGACAGCGGCGGTGTTCCGCGGCGCGGGTTGCAATGTGCAAGCCTGCGGACGCTGCGGCAACTTTGCTGCCTCCGGCTGCGCTCCGCGCGTCCGCCGTTGGGCCGATGCCAACGGTGAAACCCACAGTACAGACACACACCCCTCCCAAAAACCGCGTCCAACGCCGCCGGGAAGAGCGATCTGCAAACCTGCGCCCGGAGTTGCCCCGTTCGCTTCCAGTCGCGGTGTTCCCCATTTCAGTCACGGAACTCCTCGTTCCAGTCAAGAAGTTCACCATCCTGGCCCCCACTCTAAATGACTCTCATCGTGTTGTCGCATGCTATAATGTCCATCAGCTATGACTTTGCACCATCGGCGGCCGATCATGCTTGGCGCGCATCGTTGGCATGTATTGTATAGAATATGCGGGTTGATATGCTGGTCGCCTAGACTGGCCATTCATAATGCGCCGACCTATAGCTCCATCTGAAAGGAGATGGATGAGTGTGATTCGTCTGTCTGGAGAAACGGCAAAGATGTACTTGACCATCAGCGGCATCACTGAGCAGGATATCATAGTGACGGCAAAATATCGGTCATTCTTCGAAAGCATCGTCGATGAAGTCGTCGAGAAATTCTACGCCACCATCTTCTCCGTCGACCAATTGAAGCAGAAATTCCTGCAATTCGGGAACCTCGAACGAAACAAGGCAACACAGCGGACGTATTTCCTGACGCTGTCGCAAGGAACAATCGATGACGACTATGTCGAATTGCGGAACCGGATCGGAAGAATTCATGCGCGCATCGGACTCCCGCCGGAAGACTTCACGGCTTTCTACCGTTTCTACCTGGCGGAAGTGATCAACAGAATTCCCGATATCGACGGCGTCACTCTGAAGGAAGCGTTGGCTCTCTCGTCTGCGCTCACTCGTCTGGCTTTGTTTGACATTTCACTGACATTGGCGCAATACAACCGTGATGAAACGGCGAGCCGAAACGAGGCCATCCGACGGGAACGAGTCGATCTGGCGCAATCCCTGTACACCACCGCGGAACAGCTCCGCGCGATCACCTCTGAATTTGCGAAAAATACAGCAGGGCTCGCAAGCGCCAGCGAGGAGACCGTAACGCTCTCCCGGCGACTTCTTGACAAAATGGGCGTATTGGAAACGGTCAACGGGATCATTCGCGAGATTTCCGCGGAAACCCATCTGCTCGGTCTCAATGCGGCCATTGAAGCGGCGAGAGTCGGCGAACAGGGACGGGGATTCAGCGTCATCGCCGAGGAAATTCGGCGACTCGCGGGACGGGCGAAGCACTCTGTGCGGGAGATTACGGCGCAACTGTCCGTGCTGACGAACGATGTGCCGCAGATCATGGCCCAGTCCGAATCTGTGGCGGCCATCGGTGAAGAACAGGCAGGCGAGGCCAGGGAACTTGCCGCAGCTGTGGAACAGGTCAATGCTCTTGCCGGAAGGCTCAAGCATAATTCACAGGAGCTATAACCATGCGTGTCCGAAAAGGGTCGAGAACTCCGCATTAATACATTAAATTCCGCGGATTCGGGAAGGCTTAGACGGCCAATGTCCGTCGCATGGAATGGGAAACGGCTTGAAACGATCGCACGATCACAAGAAGAAGGCGGTGGTGGGTATGGCGAAACAGCTTCATCGCAATGACCTGTCATACGTGGAAGCCATGGCGATTTCAGTGGCGATTATGGCTCCCACGGCCGCGATGGCCCTGAACGGATCCCTGGCGGCCAGCATCGCAGGTACAGCCGTGCCTCTGACGTTTTTGTTGGCCATGATCACCATCGGGTTGGTTTCTTACGCGTTTATCCAGTTTAATAGACACTTTTCTCACAGTGGCTCGGTCTATGCGTTTACAGGCGCGTCCCTCGGCCCGAAGATGGGTTTTTTGTCCGGCTTCACGCTGCTGCTCACCTATTTAGCGTTTACTGCCGCTTCGTCTGCGGAAGTGGGCGCTTTCATACAGAGTTTCCTGGGTTTCCTGGGCGTACAGGTGGGATGGTTTCCGATCGCAGTGGCCGCCGCCTTGCTCATTTGGCTTCTGGCGTTCTTTGACATACGCATCAGCGCCCGCGTGATGCTGATCTTTGAGGGCATTTCGATCGCCCTCATCCTCATCCTGACATTCGTCATCTTATCGCGCGGCGGCGCCTCCGGGCATCTGACGGGGCTTCCGTTCACACTTCATGGAACGACTCTGCCGGCCGTCGGACTGGCTGGCGTATTTGCCTTTCTGTCGTTTGCGGGGTTTGAAGGAGCCTCAAGTCTTGGCGAAGAAACCCGCGATCCCAAGCGCGCCATTCCGATTGCGATTGGAGCTGCCGTGTTCTTGACCGGCCTGTTCTATATCGTGGTCAGCTATGCACAAACCGTGGGATTCGGTCTGGGCGCGTCCGGGGTGAAGGCGTTCGCCTCCTCCACCGCGCCGCTGGGCGACTTGGCGCACAGGTACATGTCCGTTTCATTCGCGGCCGCGATCATGTTCGGAGCGGCCATGTCGGCGTTCTCCAGCGCGCTCGGAACAGCGGCGACCGGTTCGCGGTTGCTGTATTCGATGGGACGCGACGGTTTTATCAACAAGAAGATTGGGCAGGTCCACGAACGATACCGTTCGCCGCATATCGCCCTCGCGATCGTCATGATCGTTGCCCTGCTCCAGGTATTCGCCCTGATGCAGCAGATCGGCACGAACGTGTTCGGCTATCTGGGAACGATCGGCGTGCTTGCCCTGTTGCTTGCGTACCTGGTGACCAACATCGGCGGCATCGTGTATTTTCTTCGCAAGGGCACTGTAAAAGGCGCGCTGGTCATCGTGCCGATCCTTGCCATCGCGGCGCTCGCCTATACCCTGTATTCGAACGTCTATCCGGTTCCCAGCGCGCCGTATAACTACTTCCCGTACATCGTCGCGATATGGATCGTGATCGGCGTTGTGATTGTCCTGGCCAGTCCGAACCTGGTGCGCAACATCGCGGCCGGTTTGACCAAGGAAAACGATACTGAATAATCCGGGGGAGAGAAGCATGACGGTGCAAGTGCCGCAGGATCAGTTGATCTACTCGATGTCGAAGGAACACCGTCCCGTTCTGACGGTTCCTGACGGGGCGCGGCTGGTGTTTCACACGCGCGATTGTTTCGAGGATCAGATTGAAAGCGAGTCGCAGGATTTCGGAGAACTCGACTGGAACCGCATCAACCCGGCCACGGGTCCGGTGTACGTTGAGGGCGCCGAACCCGGCGATCTGTTGGCGGCGCATATCGAACGGATCGAACTGGCCGATCACGGTGTGATGACCACGGGCCCGAGGCTGGGCGTGCTCGGCGACGAATTGGCGCATAATGTGATTCGGATGATCCCCATTCGCGATGGAAAAGCCATCTTCTCTCCGGAACTCGAGATTCCACTAAATCCGATGATTGGAGTCATCGGAACAGCGCCGGCGGGAGAAGCCGTACCCTGCGGGACGCCGGGCGCACACGGCGGGAACATGGACTGCAAGCGCATCACGGAAGGGGCGCAACTGATCCTGCCCGTGGGCGTGCCGGGCGCCCTGTTCGCTCTCGGGGACCTGCACGCCGCGATGGCCGACGGCGAGGTCGCGGTGTGCGGAGTCGAGATCGCGGGAAGCGTGACCGTCCGGTTGCAGGTGCTGAAAGGAAAGCGCTGGCCGGCCCCCATGATCGTGAATGACGATGCGGTGATCACCATCGCCTCTGAACAACAGCTCGACGACGCAACGGCGAGAGCCGTAAAAAACATGGTTCGGTGGCTCGAAACAGAGTGCGGCATGGACACGGCGGAGGCAGTCCTTCTGCTCAGCATCGCGGGGGATCTGCGCATCTGCCAAGTGGTCGATCCGCTCAAGACCGCACGGGTGAAATTGCCGCGATGGATTGCGGAGAAGCGGGGATTCCGTTTCTGACGTCGCCATGTCGCCCGTGCGTGGATCTACGGCAAGCAGTTCCGTTCCCATAGGCGCTTCGTTGATAGTAATGGTAAAGGACAGAACAATTGGCGCTCCTGTCGTAACACAGCACCGGGATGACAGAGCGCCTGCGGCGCTATGTCAGGATGGGCGTGCGGTTGCTTTCATTCAAATAGTGCTGCAAAGAACGGTCCAATCGCTCCACACCCGCTTCTAAAGCTTGCGGCGACGAATGCGAGAAATTCAGGCGCAACGTGTTCTTCACTGGCGCGCCGCAGAAAAACTCGGCGCCGGGCACAAAGGCAACGCCCTCTCTCACGGCAACATGCAGCAGGTCTTCGGCGACGACTCCCTCCGGAAGCGTCATCCACAGGAACATGCCGCCGGCGGGTTTGTTCCAGCGCACGCCGTCCCAGCGCTTTTGCGTCAATAAGTCGTGCATGAGCCACATGCGTTTTTTGTACTCCATGCGGATGGCGGTAATGTGCAGGTCGATGTCAAAATGGTTCAAGAGTTGAAACAATGCCTGCTGGTCAAGAGAACTGGAGTGCAAATCGGCCGCCTGCTTGGCCCGCGCCATGGCGTCGATCATGGTGGGATGCCCCATCGCCCAACCGATCCGCAGCGCCGGCACGACCGTCTTTGAAAACGTGCTCGTATAGACGACCGCGCCGCCTCCATCCCGCGCGTCCAAAGAATAGATGGATGGATACGACGCGCTTGGGTCAAACTTGATTTCTCCGTAGGGATCGTCCTCGACGATCAAAACATCGTGTTGGCGGCAAAGCGCAATGAGCGCCTGACGCCGCTCGGTGCTCCATACTCTTCCGGTTGGATTTGCGAACGTGGGCGTCACGTAAATGAATTTCGGCTTGCGCGCGAGGACTTTGCGTTCCAGGGCAGCCATATCCATGCCGTCGTCGTCGGTTTGCACGGACTCGACGATGGCGGAGTGGTACCGAAAGATCTGCAGCGCGGACAGATAGGTGGGATCCTCAACCAAAATGACATCGCCCGGTTCGATGAGCACGCGGGCGAGCAGATCGATCGCCTGCTGTGAGCCGGTCGTGAGTACAATCTCACTAGGAGAAACCGGCATGCCCTTTTGACCCATGCGCATGGCGATCGCTTCGCGCAAAGGCGTGTATCCCTCCGTCAATCCATATTGGAGGGCCCGGTTGCCTTGCTGAAATACACGGTCAAAAGCCTGCCGAAGCGCCTCTTTAGGGAAGAGTTCTTCGGCCGGCAGCCCTCCGGCAAAAGAGATGATGGAATCGCCTTGCGTGAGTTTCAAGATCTCTCTGACACCGGATGCCTTCACATCCTGCGCGACGGCAGACAATCGATAATTCACAGTACCCTCTCCCACTGTTCATGTTCTGTCAAGACGGAAATCGCCTTCAAGTTCACGTCGGGCCGCCGTGCCAGAGTTTTGCGAAGCAAAATCTCACTTGCGCAGCACCAACAACCGGGTCGAAAATGCGCCTGCGGCGATATTTCAGGATAGTATACACGATTCCCCCGCAAAAACCGAGAGCAAAGTTCAAGGTAGGCATTCATACTGCTTGGCAGCACCATCAGGGAATGAAAAAGACGCCGACAGTGTTCTTCGCGGATGCATGACCCGCTCGGGGAGGAGTCATAGATTGCGCCCGTCGCGAGTTGTGCGAAGCGCTGTTTGAGCAGGGGCGCAATCTATGACTCCGACCGGCACGGACCATCGATTTTTCAGGATAGAACCCCATGCCGCTTCCTCGAACACACTATACGGGAAGCATGTGGTATACTGTGCCTATGAACTACAAAACGAATCTAAGCGTCGTGTACTCGTGCAAATATCACGTCGTCTGGTGCCCGAAATATCGGCGCAAAGTCCTGGTGGACGGCGTCGATGAGAGGCTCAAGGAATTGATCCGCGCAGTGGCGACAGAGCACCAGGCAGACATCCTTGAACTCGAAGTCATGCCCGATCACGTCCATCTCCTGATTGGGATTGATCCGCAGTTTGGCATTCACCACCTGGTCAAGCTTCTCAAAGGGCGTTCTTCGCATTGTCTGCGCCAGGAGTTCCCGCAGCTTCGCAGCCGACTGCCCACGCTCTGGACGAACTCCTACTTTGTCTCCACGGTCGGGGGTGCGCCCCTTGCGGGCATCAAGCAGTACATCGAAAATCAAAAGAATGTCTAGCCAAAATGTCTGACCACAAAGAGTGCGCCCCAATTTTCCTGCTGATCCTCCCTTCGGATGACGGGGAGGCAGAAGAAACTGGATTCCTGACAATCATCATGTGGGGGTGAAGCCATGCAGCGTGCGCGGATTGTTGTCAAGGTTGGTTCCAGCAGTCTCACAGATCCTCTTTCCGGCCTGCTGTCGCCTGACAAGGTGCGCATGGTTGCCGGCCAACTGGCCGCAATTTTACCGGGCGCCTCCCACGAGGTGGTCCTGGTGTCGTCGGGTGCGATCGCGGCGGGGCGCGCCCGACTGGGCTGGAGCGCGACCCGCACACTGCCGGAAAAGCAGGCCGCGTCTGCCGTGGGTCAGAGCCTTCTGATCGAGATGTATCAACGGGAATTCGCATGCCAAGGACGGGTTGTCGCCCAGATCCTGTTGACTCGATCGGATATGGAAGATCGCCGTCGATTTGTCAATATCCGCAATACATTCGAGACCCTGCTCGGCGCCAATGTACTGCCCATCGTCAACGAAAACGACACGGTATCCGTGAACGAGATCCGTTTTGGCGACAACGATTCGCTGGCTGCACTGGTGGCGATACTGATCTGCGCACAGCATCTGATTCTGCTCACGGATATCGATGGTCTTTACACGGAGGATCCGCGGTCCGACCCGCAGGCGCGACGGATTGTGGAAGTCGCCAACATCGACGATCATGTACGGACTCTGGGCGGCGCTTCCGGTTCATCCGTTGGCACTGGGGGCATGCGAACCAAGATTCGCGCCGCTGAAATGGCCACAGCATCGGGCGTTACGGTTTCGATCGCATCTGCTGGCGAACCCGACGTCATCCGCAGGCTATTGCTCGGCGACCAGATCGGCACCCGCTTTGCCGCGCGACAGGATCGGCTGAACGCTCGCCGGTCCTGGTTGGCGCACGGATCGCGCAGCGTGGGACGGCTGTTCATGGATGAAGGCGCTGTGAGCGCCCTGCGCCGGTCCGGCGGAAGCTTGCTGGCGCCTGGCATCGAAAGGATCGAAGGTCAATTTGATGAAGGAGCCATCGTCGATCTGATGGATCCTCGCGGGAAGTGCATCGGCAAGGGCATTGTCTCTTTTTCCGCGCATGACTTGGAGTATTTTACAACCCTAAGATCAAAGAGAGATCAACTGCGCGGTCTCCCGGAGGTCGTGCATCGAAACGATATGGCGCTTCTTCCGCAGTAAATCCGTAAACGTAGTAAATTCGCAAAGGAGATGGCTGGGCTATGCAGGACGAACTTGTGCGGGCGCGCGCCGCTGCGCATATCGCCAACAGGCTGCAGCCAGCGGCCAAGGATCGCGCGCTGCTCGCCATGGGCGAGCACATTCACCTTGCCGCGGACGCCATTTTGGAGGCCAACGCTCGCGATCTCGAACGGGCGCAGGCGGCCGGGGAAGCCACACACCGCGTGGATCGGCTGCGACTGAATGAAAGTCGCATAGCAGCGATGATAGAAGGATTGCACCAGGTTAGAGCGCTGTCGGACCCTGTGGGAGAGGTGATATCCTCCTGGAGTCAGCAAAGCGGGCTGCGTATGCAGCAGATCCGGGTTCCGTTCGGCGTCATCGGCGTCATCTATGAAGCGCGTCCCAATGTGACGGTCGACACGGCTGGACTGACAGTCAAGACCGGCAATGCCGTCGTGCTGCGAGGCGGAAAAGAGGCGTTCGAAACCAACCGGGCGCTCACAGCGGCCCTGCGCAGCGGTCTGGAAGAAGCGGAACTGCCGCCTGATCTTGTGATCATGCTGACCGACACAGATCGTCGCTCAGTCGATGCCCTGATCCGTGCGCGGACATTCGTAGACCTTGTGATTCCGCGAGGCGGAGCCGGTCTCATTCAACATGTGGTGGAACACGCCACGGTTCCTGTTATCGAAACCGGGGTTGGCAATTGCCACGTATATGTCGATGCGCAGGCAAATCTGGAGATGGCGCTCGACATCGTGATCAATGCGAAAACGCAACGCCCCTCCGTGTGCAACGCGGCGGAAACGCTGCTTGTGCACGCCGCCGTCGCCGACGCCTTTCTCCCCAAAGCCATGCGCCAGCTCGCGGCGCGCGGTGTGGAACTGAGGCTGGATGAGCGGTCGCTTGCGATCGTGCGACGAGACGCGCCAGACCTTGTGCATGGCGGCGTCGCATCCCCCCCGATTGACGTCGCGACTGAACAGGACTATGCCACCGAGTTTCTCGCGCTGATCCTCGCGGTGAAGGTCGTACAATCACTCGACGAGGCGATTCTGCATGTGGGGCAGTACGGAACGGGTCACTCCGAAGCGATTGTCACCGAGGACGATCAGGCGGCCCACGACTTCCTGACGCGTGTGGACGCCGCAGCCGTCTATCACAACGCCTCAACGCGGTTTACGGACGGGTTTGAATTCGGTTTCGGCGCAGAAATCGGCATCTCGACCCAGAAGCTGCACGCCAGAGGACCGATGGGATTGCGCGAACTGACCAGCTATAAGTACATCATTCGGGGTACAGGCCAAATCCGCTCATAAGTCTCCCGGCCACTTCGCCGAATTACTCATAGACACATGTCGCGGCGCGACGAGCCGACGAGCCTCCTGCACCCTGTGGCCCAGTCACAGAGGCACGCAGTCACCCATCCGCCGGGCTACACTGACGAGCTGTAGATGAGAGACTCGTTCTTGTTCTTGAATTTGACTTTGTACAGGGCCTCATCAGCCTGCTGAATCAATTGTTCCACATCCTTCGCCAGTTCCGGATAGGATGCGACTCCAATGGAAACGGTAATCCTTCCGTGGGGCATCACTTCCATACCTGCAAATCGTCGCGACGATATCGCGCGCCGTATGCGTTCGGCGTGAGCAAAGGCGTCCCTGACAGGCATATTGGGCAGGATGATGGCAAATTCCTCGCCGCCGTATCTGCAGACTGCCCCGCGTGAACCCACACTGGCAGACACCAGTTGCGCCACCTCCTGCAACAGTTTGTCTCCCTTCACATGCCCGCAGGTGTCGTTGTACGTCTTAAAATTGTCCAGGTCCAGCATCAGCAATGATATTTCCCTGCCCTTTCTGAAGTGCTTCTCCAGAGTCATCGTAAAATAGCGTCGATTGTGGAGTCCGGTCAGTTCATCTCTCTGGGACTGCAGAAGACTGCGCAGGAGAAACCGGTAGTTCGCGTTCACCAACCACAATGCGACGGAGATGAAAATGACCCCTGCAATACCCATATCCTTCATGGCGAAAATCATGATGAATCCAAAGATCAAATCAATGATATTCATGGCTACTGCGCTCAGTGACAGTATCTGTTCCAGGTAAATTGCTTTCAACGTCTTTTTTGTTCCCGCACTGTAATAGGCTGGAATAAGCACGATGTTCGCGATGAAATAAGCTGCCCAGAAGGCCAGATAGGCGCCCCATTGTGACAGAGATATATACCCCGCTGTTCCGCCAAATATTTTAAACCCCACATACCCGAACATGGTTGACAAGGCGTCTTCGGCGGGGAAAAACAGCGCCAATCGCCACACATGACGCATTCCAAAAATGAGAAAAGGCGCCGTCAACAACACGATGCACAGTTCCGGGAAACGTCCCAATACGACTGCGGCGACAAACAATATGGAGATGTTGGGTACAACGGGAATAGGAAACTTGGGAAACAGCCACAATGCAAGATAAAAACTTATGGTGATCGCCGCCATGATGAACATTTGCAAAAGTTGGGCAGGCAGGATGGGATGAAAGGTTACCGCAAGAAGAAGGGCAAAAGCACCCCACGCCACAATTAAGAAGAATACTTTTGCAGGCGGCATATGATTGTCGCGCGCGTAATCAGTCGGCGTCATGTCGTCCCACCCTGGCATTGTCAAATGGCCTGTACACTCATCTCTAAAATAAATACATAGCGACTATTTTGCAAACGGCGCACCATCGCGCCCGCACGTGCATCAACGGTAGTCGCTTCCGTCTCTAATTTCATGCAATCACGCGTGTGCCCTGCCCTTTCTCTAAAATCCCGCCAAAGCGCCGCTCAACCGCTTTCCATTTTTCCATCGCTTTCTTGACAACTAAGCGGCGCGTCTTGTATAGTGGTCTTCGCAACCTTGCACTCAGGATGTCGCTGGCTTCAGTCCAGCATGCTCCACCACTGATGGACGTGCGGGTGTGGCGGAATTGGCAGACGCACCAGACTTAGGATCTGGCGGGCAACCGTGGGGGTTCGAGTCCCTTCACCCGCACCATATACCCTTTGTGCACGCGCGGAAGATCCTGTAGGGCTTGTGCAGCGCATTGACCGAAGCAATGCCCCTCTTGTACGTTTGACCAGAGTACCCTTGGCCAGATCACCCTGTCATCGGAGTTTAGCGCAGCTTGGTAGCGCGCCTGCCTTGGGAGCAGGAGGTCACAGGTTCAAATCCTGTAACTCCGACCATGAAAATCGTTGATACAGCAAGGAAAATCGGATGGTTGCCTGTAAATGGCTGCCATCCGATTGCTTGTTTGTACTACTTTATGTACTAGTCCTGAGAACTGGGAGTCGACGGCAATCATTATTCTGCCATAGAGGTTCAGGTGTCTCATGCGCCCTTCGGAGT
>JAJYTO010000047.1 GCA_021793015.1 Bacillota bacterium
CCAGGTGTATGCTTCGCCTCGTCGTGCAAGACTTCCTGCAGGGCGACAAAACTAGTGGTTTTCCCCGTATTTTCGACACGGCCAAAAAGTGTCCTTCAATACGAATCGATGTGATATAGTGATGTATAATGAAAGGGGAATGAAAATGAGCGAAGGAAAGCCACTTACATTGGGCGCGAAAATCAGGTCATTGCGGATGGCCAAAGGACTGACGCAAGGTGAAATCACCAAAGGTGAAATCACGGCGGGCCTGATCAGTCAAATTGAATCCGATCGTGTGGCGCCCTCTCGCCGTGTCATCACCCTTTTGGCCGCTCAACTCGGAGTAAATCCCAATGAACTGATGAGCGAGGTTGAAAGCCGCAGCCTGCAGATGCAAAAATTGAAGGAGGCCCGGGAGTTGCTGGAATCCGGCCACGGCGAAGCCGCCGCGGGCTTGCTTGAAGAATTGCAGAGCGCCGCGGTTGCCTATGTGTCTGAGATGGACATCAATCTTGAACTGGCCCGCGCCAAGGAATTGATGGGCCGCCTGGATGATGCGGCGCATCTCTACTCTCTGGTGGAATGCCATGCGTTTGTCGCCAATGATTCCCAGTTGGGCGCCAATTGCATGAGTCGGCAGGGCGAGCTCTACGTGACGCAGGGCCGCATATCACTTGCCCTGTACTGTTTCAAACGCGCGCTCAGTTTCGTCCTCGGCCTTGGCGCCCCCCCGCTGACCGCACTCTACGTGATCAGGAAGAACATTGCCATCTGCTCGTATCGTCTCGGCAATATTTCGACGGCGTTGACCTATGCCACCGAGGCGTACCAAGAACTGAAAGATACGTCCCACAGAGCCGAACTCGCGGAAATATGCCATATCCTGGCCGTTTTGCATGTGGAATCCGGCAACCGGGAAGAATCTCTGACCTTTTCCATGAACGCTGTCAATATGTACCGGGCGCTGGGCATGGACGCCCAGCATGTCGACGCGAAAATGAATTATGCCATTGTCCTGCGCGAGATCGGCGACCATGAGAGCGCGCTCGCCCTGCTGCCCGGGATTATCGTCGATTATTACGCTCAGGGCAGAAACAGCGCCTCGGCCAACGCGTGGACCGAACGCGCCACCTGTGAACTGCTCGCCAATCGCTTGGACGACGCTTCGCGGAGCCTGGAGCGGGCGCTCGCCATCGCCGTTCCCAATTCCGTAGAATATGCGGAGATATTGCGCGTGACGGGCCTTATCCAAGCCGCATCCGAACAACCCGAGGAGGCGATCGCCACTTTCGAGAAAGCCCTCTCCCTCCTGCTGCCAAAAGGGATGATCGCAACGGGAAAGGCGATTTTGGGTGAGCTGGCGACCCTTCACGAATCGCTGGGCAGCGACGAACAGACGATCGCCAGCTATTCCCGCATGGGTGAACTCGAAGCTCACATCGAACAGCAGCGCTGGACGACCCGCATACTGACATGACGATGGCGTGCAAGAGGCAGGCGCGGTCACTCCAGATATAGCGTCCGAGGATTCAGTCGGACGCTATATCCACCGCTGTGCGCATGCCCAAATTTGGTTTATCACTGCTCCCTCAGCCGGTGCTCACGCCGAACAGAAACAGGCTGCGCAGCGAACGGCCGAGCATTTCCAGCATCGACGCCTGCCCAATGTCCGCCGCGACAATCACGGGAATCGTCGACAGCACCTTGTCGCCGTCGACGATCTTAATCACCCCGGCAAACTGACCCTTTTTCACAGGCGCCACCAGCGGCCGTAAATCAGTCACCACTCTTCCCGTGACTGATTGATCCATTTTGTTGACCAAGAGACCGACTGGCCGGGTCGCGATCACGGCCACCGCCTGCAATTGTCCGCGCATGACAGGCGCGAGCATCACAGTCTGACCGCGCTTGTAGACTGGCTTGATGTCATACTGGCTATAGGCGTAGTTCATCATCTCGGTGACCTCGGCATTGCGAATGGAGGCCGTTGGTTCCCCGAGAACGACGGCGATGACCCGAAAGTTCTGGCGTTTGGCCGACGCTGCCAGGCAAAATTTGGCCTCTGCGGTGTATCCCGTTTTGATGCCGTCCATCCCCTGGAAAAATCGCACCAGTTTATTGGTGTTGACCAGCCAGAACGGCTTGTCGCTATGCTTACGCAAATGATCGCTGTACGCACCGGTAAACTCGGTGACACCGTGATGTTCGAGCAGGGCGCGCGACAGCACCGCGACATCGTAAGCCGACGAATAGTGATTGGCGGCGGGAAGGCCGTTTGTGTTGACAAAGTGGGTGTCGCGGAGCCCGAGAGCATGGCTTCGGCCGTTCATGAGCCGCACAAAATTGGCTTCCGAGCCCGCCAGATGCTCCGCGACGGCGACCGCCGCGTCGTTGGCCGAGCTCATGGCGACGCCCTTGAGCATATCGCGAAGCGTCATCTGTTCCCCCGCCTGCAGATAAATCTGCGAGCCGCCCATGCTGGCGGCGTAGTCAGAGGTGCGAACCGCGTCTGTCAGTCGAACCTGACCGCGGTCCAGTGCGTCAAATACAACCAGCATCGTGGCAACCTTGGTCACACTGGCGATCGGCAACCGTTCATGCTCGTTCTTTTCAAAGAGCACCATGCCTGTCGTCGCATCCATCAGCACCGCAGACCTGGCGTGCGCAGCGAGAACAGGTCCGCCGGCGGTCTTTGCCGCAGCCCCGGCGGGGAAGACCGCCGGAAACAGCACAACCGCGCATAGGACCAGCCGTGCGTAAAAAGCGCGTAGACTATACTTCCACAAGGACATCTCCTCCTCATTGGCAAAGCCTGTCTCAATGAGGAGTAGTTTGCGCCTGGAGGATGCGGCCTATGTATCAGGTGCGAGCATTGCATAGAAGCTGGTTCCCTGTGACCATGGTACATCAAGATGGTGGGCAATGGTCGCGCCCAGATCGGCAAATGTCGAACGTTCGCCGAGATTCACCGCGCCCTGAAGCCGTGGGTGATAGCCGAGGATCGGCACACACTCTCGACTATGGTCTGTCGAGGGCGTCGTCGGATCGCAGCCGTGGTCAGCCGTGATCAAGAGCAGGTCGTCGTCCCGCAGGGACGCGATGATGTCGGGCAGCCGACGGTCAAACGCTTCAATCGCTCGTCCGAATCCGATGGGGTCATTTCTGTGGCCGTAAAGCATATCAAAATCCACCAGGTTCGTGAAGATCACCGCCGGACCCGAGACGCGCCGCATGGCGCGCAGTGTTTCCTCGACCCCTTCTTCGTTGTTCGCTGTGTGAATCCCCTGGCTGATCCCTCGCCCACTGTATATGTCTTCTATTTTCCCGATTCCTGTCACGTGGATTCCACGCTCCGTCAGAGCCGTCAGCAGAGTCGGGCCAAAGTCGCGAGAATAGTCCCGCCTGTGAGCGGTCCGCGTAAAGTGACCCGACGTTCCTGTGAACGGTCTGGCGATCACCCTCCCCACCGCGTTTGCTCCCGACAGGATCGCCCGAGCCTTTTCACACATGGCGTAGAGGTCAGAGACGGCAATGACATCCTCATGCGCGGCGATCTGGAACACGCTGTCGGCCGACGTATAGACGATCGGCCATCCGGTTTCCCTGTGCTTTTCCCCCAGTTCCTCGATGATTTCCGTTCCGCTGGCAGAACGGTTGCCGATCGTCTTGCGGCCGATAGCGAGTTCAAACGGTTCCATGACCTCGCGGGGAAATCCGTGCGGATACGTGGGCAGGGGCTCCCGCAAGGTGACGCCGACAAACTCCATATGGCCATTGGTGGTGTCCTTGCCTGCAGACTGTGGAACCATCAGTCCGTAACCGCCCCGCACCGCGTCCGTGGACACGCCGTCCAATGGACAGATGCGTCCCGTGCCAAGACTCGCAAGGTGCGGAATATGCAGTCCCTTCATGGCTCTCGCCACGTTCGCCAGGGTATTGGCCCCGTCATCGCCGTACAGAGCCGCATCCGGCGCCGCTCCGACGCCGACTGAATCCAGAACGATCACGATGGCGCGCTTGTTCATGGTCCGAGTCACCTCGACAGTGCGCTCTACGCGCGTGGATGGCTATCTTTATAAACGTCTTGCAGCCGCCTGCGGCTGACATGGGTGTATATCTGCGTGGTCGAGATGTCGGCGTGACCGAGCATCTCCTGCACTGACCGCAGATCCGCCCCATTATCCAGCAAATGCGTCGCAAACGAATGGCGCAGCGTGTGCGGCGTTAGCGGTTGCTCAATGCCGGCTGTGCGGGCGTGCTTCTTGATGACTTTCCAAAATCCCTGTCGGCTCATGCGCTCGCCCAGGTGGTTCACGAACAGCGCCTCTTCGTCCGGACTGCGGATCATCTGGCGGCGCGCCCGTTGCACATAGTCTGCCAGAGCGCGTCGAGCCATCTCTCCGAACGGAATGATCCGTTCCTTTGACCCTTTGCCAAACGCGCGCACAAACGACGCCGCGAAGTTGACGTCCGACTCGTTCAGCGATATCAGTTCGGAAACCCGCACGCCAGTCGCGTACAACAGTTCCAGCATAGCCCGGTCACGCAAGCCGATCGGGGTTCCGCCGTCCGGAGCGAGGAGCAGACGTTCGACATCCTCAGCCGTGAGAAAGTGTGGCAGCCGACGTTCTGCCCTGGGAATTTCGATGTCGCGCGAAGGATCGAAGGCAATTTTTCGCTCCTGCGCCAGAAAACCGTAAAAGGTTCGGATGCTGGCCATGTGGCGCGCCACAGTGGAGGCGGCGCGCCCGGATTTTTTCAGATGCTGCACAAAAAGCACAATGGTGGAACGATCCGTGTCCGCCACCTGACGGACGCCCCGCGTCTCCAGAAAATCCAGATAGGAGGCCAGGTCCCGTCTGTACGACTCCAGCGTATTCGCCGACAACCCGCGCTCCACGGCGCTGTAGTAGATGAAATCTTCAAGCAGAGAATCCATGCCGGTAGACTCCTTTACGCCTGTCCGCAGAAAACCGCTCTCTTCTCGCGCTGCCGCACGCCTGTCCACAAACGACTGGATCGACCTTATCCCGTGCTCTTGCGCGGCGTATGACCGATCGCGTCTGAGCGATTACTGCATTCCGCCGACAATGATGATCGCTATGGTGTGCCACCACGGCGAGACTCCGGGAGAATCGACGACATCGGTCAACAGCAGCGCAGACCAGCGGGACAACGCGATAGACAGCGCATAGCCAGACACCACGATCACGACCGCAGGATACAGACGGCGCACGGCAGGACACCCCCAGGTCTTTGGGGATACCCTATGCAACACCGCCTTAAGTCATGCCTGCGATGTCCACCCGCGCACAGCGTCTTCCATCCGTTTTACGCGACGGGATGTAAGCCAGCCTGAAGTCAAGCCTGGGAAGCCGCGGCAGTCCGTCGTGTCACGGCAGCCCGTGCCCGGAATCATTCAACGGCTGCATCAATCGCGTCTTCGAGCGGCGTGTAGTCAATCTCCAGGCCCCTTGCCACGGCTTCATAAGTGACCTTGCCCGCCACGACGTTGATGCCTTTGGCCAGCGCAAGGTTTGCCCGAATCGCCGCCCGGTACCCTTTGCCCGCCAACTGCAACGCATAGCCGAGAGTTACGTTGGTGAGGGCGAGCGTTGACGTGCGCGCCACGGCGCCGGGCATGTTCGCCACCGCATAGTGAATGACCCCGTGCTTCTCGTAGGTGGGATGACTGTGAGTGGTCACGCGGTCAATCGTCGCAATCGACCCGCCCTGATCAATCGCCACATCCACAATCACCGACCCGCGCGACATCTCTTTGACCATCGCTTCCGTAACGAGTTTTGGCGCCCGGGAGCCTGGAATGAGCACCGCCCCTATCAGCAGGTCGGCAGAACGGACGGCCATCTCAATGTTGTACTCATTGGACATCAGCGTACGGACGCGTCCGCTGAACATGTCATCCAACTGCCGAAGACGATCGGCGTTGACGTCGATAATCGTAACTTCGGCTCCGGTGCCAAGGGCCATCTTTGCCGCATTGGCGCCGACGATGCCTCCCCCCACGATCACCACGCGACCAGGCAGGACACCCGGCACTCCGCCGAGCAGAATCCCTTTGCCGCCGTATGGTTTCTCCAGAAACTCGGCGCCGATCTGCACCGACATCCGGCCGGCCACCTCACTCATCGGGGTCAGAAGCGGCAGCGAACGGTCAGGCAACTGAATCGTCTCATACGCGATGGCCACGACCCTGCTCTTCATGAGCGCGCTCGTCAGTTCATACTCAGGGGCCAAATGAAGATAGGTGAACAGAATCAGATTCTCCCGGAAAAATCCATACTCTGCGGGTAGAGGTTCCTTCACTTTCATGATCATATCGGCATTTGCCCAAACGCTTTCGGCCTTCGCAATCATGTCGGCGCCGGCCGCCCGATAGTCTTCATCCGTAAAGCCGCTGCCAAGGCCCGCGCCGGATTCGATCAACACTTGGTGACCGCTCCCGGTCAGCGCCCGCGCCCCCGCTGGCGTCATCGCCACACGGTCTTCGTTGTCCTTGATTTCTTTGGGAACACCAACAATCATGAGTAATCCTCCTCTTATGGTTGACGCCCTGTTGCCATTCCCTTCATTATCGCAAGTACAGCGTCCATGTCATCCGGCTGAACGGGATCCTCCAGCGCCAGCATGTTCACAGCCCTATGCCCGCACAATTGACAACGGTGCTCAATCATATACCCTTTTTTACTATGTAAAAATACTGCGACGGGAATCATCAGTCCGCCGCATCCGGCCGCCCTGTCTCCGGGAAAATCGTCGACATGGACACTGTGCAGGCAACGCGGGCAGTGATTGCGGCATCCCGTACGCAACCGCTGCACGGCCGTGCGGCAAAACCGACATACAAAATCCTCGTTGACAACCGTAAAACGCCTGGTGTCCATAACGCCCCCCAACACGCCTTTCATCCATGCAAACGCACCGCAAGCAGTCCCAGAACGCGCGGAATCACAACCGCTCCCAGCATGCCGCCAAGCAGGGTCATAAGCATGGCCGCCGCCAGGACCGCATGGTACAGCGCCCAGACGCCTTCCCGCGGCGAACCCGCCGCCGTGCGATACAGCCTTCGCGTCATCATCGCCGCAGCCGCGACGGCGATGATAAAGCCGCCTGCAAAAAGTATATTCGATGGAAGAAGCGCAAGCAAATCAATCCCAATGCCCCGCCAGCCATCGGCGCTGACAACGAGCGAAAACGCCAGTCCGCAACTTACGGCGCGCAGGAAGAGCAACAGAGACAGAAGCGGAATCCCGCTTGGCGACTGTCCCAACAACCAGATCAGGACGATCATCCCGACCTGCAAAGCCGCATTGGAAAACGCGGCGCTCACAGTTCCCGGGGGCCATGCGGTGCTTGCCAGAGCCGCGTGCACAGACTGGCTCAGCGCGGTCTCCATCCAGTGGGGAATCGATAACGGCAGGACAAGCCCAATCAAGATCCCGGCCATATAGAAGACAGTGAAAAACAGAACTGTCCGCAGAGCTTGTTGGTACTTTGCGCGCACGTTCGCACGAGGCTTGAATATCCGCGCCGACATCCCCCCACCCCCCAGGGGACATGTGATAAACCGAAATTTGGCAGGCGCGGTGCGGTACATATAGTATTTGATTAAAGCCTCAAACACTATATGTGGGATCATAACGCCTGCTGCGCGGACTTTATCACATGTCCTCTAGCATCATGCTATGTTGCGCCGGAGGGGCTTAGGACAGGCGTTGCATCCGGAAGGTTGACGCCGGCAACTTTGCCGTAGCGGCCGGCGCCTCCCGCGATGAGCGGCGCGGCGCCGGTGCGGGCCAGATCGATCTGCAGCGCGAGTTTTTCTCCCACCACGCGGGTCAGGTCGTCAACAGGCACGTCGTTCAGGATATTCATCTCGGTATGGAAGGCGTTCAGCAGGCTCCTGCGTTTCGCGGGTCCCAGTCCAGGCACAAACTCAAGAGGCGTCTGGTGTCTGTAGGGCGGCCTGTATGACGGCGATTGCGAAACGGCGAGATCGGCCACAGCCTGGAGTCGATTCCACACTCCCATGGTGAGTCGCTTCGAGCCGCACGCCATACAGCTCTCGGCGCCTTTATCCCACGGCTGTCCACAGTCTTGGCACGCACTCAGGTAGTATTTGCCAAGAGCTGGCCAGAGGCCCACATTCGCCTCGATCCGCTCGCGCCCTTGGCGGAGCAGCGCCCGCCTGTATGCCTGAAACGACGGTTCCTGCAATCGAACGATGTGATACTCCCTGGCGATTTTCGGCAAAGAATGCGCGTCGCTGTTTGTCACAAACGTCATGGACGCCAATTCTGAAACTCGATCCGCCATATCTGTGTCTGCCGACAGGCCCAGTTCGACAGCCGCAACCAGGGAGGGCGGCAGCATATCGGCCATATGAACGACGCAATTTCCATACAGTCCCTTGTGGGGAGTAAACGCGTGATTGACGATGACAACGCCGCCCAATTCGTTCACTTTCGCAGCCAGTGCTGTTGCCGTGGTGCGAAGCGCTCGTTGCGAGGACAGATTGGGATTGGTTTGCCGGGCGCCGAGCCACTGGGCGAAGGATTCCAGCGCCTCGAAATCCGGCACAAACGCGCCGAAATGGGCGGCGCCGCCAAGCGGGCCGCCGATTTCCACCTCGGCGCCCAACAGCAGCGTCACCTTGCCTGCAAAAGAAAGTCCCCCGTCCGGAACAGGGTGAAGAACTCCCTTGTCCATCAGCAGCCGCAAATCGCGCATCACAGGGGGCGTGACCGCGTCGACCAGGCCAATCATGTCGATCCCTTTGGCCTGCGCGGCATGTTCGATGACGCCCATGACAGTCAGCGTCGGCGCCGCCGAGATCTTGATGGGCTCACCCTGCGAGGCGCGTCCGATATGCACATGACCGTCTACAAAAAAGCGTTTGCCTCCGTTGTCCGTCATGGCCGCCCTAGCCACCACAAAAGCCCCACAAGCGTTTTTGCGTCTGTCAACTCGCCTTTGTCAACCATGCGTGCGACGGTGGAACGGTCCACAGTCAGGCAGTCGATAAACTCGTCGTCGTCTGGTTGCGGCGTTCCCGCCTTCAAGTCTGTCGCCAGATAGAGGTGCATCCGTTCATCCGAGAAGCCCGGCGTGGAATAAAAGGACATCACAAACCGCATATTCCCGGCCGTGTACCCCGTCTCTTCCGCCAACTCGCGATGAGCCGCCAACAACGGATCCTCCCCCTGTTCCAGCTTGCCGGCCGGCAGTTCCAGGGACACTTCGTCGATCGGATAGCGAAATTGGCGCACCAGCACCACTGCGTCGGGAGCGCTCTGCGCCAGAATGGCCACAGCGCCTGGATGCCCGACCACTTCTCGCGTTGCGACGCGGCCGTTTGGCAACTCGACCCGATCAACCCGCAGGGAAAGGATCTTCCCCACGTACACACTGGTTCCGTCAATCTTGCGCTCTCGCAAAGGGCAGCACCGTCTCTCCCGTGTTGCATAATCTTCCCCGATCGCCACATAGACATCAGGCGTGGGGGAGGAATGGCCATGCATGTATTTTATCATAAAAATAAGTTCACCCTGTCAGGGCGCGCCAAGGATGTCCTGCGTTTTGTGCGCGCCATGAGATGCGAAACCGACGTCACACTGCGCGATGAGCTCGCAGACAGGACGTTCAGTCGCAAGGTCCACTCCTTTGTGATTCGAGAGACGGGAAATCCCGAATCGCAAGACCATCCCGAACCTTTGTGAGACGGCCCATGGACTGTTTCACGGATGCTCGTGGACGCGACAAGGCGGTCCATGGACTACCCACGGATGCCTGAGGATATGATAAGGTTTGACGGCGCTCCTGTTGCAGGATACCATGGACAAGGGAGTCCTGGGAGGGAGAACCGTGCGCATACGACAGACATTCAAGCGGGTCAGAATATACAGGGTTTATCGTATCGTTGCGATGAGTCTGGGATTCTTCTGGCAAATCTGGAGGTATCACAAAAAGGAGCAACGGCGGGGCGTCGCTTTGACGGAAGCCGTGTGGAACAACCTTTGGCGTTCTCAAGCCCGAACTTTGCGGCAGACTGCCCTCGAACTGGAGGGCATGCTGATCAAGCTGGGGCAATTTCTGAGCGCGCGCGCTGATTTGATGCCAAAGCCATTTATCGAAGAACTCGAAGAACTGCAGGATCGCATCAGCCCGGTGCCCTTTGCGGAGATCAAAAAACAACTCGTCGCCTCCTACGGGAGCAATCTGAGCGCTTATTTCGCGTCTATCGAAGAGACGCCGCTGGCCGCCGCGTCGTTGGGACAGGTGCACCGGGCCGTCTTGCCGACCGGGGAGCAGGTCGCCGCGAAAATCCAGCGGCCGGGCATCGAAAAAATGATTTACGCCGATCTCACGGCGACCAGGATGGTTATCTGGGTGGCGGGGCGGTTCCGGGCGGTGCGCGCGCGCGTCGATCTGCTGGCAATTTATGAAGAAGTGGCGCGCACTACCCTCGAAGAACTCGACTATTATACGGAAGCGTCTCACCTCACCGAATTCCGGCGCAATTTTGAGGGTAGGCCCCGGATCAAGATCCCCGCTGTGCACGCCGAACTGACGAGACCGCGCGTCCTTGTGATGGAGTGCGTATCCGGAGCCAGGATCACGGACGCCCCCTTCATGGCAGCACACGGTCTACAACCGGACGATGTGGCCAGGAGGTACGTACAATCGTTTTTGTACCAGGTCATGGTAGACGGATTCTTTCATGCAGATCCTCACCCCGGCAATGTCCTGCTCCAGGAAAACGGGGATTTGATCATTCTCGATTTTGGCATGATGGGGCGCATCGACCAGCGCAACCGTGAAGGATTGCGGGACTTTCTGCGCGCCATCGTGGAGGAAGACGCCCGCAAGATGCTGGTCGCGCTTCGGGCCATGGGAGTGCTTGTCTTTCCTGAGGCCGATGCGGAGGCGCTGTTTCAATCGCTCTCCGGACTGATGAGTCCGTATTTCAGCAACCATTTGTTGGACAACATCAACGACGAGGTCATCCAGCAGATCCTGAAGACACTGCAGGCTTTCGTTTACGAACAGCCAGTCCAGTTGCCGTATCATCTGACCTTTTTGGGACGCGCGGCGGGACTCATCGCAGGCGTTGCCACGGAACTGGATGCACAGACTCCGTTCCTGCGCATCATGCAGCCGTTTCTTGTGCCGGGAGGCCGCCCGCAGGCGCAGGAAAGCGCAGCCGGCAGCGCCGGTTCCGACGCTGCCCATGCAGAGTTTGATCTGCTGCGCGACCTCGGTCGCTTCTCCGATCTGCTGTCGATCGAGCGCATCGTGGGAATCGTCCGGTTGTTGTGGCGTTTGGCAAGCCCATATCGCCAGTTGCCCCAATCGCTGCTGGGCATCGCCGAACGCCTTTCCACCGGCCACTTTCGCCTCGAACACGTTCGCGACACGGTGCACGCGCACACCTTCCATCGCCTGATCAATCGCATCGCGTGGCTCGGCGGCGCTGGATTTTTTGCCGTACAGGGATGGTTTGCCCTCGCTGCCGGCCACACCCTGCTCTCCGTGATCGGCGCTGTGCTTGCGCTCGCCTTTCTCGGGGCGGCCGTAAGAAACACCAGGAGCACCGAGGACGCTTTCACACGCGAACGTCAATCTCGCCGATGACGCGTACAATTCGCAGCATCAACTCTGCGGCGAGACACAGGTCGTCAAGGGAGATCCACTCTTCAAGCGTATGAATTTGCTGGTATCCAATGGCCAGATTGAGCACGGGAATCCCTTTTCCCGAGATCACGCTCGCGTCGCTGCCGCTGCCTGCCGGACCAAACACCGGCGTAATGCCCAATTCTGACATAGCCTGTTTGACTACTCGCCGCAAGGGGGAGTCTTCGGACAACGAGAACGCGGGATAGCTCTCCTGCCACTCGACTTCCGCCGTGACGCCATGGCGCGCGGCCGCGTGTTGCAGCACCTGCGTCATGTGCTCGCGCTGAACGCGAAGCTCTTCCGTACTCAAACTGCGCGCCTCCGCAGAGAGTTCTACGAGATCGCATACGATATTGGTCGCATAGCCGCCCCGGATTTGGCCGATATTGGCGGTGGTGCGTTCGTTAATCCGTCCCACGCGCATTTCGCTGATCGCTTGCGCCGCCACCACAATGGCGCTGACTCCCTTTTCCGGCGCCAGACCCGCATGCGCGGCGCGGCCCTGAACTCTCGCTTCCATCTTGGCTTGGGCCGGCCCTTCTGTCACGACGAAGCCAAGCGGTCCGCCGGAATCAAATACGAACCCATAGGAGGCCCGGAGCTGTCTGCGATCCAGCGCCTTCACACCCTGCAAGCCGACTTCCTCACAGACCGTAAACACAATCTCAAGCGGAGGATGGTCTCCCCCTGTCGCGGACAGCACCCGCAACATATGTAGCAAGCCCGCTATTCCGGCTTTGTCGTCTGCCCCGAGAATGGTTTTGCCGTCGCTTGTGATGCGGTCAGCGTGGCGGATTGGCTGCACTCCGTGGCCGGGAGCCACCGTATCCATGTGAGCCATCATGAGCACCGTCGACTTGGTCGAATCGCCCGGAACCCTGATGATGAGATTGCCGGTGTTTCCGCCAACGATCTCAGCCGCGTCGTCTTCCTCTGCGAGATAACCCAGTTCTTCTGCGACTCCCCGAATATATGCGGCCACATTGGCCTCGTCCCGAGAAGGACTGCCAATGGCTACGAGTGTCATAAAATCTGCAATCAGTCTTTCCCGGTCAATACTTGCCACAGCATCCATGCTTTCGCCTCCACTCTACCCTTTTCCCGGCGCCCACAGGGCCGTTCCCCGGCGACAGCACATCCCACGATCTCTACAGAGGTTGTCCGAACAGGGTCGAGAACTCCGCGCTGCAGGGGCTCGGCTTGCGCCGGACAGGCGTGCTCATGGACCGTACATGTACACGGCGCGCGCCTGCCCGGACTTCACCAATCCCCTGCAAGCGTCTTGCCTAGAGGACATGTGATAAAGTCCGCGCAGCAGGCGTTATGATCCCACATATAGTGTTTGAGGCTTTAATCAAACACTATATGTACCGCACCGCGCCTGCCGAATGTCAGCTTATCACATGTCCCCTCGACCCTTTTCGGACACGCATTACAGCGGCATGTTCCCATGCTTTTTCGCCGGACGGAGTTCCTCTTTGTTGCGCAGCATGTCGAGCGCATCCAGTAGTTTGGAACGCGTCTCGCGCGGATCGATGACATCGTCCACCATGCCCTCGGCGGCGGCGATGTACGGGTTCGCGAAGCGCTCTTTGTACTCAGCGATCTTGCGCGCGCGCGTTGCCTCGGGGTCGGCGCTCTGCGCAATCTCCCTGGCAAAAATGATGTTGGCCGCGCCTTCCGATCCCATGACGGCGACCTCTGCGGTTGGCCACGCCAGCACAAGATCCGCGCCGATCGCTTTGGAGTTGAGGGCGACATACGCTCCACCATACGCTTTGCGTGTGATCACCGTGATTTTTGGAACAGTGGCTTCACTGTACGCATACAAAATCTTGGCCCCGTGGCGAATGATGCCGAGATGTTCCTGAGAAACGCCCGGAATGAACCCGGTCACATCTTCGAATGTGATCAAGGGGATGTTGAACGAATCGCAGAAGCGGATGAAACGGGCAATCTTGTCGGAGGAATCGATATCGAGCCCGCCCGCCCGAAACTTTGGCTGATTGGCGATGATGCCTACAGAATGCCCCTGCATGCGGGCAAACCCGACAACCGCGTTTCTCGCAAAGACGGGAGCCACTTCACAAAAATCGCCATGATCAACCACCCGCCGAATGACTTCCAGCACATCGTACACGCGGGTGCTGTCGACAGGCACGACCGCCAGCAACTCTTCGTTTGCGGCCGCGCCTTCGTCGGGATTCACAAGCGGTGGAGCTTCCTTGTGATTGCTCGGCAGAAACGACAGCAGCCTGCGGACCATGGCCAGTACCTCTTCTTCGGAAGCGCCCGTGAAATGAGCCACTCCGCTGTGCGTCGCATGCACCCTGGCGCCGCCCAGATCTTCCGAAGAAATCACTTCACCCGTCACCGACCCGATGACTTTGGGGCCAGTGATAAACATCTGGCTGGTCTCTTCAACCATGAAGATGAAATCGGTGATGGCCGGCGAGTAGACCGCCCCCCCTGCGCATGGCCCCATGATCACGGAGATTTGTGGAACGACCCCACTGTAGATGGAGTTGCGGTGAAATACATGGCCGTAGCCATCCAGCGACACGACGCCTTCTTGAATACGCGCCCCTCCAGAGTCGTTGAGGCCGATGATCGGCGCCCCGTTCCTGGCCGCCAGATCCATGAGACGGGCAATCTTCTGCCCGTGCATTTCTCCCAACGCGCCGCCAAACACGGTGAAATCCTGGGCAAAGACGTACACCGCGCGGCCGTCGATTTTACCCCATCCTGTGACGACGCCTTCAGCGGGCGCCGCGATTTGATCCGTGCCAAAATTGGAGCCTCGGTGCTCCACAAACGCGCCTATTTCACGAAACGTCTCCTGATCAAGCAGCAGTTCGATTCGCTCGCGAGCGGTATACTTCCCTTTCTCGTGCTGCGCCAGGATGCGCGCGTCCCCGCCGCCGCGCTCTATGTTCGCGCGCCTGTCCTGCAGTTCCATCAGTTTCTCTTCCACCGCCAATTCCCCCTTGCCACGGCGCTGCGCCTCACTCCTGCACGATCTGACAGTACTCGGTAAGAACGCCGTGCGCGCTCGCCGGATGGACAAAGGCGATCAGTTTGTGTTGACCGCCCGTCCGCGGCGCATCGTCAATCACGCGCAGTCCCGAAGACCGCGCTCTCTCCAGCCACTCGCTCACACTGTCCACACGATAGGCCACATGATGCACTCCCGGACCGCGCTTGGCGATAAACCGCGCGATCGGTCCGTGTTCAGACGTTGATTCCAGCAGTTCGATATGTGTTTCGCCGAGTTGGAGAAACGCCGCGCGAACATGCTGATCGGGAATCATCTCTTCATGGACGACCTGCAGTCCGAGATGATCTCTGTAGAAGCGAAGGGCGTCCTCCAGACTCACAACGGCCACTCCGATGTGATCGATCACCTGCGGGGCGCTGGCCGGATCAGCCGCGGCCCGCTCTGTTCCCCTGTTTTTGCGGACGCGGCTCCGAATGAAATCAGCCATCTCTGTCACTGTACTGCCGGGCGTAAAAATCTCTGCGATGCCAAGCGCTTTTAGCGCCCGCACATCGGTAGGCGGAATCACTCCGCCGCCGATGACCAGGATGTCGTTCGCGCCCTCCTTTTGCAGTTCGTCCAAAAGCGCGGGAAAGAGCGACATATGCGCGCCCGACAGTGACGACAATCCAATGCAATCAACGTCTTCGTCAACGGCCGCGGCCACGATCTGCGCCACGGTTTGCCGCAGTCCCGTATAGATCACTTCCATACCGGCGTCACGCAGACCCTGCGCGACGATGAGCGCTCCGCGATCATGGCCGTCCAGACCCGGTTTCGCGACGAGTACCCGAATGGGCCGTTTCATGGTCCATCGCCTGCCCTTTCCGTATCGGTCTATCCCAAAAATACGGTGGTCCCTGCCTACCAGTGCTGCGGCCGATACTCCCCAAACACACCGCGCAGTTGATCGCAGATTTCGCCAAGCGTCGCATACACCCGCACGGCCTCAAGGATGGGCGGCAACAGATTGTCGTCGCCCCTGGCCGCCTGCTCCAAGCGCCGCAAAGAGGCGTGAACGGCTGTCTGATCGCGCTGCGCCCGCAAATCGCGCAGACGGATTCGCGCCTCCTCTTCAAGCTCGGGACCGATGCGAAGCAGCTCTGGTTCAGTCTCATTGGCGACCGTAAACGCGTTCATCCCGACCACGACATCCTCGCGCCGTTCGATGCGGCATTGCGTTTCATACGCGGCCGCCTGGATTTCCCGCTGCATATAGCCCTGCTCCACAGCGCGCACAGCGCCGCCCATAGCGGCGATACCGTCCATGTACACGATAGCCTGCCGTTCGATTTCATCGGTCAGCGCCTCGACATAGTAGGATCCCCCAAGCGGATCGACCGTATCGGCGACCCCGCTTTCATGCGCGATAATCTGTTGCGTTCGCAGGGCAATGCGCGCCGATTCTTCGGTAGGCAGCGCCAGCGCTTCGTCGCGTGAATTGGTGTGCAGGCTTTGGGTGCCTCCAAGAACTGCGGCCAACGCCTGCATGGTCACGCGCACAATGTTGTTGTCCGGTTGCTGCGCCGTCAGAGTCGAACCGCCAGTCTGCGTGTGAAAGCGAAGTTGCCATGATTTTTGACTCTGCGCCCCGTATTCCTCTTTCATGATGCGCGCCCAAATACGCCTGGCTGCTCGAAACTTGGCTATCTCCTCAAAGAAATTGTTGTGCGCGTTAAAGAAAAAAGACAGTCGAGGAGCAAAGTCGTCAATGGCCAATCCCGCGCCGAGGGCTGCGTCCACATACGCTCGCGCATTGGCCAGCGTAAAAGCGATTTCCTGAACCGCCGTGCTGCCCGCTTCGCGCATGTGGTAGCCGCTGATGCTGATGGTGTTGAACTGCGGCGCATGCTCCGCGCAAAAGGCAAATGTGTTGGTGATCAAACGCATCGACGGCTGCGGCGGATAAATGTACGTGCCTCTGGCCACATATTCTTTAAGAATGTCGTTTTGAATGGTTCCAGACAGTGAAGCGCCAGGCACTCCCTGCTTTTCCCCCACCGCTATGTACATGGCAAGCAGAACTGCAGCCGGAGCGTTGATCGTCATCGACGTACTCACCCGATCAAGCGGAATCTGCGCAAACAGGGTCTCCATGTCGAGCAGCGATGAAATGGAGACTCCCACCTTGCCGACTTCCCCCAATGCAAACGGATGATCGGCGTCATAGCCAATCTGCGTCGGAAGGTCAAAGGCGGTGGACAGTCCGGTCTGCCCTTGCTCCAGCAGGTAACGAAAACGGGCGTTTGTCTGTTTGGCGTCGCCAAATCCCGCGTACTGCCGCATGGTCCAGAAACGCCCGCGATACATGGTCGGTTGGATGCCCCGGGTGAACGGATACATCCCCGAATCTCCCAATCGCTCTTCATACGCATCCGCCGTCTCGGCGCCGGTCCAATCATAGATCCGCTGCACGTTGATTCCTGAAGATGTCAGGAACTGCTCTTTACGTTCTTTGTATGATTCGTTCGCCATTGCTAGGCCACCTCGTTGTAGCGCCCTCCACGACGTAGTATAGCACAACCTCCCGTCCCGAAAATACGGCGGTCCCTGCCTGTCAGGACGCAATAGATGACTCCGATTCAAGCGGGACGGGGGTCGACGGCGGGTTCACCCTAGCGCAGCGGTCCGCTTGACTCCTCCCCGAGTGGAACGGGTGCTAGTCCCGACGCGGCCAATTCAGTTGGTCCAATACCTGTGTAAACGCGACCAGCAATGGATCATCCTGATACTCTTCCCGCCAGGCCATCAGGAAGGAACGCTTGACAGCCCTGTTCGCAAACGGAACAAAGACGAGGCGCCCGTCGGCGACGGCGTCCTGGACAGCCCACTTGGACATGATGGAGATTCCGTACCCGGATTCTACGAGCGCCTTGAGCGTCTGCGGGTTGTTGCTCTCCAGAAATACAGAAAAATCCCGCAGGGACAGATCTTCAGACCGAAGCGCTTCCTCCAGCACAGTGCGTGTTCCAGAACCTGTTTCGCGCACGAGCAGCCGATCGCCGGTCAGATCGCGCAGCAACAAGGTCTCCCGCTTGGCCAGGGAATGCCGGGGAGAGACGATCGCGCCGAGTTCATCATCGAGAAACGCGCGCTGGATGATGCGCGTGTCGTAAAGAGGCGCTTCGATCAGGCCGATCAACAAGTCTGCATTGGCGACCTGCCGGCCGATCTCCTCGGAGTTTCCCGTGAACAGCCTCACCCTGACCAGCGGCCGCAATCTGCGAAACATGGCCAGCGCAGTAGGCACCACATACTCCGCAATCGTCATACTGGCTCCCACGGCGAGAGTTCCGGACTGCGTGTCCGCCGCATCGCTCACCTGTTCCAGCGACAGGACGATCAGGTCATTGATCCTGCTTGCCTCCCGCTGCAAAATCCGGCCTGCCTCTGTGAGCGCCATCCCCTTGCGTCGACGGTCAAAAAGCGGCGTGCCATAAATCTGCTCCAACTGTTTCATCTGCTGACTGACGGCCGGTTGCGACACGCGCAGTTTCCTGGCCGCCCGCGAAATGCTCCCCTCCTTTGCCACAGCCAGAAAAGTACGCCAGGGTTCCGTAAGATTCACGCCCATCCCTCCTATTTGATTTTCTTATAATAATAATCACCAAAACAGAGTTCGCACGCAACTTCCATTCGATATTCTTAACACTGTAGAGATAAATTCATGATCGGAGGTTTGGTTGTATGTCTGTAGCGCGACAAATCGGCACCAACTGGTTTACAGTGGTCATGGGTGTAGGGATCATGGCCGGGCTCTGCTACTCTTCACCGGTAGCGTTCCCGTTTCACAAGACGCTTGGCTTGGCAGCGTTTATTATGGTACTGCTGCTGCTCGTACTTGCGCTCACGTTGTGGGGCGCCCGATGGATCAACCATACGGCAGACGCCCTGTCAGATTTCCGCGATCCCGCAAGAGCCTTGTTTTATGGAGCGCTTGCCATGGCCGTAAACGTCGTTGGCAATGACTTCTTCCTGGTTGGCACGCATATATGGCCAATTGCATTATCGATGCGAATCAGTCAAATACTATGGCTCGTCGGTGTGGCGATCAGCCTGTTTTCCGCGATCGCGGTGCCCTATCTGATGTTCACGCAGCACGATATCGCGCCCGGCGATGCGCTGGGCAGCTGGTTGATTCCCGTCGTGCCGCCGATCGTATGCGCGGCCGACGGCGCCAACCTTCTCTCCGATTGGGGTTCGCCCGCTGTCAACATGGGAATGACCGTTTTCGATATCTCATTGTTCGGACTCACTTTCTTTCTCTTCCTGATGGTCAGCGCGCTCTTTTATTCGCGCTTGATGTACCATCGGGTGGTGCCCGGCGCCATGGCCCCGAGCGTCTGGGTTGAAATAGGACCGATCGGCATGGCCATGGGCACCCTGGCCACGATTCCGCTCTCCACCCACGCCCTGTTTGCCGCCTTCCTGCCCGGACTCCGCGCTCTCGGCCTCATCGGAGGATCGGCCCTGTGGGGCGTCGGCGTCTGGTGGTGCGTGATTGCCACGCTCTACACCGTTCTTCATCTGAGCAAGAAGGGGGAAGGTATCCCGTACACACTGGGCTGGTGGAGTTATGTCTTCCCGCTGGGAAGTTTCACGGCCGGCACATATGCGCTGTATCATCTTACACAATTGCGTTTTTTCTATGTCGCAGGATTTCTACAACTTGTCTTTCTTTCCGGTTGCTTTGTAATAGTCAGTTTCGGTACTCTTAGGGGGATCATCAATGGTACGCTGGTCGCCTGGCACCCCAGACACCATCTCCGTCTGCAGGAAATCGCGACAGACGGCAGGGTCAATCAGGGCGGCGGTGTGACGGCAGAAGGAGTGGTAGCAAGATGAAACGGTCCAAAATTACAGTGGTGGGCGCCGGCAATGTCGGAGCCACCGTGGCGCACTATCTGGCCATGAAGGAACTCGGCGACATTGTCCTGACCGATGTCGTCGAGGGCGTTCCCCAAGGCAAAGCGCTCGATCTACAGGAAGCGGCCCCCGTGGAAGGGTACGACTGCGCGATCACAGGCAGCAACTCCTACGATGAGACAGCGGCCTCCGACGTTGTTGTCATTACGGCTGGAATCGCTCGCAAGCCCGGCATGAACCGCAATGATCTGGTCGACACAAATGTGAAAGTCATTCGCTCGGTCGTCAAGGAAATCGCCTCCCGTTCTCCTGACGCCCAACTGATTCTCGTGACCAATCCCTCCGACGTGATGGCGCAAGTGGCATTTAAAGAGAGCGGATTCGCTCCCGAACGTATCATCGGCCTTGGCGGAGTTCTTGACGCGGCGCGCTTTCGCACCTTCATCGCGCTGGAACTCGGGGTCTCGTTCGAAGATGTGACAGCGTTTGTCCTTGGCGGTCACGGCGACGACATGGTGCCGCTCGTTCGCTATTCCTACGTGAGCGGCATTCCGATTGACACTCTGCTGGATCAGGCCACCCTGGACCGTCTGGTGCAGCGCACGCGCCAGGGCGGCGCCGAGATTGTGAACCATTTGAAAACGGGCAGCGCGTACTATGCTCCCGGCGCGGCGATCGTTCAAATGGTGGAATCGATTCTTAAGGACAAAAAGCGCATCATGCCCTGCTCTGCCTTCGTGCGTGGTGAATACGGCGTCAATGAACTGTTCCTCGGCGTTCCCGTGATGCTGGGCAAGAACGGCGTCGAGAAGATCATTGAAATCGAACTGACGCAAGAGGAAACAGCCGCGCTGCACAAGTCGGCGAACGATGTGAAGCGGGTTTTCAGCACCCTGTAGCCAAACCCGGTCATGCGGGTGTACGCGATCCTGCGGACAGAAGAATGACAGCCCGCGCCTCACATATAATGAATAGAGAGTTATCTGAAATCGATCACAAAGAAATCGACGTTCAACAAGCGAACGTCGATTTTGGATAACTCTTTTGGACGAAGCCGCGGTCGTTGCGCCACTATGGGGAAATGAAAC
>JAJYTO010000048.1 GCA_021793015.1 Bacillota bacterium
CATCGATCCTGCGGCGCGACAGCACACCCCCAACGCGCTCTGTAAATGCAGTGCGCGTCTTGGCCAGTCCTTCTTTCAGTCGATCAAAAATCCCCATAACCCTCACTCAACCTTCACACGTGACATTCTCCCGGCTTCTCTGTCCTCCCCGGTCCCGCAGCTTCCCGGTTCCGGGCTGCGGCGAGAGTGCGCCGAGAGTTCTGCTGCGCAACCGCTACGCGGTCGCCGATTCCTCGTCCAGCACACGTACGGACACCAGCTTTGACACTCCCGAATCCTGCATGGTAACGCCATACAGCACATCGGCAGCTTCCATGGTTCCCCGCCTGTGAGTGATCACCACGAATTGCGTTTGCTCCGCAAAACCGCGCAGATAGTCTGAGAATCTGGCGACGTTGGCCTCGTCAAGCGCAGCCTCCACTTCATCAAGGACGCAAAAGGGAACCGGTTTGACGCGCAATATGGCAAAGAGAAGGGCAAGCGCGGTGAGCGCCCGCTCGCCTCCGGACAGCAGCGACAGAGCCTGCATCTTTTTTCCAGGTGGTTCTGCCGCGATTTCGATGCCGGACAGCAGGGGCTCCGCGTCATCGACAAGAAACACATCCGCCCGGCCACCTTCAAAGAGCGCCCGAAACACTTCTCCAAAATGTCTGCGGACCTCGTCAAACGTTTCGCGAAACCGCCTGGACATCTCTGTGTCGATGTCCCCGATCAGCGCACGCAACTGCTCTTTCGCGGTCAGAAGATGCTGTTCCGTCGCCTGCAGGAACTCGTGGCGCTCACTGATGCGGTCATACTCCTCAATAGCGCCGAGGTTCACAGACCCGAAAGCGTCGATCCGCCGTTTCAACTCCTGCAGTCGCTGCCTGGCTGACGCAAGCGATTCATCAAGTCGATAGCGCTCGGCGGCCAAATCCACCCCGAGCCCAAAATCCTCGCGAAGCGTTGTCAGTTTGGCGTCCAGTTCCACGTCGATCTTGCCGAGCGCGACGTCACACCCATTGATGCGTCCTTCCCACTGGCGCGTTTGCGCCCGCAAGCCGTCGCGCGTACGCTCCGCTTCATCCAATTCACGCTGACAACCGCTTCGCGCACCCCTGCTGCGCAAAATCGCCGCCTGGCACTCCTCGCGCGCACGCGAAACCGCGTCTGCAGCGCGCTCGCTGCGCTGCAATTCCTCACGCAGCCGCGCGCTGCGCGAAATGGCGGCTTGCTGCTCATCGCTCACCGCCTGATGCTCATCGGCGATGGCCTTGCGGCGATGGGCGAGACTCACGCGCGCCTGATCGGCGCCGCGCAGAGCCTCTTCCTGTTCGGCCAGTGAAACGCGCACTTGCGTCAGCGCGTCGCTTTGTCCCGCAACCGCCGTCTCGTATTCCTCGATCTCGCGCTCCCGTTGCGCCACGGTTCCCTCGGCCGCGTCAACCGCGCGTTCCATCTGGCCCAAGGCGATCCGCGCCTCCTCAAACCGCAAGGAAAGGGCCGCCCCCTCCTCCTGGAGAAGCGTGTGCTCCTCGTCCAAAGCGGTTGCCCGCTCAGTCGCCGTGGCCCATCCTGCCTTCGCCACCTGAAGCCGCGTCCCGACATCTCGCCTTAAGTCTTCATGGGCGGCAATCCGCGCGCGCTCTTCGCCCAAGCGGGCTTGCAGTTCCTGGACGGACGCCTCCTGCGCAACCCGCTCTCTGTCCATCGCAGACACCTGCTCAGAAAGGACCGCCGCCTGCTCACCGAGTGCTGCGATCTCTCGGGCGCGCCCGAGAATGGCAGCCCCGCGCCTGCCTGCACTGCCGCCCGTCATGGAACCGCCCGCATTAACCACATCGCCGCCCGTGGTCACGATGCGAACACGATGCTGAAGCACCCGCGCCATCACATTCGCGTGCGCCAGCGACTCAGCGATGAGCACATTGCCCAGCAGCGAATCGACGACCGCGCGAAAGCGGCCGTCACACTGCACGAGATCAGCGGCCACGCCCTTAAATCCGTGTGCGGATTTCACCATCTGCAAGTCATGGGGGGCCAGTCGACGGCCCTTGATCGTATCGACCGGCAAAAATGTGGCTCGACCGAGTTGACGCTTTTTCAGCATGTCAATGGCCTGTCTTGCATCGCTGTCGCGCTCCACCACGATGTGCTGCACACTGCCTCCGAGGGCTGTTTCAATCGCCAATTCATATTCTGCGGGCACGGTCAAGAGATCGGCGACCGCACCGTGCACACCCTTCAGGGCGCCGCGTCGATGCGCCTGAAGGACCGCCTTCGGCCCCCCTGCATAGCCGTCCAGTTCCACTTGCATATCCTGCAGAGTGCGCAACCGACTGGCGATTTCCACACGTTGCCCCTCGCGTTGCTCCCGATTTGCGAGCGTCTCGGCCAACTCATCGCGCGCACGGCCAAGCTCCGCCTCCACCCGCGCCGTCGCCTCTCGCATTCCTGTGACAGAGGTCTGCAACAAGGCCAACCGTTCTTTCGCCTGAGTCTGTTCCGCCTGCAGGCGCCCGCATTCCGCCAGCGCGGAGGACCGCTCCTCCGCCATGCGTCCCTGGCGGCGCTCCGTCTGCGCCTGCGCGCTCTCCAGATGCTTCAGTTCATTGCGCAAACCGGCCTGCTCCCTCATCAGTTCGATCAGCGCGGCGCGCGCGTCGGCAAGACGTTCCCGCAACGCGGCCAGCAACCCTTGTCCATCCTGATCGGCGATCCGCCTTTGCAATTCAGCGCGCAACGCGGACACCCGCGTCCGCAGTTCAGCCACCTGAACATCGGCGGCGGCCATTGTGCTGTCGCACGACTCCGCTTCCCCTTCGAGGCGCTCACGCTTTTTTCGCAATTCTTCAAGCCCGGTGATCGCGTGTTCCTGACGCTCAACGGCGACCCGACGATCCGCAACGCATTGTTCGACTTGGCCGGTGATCTCCACAAGCCCCTCCTGAAGACGGGACAATTCCTGATCCAGCCCTTCCGCCGTCGCTCGCAGCGCGGCAAGCCGCCGCTGCGCAGCCGCTTCCTGATCCTGCGCCGCAAGCAGTTCAACCCGCCACGCCTCGCTCTGCCGCAAGGACTCCGCGCGGCTCTCCGACAGTTCAGCGACATCCGCGGCCAGCACGGCAATTTGCAGTGTGCGCTGCTGTGCGAGGGCCGCCTTGTATTCACGGGCGACGAGAGCCTGCTCCCGCAAGGGCGCAACCTGGTCGGCCAGAGCCGCGACGAGGTCGCGGATGCGCAGCAGATTCTGGTCCGCATCGCCAAGCTTGCGTTCCGCTTCCTTCCTCCGCAGCTTAAACTTGACGATGCCCGCCGCCTCTTCAAAGACGCCGCGGCGTTCCTCCGATTTGGTGGACAGGATCTCCTCGATTCTTCCCTGCCCAATAATGGAATACGCTTCGCGCCCTACACCCGTATCCATAAACAGTTCGGCGATATCGCGAAGCCTGCACGCCGAACTGTTGATCAGGTACTCGCTGTCGCCGGAACGGTAGACTCGTCTTGTGACAGCCACCTCGCTGTAATCGACAGGCAGGACGGCGTCGCTGTTGTCGAGGGTCAAACTGACCTCGCAAAAATTGACAGGCCTGCGGGCCTGACTGCCGGCAAATATGACGTCCTCCATCTTCGCGCCGCGCAGGGTCCTGGCGCTCTGCTCCCCCAGGACCCAACGGATGGCGTCGGCAATATTGCTCTTGCCGCTGCCGTTCGGCCCCACCACCGCAGTCACTCCGGATGCGATCTCAAGCTGAGTGCGATCCGCGAATGACTTGAATCCAAGGAGATCGATGCGTTTCAGGAACATCATGCAACCTCCCCGTCGCCAGAGTGCGCATTGATCAATCCAGCGCAAGAGCATTGCGCGCCGCGTTCTGCTCCGCTTCCTTCTTGGAGCGTCCTGCGCCCTCGCCCCGCACCTGACCGGCCACGCACACGGCGGCCACAAATTCACGATCATGCGCTGGTCCGCGCTCCGTGACGATGTCGTACGACAGAGGACCCAACCCTGATTTCTGAATGTGTTCCTGCAGCATGGTTTTATAATCTTTGTGCAAAGACATCCCATCGTCCTCAATTCGCGGATACAGATGAACGGCCAGAAAAGTATCCGCCGCAGCAAACCCCTGATCCAGAAAGAGCGCTCCGACAAACGCCTCGAAGACATCCGCAATCAGGCTGGCCCGCTCTCGCCCGCCGGACGATTCCTCTCCTTTGCCCAAACGGAGATACAAGTGAAACTTCAACTCCCGGGCAAGCGCCACGAGAGACGGTTCGCACACTGCGGCGGCCCGCAGGCGAGTCAACTCCCCTTCAGGCGCATCCTTAAATCTGCCGTACAAATAATGGCTGACGCACAGTTCCAGTACAGCGTCACCCAAAAACTCCAGACGTTCATTGTCTTCCCGGCCGTTGCGACGATGCTCGTTCTTATACGAAGAATGCGTAAAGGCGGCGCGCAAGAGCGCAGTGTCGGCAAACCCAATCTGTAATTCCCTGCACAGGCGTGACAGCGGAAGAGCGCTCACTATCGGCACCACACGATCGCTTTATTCAGCATAGCGTTTAAAGATGAGCGTTGCATTGTGTCCCCCAAAACCAAACGAATTCGACATCGCATACGTCAAATCGCGTTGTCTGGCCACATTGGGCACATAGTCCAAATCGCACTGTGGATCGGGCACCTCATAATTGATGGTGGGCGGCAGCACTCCGTCGCGGATCGCCATGATACAGACCGCCGCTTCGATGCCGCCCGCCGCACCGAGGAGATGTCCGGTCATGGATTTCGTCGAACTGACGGCGACGCGTTTGGCGTGTTCTGCGAACACGTCCTTGATGGCTGTTGATTCCGATACATCGCCGATCGGAGTGGCGGTTCCATGAGCGTTTATATAGCCGATCTCGTGCACAGCGAGATTGGCGTCAGCGAGCGCCGCGCGCATGGCGCGCGCCGCGCCGGCGCCTTCGGGAGCCGGTTGCACGAGGTGATACGCGTCGCCGCTCATCCCATAGCCAACGACCTCTGCGAGGATCTGCGCGCCGCGGGCCCGCGCAAAATCGAGTTCTTCCAGCACCAGAATGCCGGCGCCTTCCCCCATGACAAACCCATCGCGCAAGCCGTCAAAGGGGCGACTGGCGCGCTGCGGCTCATCATTGCGCACCGACAGGGCTTTGGCTGCGCAAAATCCGGCGAGCGCCAGCGGCGTTATGGTCGCCTCCGCACCGCCGCAGATCATCGCGTCGGCCGCGCCGCGGGCGATGATTTTGAAGGCGTCCCCGATTGAATTGGAACCTGTAGCGCAGGCCGAAACGGGCGCGCTGTTTGGTCCCTGCGCCCCAAACCGTATGGATACCTGACCTGAGGCCATATCACCGATCATCATCGGAATAAAGAAAGGGCTCACCCGTTTCGGTCCGCGCTCAAGCAACACGCGGTGCTGGTCTTCAAGCGTGTACAGTCCGCCAATGCCCGACCCGATATAGACCCCGATTCGCGGCGCCACGTCCGCTGTCACCTCAAGTTGCGCCTGCTCCATGGCCATGACGGCGCCGGCCACGGCAAATTGCACAAAGCGGTCCATTCTTCGCGCATCGCGTCTGTCCATGTACGTCTCCGGATCAAAATCGGTCACCAGACCGGCAATCCGTGTTGGAAATTCACTGACATCGAACCGATCAATCGTGCGGATACCCGACGCGCCGCCTTTCAGGGCCTGCCAAAAAACATCGGTTCCAATTCCTACAGGAGATACGACTCCCTGTCCGGTAACGACCACGCGTCTCATATCTCGCCCCCCCATGCTGGTTCTCACTTCTCACAATTACACGAAAACCCCGCGCACCGCACGGGGCTCTCCTGCCGACGAGGGCAAGAGCGGCAGAACAGCCGCCGTCTGCTCTCGCACAACAGCTACTTGCGGTTATGATCACTCATGAGACTCAATGTACTTGACGACATCGCCAACGCTGGAAATCTTCTCGGCATCTTCATCGGAAATCTCCAAATCAAATTCATCTTCCAATTCCATGACCAACTCAACCACATCCAGAGAGTCCGCTCCCAAATCCTCTTTAAAAGAAGCGTCCGCCGACACCTGTGATTCTTCGACTCCGAGGCGGTCAACCACAATGCGCTTTACGCGATCATACACATCGGACACGCTCTCACCTCCTCCCAAGATAATACTACATAGCCAGTCCGCCGTCGACTTGAAAAACTTGCCCTGTTATGTACGACGCCTGATCGGAAGCAAGAAATCTCACGACAGCAGCCACATCTTCAGGCTGGCCCAAGCGACCGATTGGAATCTGCTGCGCCAATCGATCTTTAAGCTCAGAGGCAAGCTTCTCAGTCATTTCGGTTTGAATATAACCGGGCGCCACCGCATTGACAGTGATCTTGCGACCCGCCAGTTCACGCGCGAGTGTTTTGGTGAGACCGATCAAGCCAGCCTTGGCAGCCGCATAATTGGCTTGGCCGACGTTTCCCGTCACGCCTGCAACAGACGACATGTTGATGATCCGTCCTGCGGCAGATCGGAGCAGATAACGCGCCGCCGCCTGTCCGCACAAAAACGCGGACTTCAGATTGACTGCAAGCACCGCGTCCCAGTCGGCCTCTTTCATGCGTAAAAAGAGGCCGTCGCGAGTGATGCCCGCGTTGTTCACGAGGATATCAAGACGCCCGAAGCTCGTTACCGCTGCCTGCACAAGACTCGCGGCGCCCGCCGCCGTCGCGACGTCAGCCTGTGCCACGACAACCTCCGCGCCGCTTGCCGTCACACGATTCGCCAGCGATTGCGCGCTCATCACGTTTGCGGCGTAGCCGATCACGATTTTCGCCTTCGCGTCTGCCAACTCTTCGACAACAGCGCGCCCAATTCCTCCTGACGCGCCAGTCACAATCGCGACTCGATCGGTCAGCGCAAACTTCACGCCTTTCTCACCCCTCTCCAGTATGTCCGAGATCGTATTTCAGGGGGCGTTCACAATTGACGGACATCCATCATGCGGACCCCCCACGCAACGCATCCAGGGCCGCCTGCAAACTGGACACTCCATCCACCTGCAGGGTCCGCGCTTGTCGTTCCGTCTTTCGCACCAATCCCGACAGAACGGCGCCGGGTCCCAACTCCACATAGGTGGTCACGCCCGCGTCGGACATGTACCTGATTGACGCTTCCCATAGTACTGGAGAAGCCACCTGTCGCGCAAGGGCTTTGCGAATCTCTTCCGGCTTGTCGACAGGTTGCGCCGATGCGTTCGCAATCACCGGACATGACGGCTGCGCGATCTTTACGTCGGCGAGAAGATGAGCGAGCCGCTCTCCCGCAGGCGACATAAGCGACGAATGGAATGGTCCGCTGACGTCCAGCCGGATCGCGCGCCTTGCGTGCGCTTGCGCAGCCCGCCCGATCAGTTCATCAACTGCAACCAGCGCGCCTGAGACGACCACCTGCCCCGGACAATTGACATTGGCGACTTCCACGGTCGCTCCGAGTTCGGAACTGATGCGTTGACATAACTCACGCAGCAGTTCCAGATCGGCGCCGAGCACCGCAGCCATACCGCCAACGCCTGCGGGCACCGCCGCATCCATGTAAAATCCGCGCTGCCGGACCAGGCGCAACGCGTCGGCGTAGACGAGGGCGTCGGCGGCGACAAGAGCGGTGTATTCACCCAGACTGTGTCCGGCCACAAAACGCGGACGCACATCCAGCAGTTCCCGCAAGGCGCGCAGCGCGGCCACGCTCACGGCCAGGATCGCAGGTTGCGTATAGTAGGTGAGCCGCAGTTCTTCCTCCGGACCTGCGGCGATGATGCGGCTCAAGGAAAATCCCAGCACATCGTCCGCTTCGGCAATGGTCTCCCTGGCGACCGCAACCGTGTCCACCAGATCCTTGCCCATCCCGACATACTGGGCGCCCTGTCCGGGAAACACAAAGGCTGTATTCACATTGTCCGGCCCCCAGTGACTTCAGAATTTCAGACCCGCAAAGATTCTTCCAGCGCTCCCGCCAAGCCCGCGCTCTGCATGCGATGGGCCTGCCGCACGGCCATCTCAAAGGCGCGCGCGTTTGAGGAACCGTGTGCCTTGACCAGTACGCCCCGGACCCCGAGAAAAGGCCCGCCCCCATACTCCGCATAATCAAAACGAGTGCGAAAGGTCCGCAATCCACCCTTTAGGGCCAGCGCCGCCAGTTTGGTGACAGGCGTAGCCAGAAACATCTTCTTGAGAGAATCCAGCAGGCCCAGCCCTACCCCCTCATAGAATTTCACCAACACATTGCCGACGAAGCCATCGCACACAATCACGTCGCACACGCCTTGCAGCAGGTCGCGAGCCTCCACATTCCCGACGAAGTCAGAGCAGGCATCCTGCAGCAATGGGTAGGCCGCCTTGCACAGTTCGTTGCCCTTGCCGACTTCCGCCCCGATATTGAGCAGACCCACTCGCGGTTTGGCAAGACCTTCCGTCAGGCGCATGTACGCCTGGCCCATCGCGGCCCACTGCAGCAAATGCTGCGCCGAAGAATCGGTGTTCGCTCCCGCGTCGAGCAGCAGCGCCCCTCTGCCCGCAAATGTCGGCAGCACCGTCGCAAGGGCCGGCCGCAGAATGCCCTCCATGCGCCCCACGATCAGCAGCCCTGCAACCATAAACGCGCCGGTGTTGCCTGCCGACACCATGCCGTCGGCGAGTCCATCCCGCACCAAGGCGGTGCACACCACAAGTGAGGAGTCTGGTTGCCGCCGCACCGATCTGACCGGTTCGGCGTTGGCGGCGATCACGTCGGCGGCGGCGACGATCCGCACATTGTCGGGCAGTTCGCGAGCTTCGGCTAGAATATCCCGCTCCCGTCCGACGAGCAGAAACTCGGTCGTACTCAGTTCACGGGCCGCCGCAAGTGTTCCCTGCACGGGCGACTGCGGCGCGCGATCCCCACCCATCGCGTCAATCGCGATCTTCAAACTCAACCCTCCCCGCCGCGCCCACGGCTTCATGCATGATCAGAAAATCCGCCCGGAGCACGTCTTCTCCGTCAACTTTCGTGCGGACCTCCACCAGCACATAGCCATGGCGTTCGCCGCACACCCGCGCACGGGCGACCAGATAAGCGCCGACGCGCGCGGATTTTAGGAAGCGAATCGTAGCCTTGGCCGTGAGCGCCTGCGCGGCGTCGACAATCGCCACAGCCAGCGAATTCGCCTGGGCAAAGATATAGTGGCCGCGGACGATCGAAGAACGGGCAAACACATGCTCCTCGTCAGCGTGCCACACCGACAGCCCCGATTTCCCCAGTTCAAGATCGACGATATCGCCGAACACTTCCTCAGGAGCAAGAGTTCGCACCTCGTCATAACGGGATACGGCCAGCGACCGAATCCGCTCGCGCAGTTCGGGAATGCCCAGACTCAGCCTGTCCAGCCGGATGGTCTGCACGCTGACCCCAAACCGCGCCGCGAGTTCCTCATCGGTTAGAAACGGTTCCCTGCCAAGCGTGCCGTGCAAGCGTTCCTGGCGCGCACGCTTACTGTCCTGAACCAAATGGCGCCACCTCACCTGCAACAAACAACGTCTCTTTGTCCTATGTACAATACCGCACACCACACTAACCACTGACGCGCCCCAAACAGCACTAGTATAAAAAAAGAGCGTCCTGGACGCAATCCTCACGTCCCGACCCTCTTGTTGGCGTCCGGATGAAAACTGCCCGGACAACCTCCGATGCGACTAGGCGCGCTCCAGGACCTGGCGCTTCTTGTATGTTCCGCAGTTCGGGCACACCCGATGCGAGAGTTTTTGTTCATGACATTGCGGACACTCTACCATGCCGGGAATGCTCAGCTTGTAGTGTGTGCGGCGCAGACGTTTTCTGGTCTTGGATGTTCGATGCTGAGGCACTGCCATGGAAAAACACCTCCCTTTCCAAATCATACTCGCGGTATCGTCACTGTTCCGTCAGTTTGCCATACATTTGCGACAACATCTCCAGTCGCGGATCCACTTCCTGGATGTCGCAGCCGCACACCCGAAAGTTGAGATTGGTCCCGCACGCAGGGCACAGGCCAAGGCAATCAGCTTTACATAACGGTTGGGCCGGAAGCGCCAGAACCACAGCCTGTTCCACATAGGGATCCATCTCAATCTCGTCCCCTGGACAGTGGACAACTTCCGCCTGCTCCTGCTCCGGCGTAAGCGGAGATCGAGAAAACACTTCCCGGAATCGCGTTTCCAAATGGGCGGGAAATTCGACTAAACAGCGTGCGCATCGATAAGTGACAGCGGTCTTCACTTCTCCCTCGGCCGTACACAGTTCAGAGGTCGCCTCCGCCCGAACAGTGACGGCGAGAAGATCGATGCTCGCGATATCGCTTCCGCGCAGCAATTCAACCGGAAACACCACACTGCCGCCAACAGCCAATCCCGACGATTTCATCGCTGCTGACCAAGAGATCTTCAAAATCCCGTTCACCTCGATCACAACACGACATAGTATACTGGGTGCGCCTGCCTGTGTCAAACAAAAACTCTGCGCATCTGCGCAACAGACATCGCGACGATCCTCACATCATGACGATTTTGGCCGCAATGATTTCAGAAATGCGACCGCCTGATCAAGCGTCCGAACGGGGATCACGCGCATGTTCGTATGAAGTTTCTTCGCCTCGGCGAGGGCATGCGCCGCGTTGGTGTCGCCCGGCGCCGTGTCCGCAGGAACAAAGAAGTAATTGGCGCCTGCATTCACCGCCGCAATCACCTTGTGAGAAGCCCCGCCGATTTGTCCGACCACGCCGTTTGCGCTCATCGTTCCCGTGCCGGCGATCCGGTAACCTCTTGTCAGATCGCCGTGAGTGTACAGTTGATTGATGATCTCAAGAGTGAACATCAGTCCTGCGGAAGGCCCATCAATGGACCCCGTATGGATGCCAATGCGCACCGGGGTGCGCACCGATTGCGCCACCATGGGCAAAATGCCGATCCCTGGACGGGCGCGCTTATGGCCGGGAAGCGGAGGCAGAGCGACCAGCCTGATATGCAGGTGGCGCACGGAGGCGCCGCGCAAAACCGTAAGGTCCGCCGTCTGGCCGATCTTCGACCGCTGCAGTTCAGTGAACAGCAGATTGGGATTGTGCAGCGAGACGCCGTTCACAGCCGTGATCACATCTCCGGGCCTTAGCACTCCCCAGGCCGCAGAGCGCCGCTCGACGGAGATAACCTCCACTCCGGTCGTCGTCACGGCGACCGGTTTGCGCAAATAACGCAGCGCCGCGATTTCTGCGTCCTGGTGCGACATGTGCATCATATACGCTTCCACGTTATTGTACACGCTGTTTGACAACCCGGCGTTGATCTCCTGCGCAGGGTAAATCTGATGATGCGGCAGCATCAATCCATAAAGAAAATCGTACACGTTGGCCGCGTACACGACATAGACGGTCGTCAACAAAAACTGGCCCTTCGCCGCCTTGTGGCCGCCCTGAACCGTGATCAGCGGTTGCAGCGACTCGGCGCTTCCCGGAGAATATATGTAGTAAGGAAGTGGTATGACCGCCATGGCGCCGAACACGATCACAAGAATAATGGCAACCGTCCATACAACCCATTTTTTCGCTTTCGAAGCGCGACCGCTTTTCCTGTCAGTCACCCCTGTGTTCCTCCTCGCTGTTCCAGCGTCTCAAGCAGCCGTGGAAGCGCCTCGCGCATGGCCTCTCTCCCTGCTTCGACAGCCTTGTCCACACCGGAAAACGCCGTTGCGCTCATGAGATCCAACTGGGGTCGAACGACAAAGTCCGCATCCAGAATGCGGTAGCGAAAGACTTCCCGTTCCATGATGTCGATCGATTGCACGATGACGTCCCAAATGTGCCTCACGGGCGGCAGGCGGTCAAACAGCCCCACATCGACGGCCACCACGAAATCGGCCCCCAAATCCCGGACAGCCTGGATGGGAATTCGATCGACCACGCCGCCGTCTACGAACAACCTGCCGTCGATCCGATGGGGCACAAAGATTCCCGGAATCGCTATGCTTGCGCGGACCGCTTCGTGAATGGGTCCGCTCCTAAACACGACCCTCTCGCCGCGCTCCAGATCGGTCGCCACAACAGCCAATGGAATGCAGGTGTCGGAAAAATTCGCCTCTTTGGTGAGCAACCTGATCAGGCGATGAAACCGTTCGCCCGCGATCAGACCCAGCCTCGGCACGGTGACATCGACCCAACGTGACAGCGGAAGATGGACAGCCAACTGTTCCATTCGGTCAACAGGCGCTCCCGTGGCATAAACGGCTGCGATCAGACCGCCAATGCTCGACCCCGCAACCGCCGTCACATCGATCGAGGCCTCCTTCAGAACCTGCAGCACCCCGATATGGGCGAAACCCCGCGTGCCTCCACTGCCCAGGGCGAGGCCGATCGAGGGACGTTTCTGCATGCCGTTCCCTCCTCGCCAGGCGCTTTTTCTTCCCCGTTGTTGGTGCTGCGAAAGCGCCCCGGGCGGCTATGTGTATTTGTTTCGCAGCGCTGCTCTCACATGTTCCGGCACAAACCTGTCCACATTGCCCCCATAGCTCGCGATCTCCTTGATCATGCTCGAACTCAAATAGGAGAATTCGTGATGCGTCGGGATAAAAATCGTCTCCACACCGGGGTGCAACTCTCTGTTCATCGAGGCCAGCTGCAGTTCATTCTCGAAGTCGCTGACGACTCTCAGTCCGCGAATGATGACCTGAGCCTGCCGCTGCCTCATATAATCGACCAATAACCCCGGAAAGAAGTCCACCGTGACATTCGGCACATCGTGAACAGCCTGGGCAATGAGCTGCATGCGCTCTTCCACGCTGAAGAGCGGCGCTTTTTTGACATTGACAAGCACCGCGATCACGATTCTGTCAAATATCTTGGCCGCTCGTTTGACGATATCGACATGTCCGTTTGTGATCGGATCAAAACTTCCGCCGTAGACGGCGTTGCCCATACGTAACACGCTCCACGCTGCCGACATATGCCAAACGCTGTATCCGTTGTCAACCTGCCTGCGAACCAAATGTGTAAATCGCCACTTTGACGGTCCCGTACACGGCCTCCCTCAACAGTTTCAGCGAGGGCTGCTCGGGAACGGAAGTCCTGGCGTCCATTTCCGCCACGACGAACGCCCCGGCGCACAGCAACTCTCTCTCCACCAGAATTGACATTGTTTGCGGCAATAATCCCAAGCCATACGGTGGATCGAGAAACACAAGATCAAACTTTGCGCCTTCCTTGCCGAGCCGCGTCAGCGCAGCGTGATGAGAGACTGGCAACACCCGCGCCCGCGTTTGCGCGCCCAGGCTGCGCAGGTTTTCCCTCACGGTTCCAGCGCTCGACCGATCCACAAAGACGACGAGTTCGATCCCCCTGCTGATCGCCTCAATGCCGAGCGCCCCTGAACCGGCAAACAAATCCAGACATTTGCCGCCGTCGAAGTACGCGCCAAGCATGGAAAATATGGCTTCCCGCACCCGATCGCCGGTCGGCCTCGTCGACTGCCCCCGGGGCGCCAGCAGAGAGCGGCTCTTGAACTCACCGGCAATGACCCGCATCGCGCCATCCTCCCATTCCGTACTTTACCACAGGCGATTTCCCCACGACAAATCCGGTCAGTCGCGAGTTCCATGTATACGGCCGCTGTTTTCTGGTCAGAATGACTTGTAGCGACGGCAACGTCGCATAGGCAACCAGAGAGAGTCGCCCTGTGCACTCTCTTCCGGTTTCTCCTCTCCCAGTAGCCGCGTGCGGAAGCATACATACGCCGCACAAGGCAGAACCCCCTCGCGTACCCGGGCGAGGGGGATTTCTTTTTTTCTTTCCGGGCTTCTGTCCATTTCGTTCAGCCCCTTTTCAACATGCAATAATCATGTACTGCACGACGGTCATAAGGAGGTTTCAGAGCGATGGAAGGAACGTTTGGCGGTTACACGAGATGGGCGGTCGTGTTTCTCATCATCTTTGTGCTCTTCTTCCTGCTCATCCCCGTGTACACGACGCAGTGCACCACAGTGCCCGTCTACTAGCACCCGGTACTCCGGCAACAAATAAAAACCTTGGTTGGGAGGCCTTTACACATGGGCACATTTGGCGGTTACACACGTTGGGCGGTCGTGTTTCTGATCATCTTCGTCCTGTTCTTCCTGCTCGTGCCAGGCGTGTACGGCGGCGGGTACGCCGCTGCGGCGACGCCGGGCGGCGCATACTAGGGGAGTGGTGATAAAGTCCTCGATGCAGGCGCGGTGACTCCAGATATAGAGGTTGCGCGCCTGCCCTAATTTGGATTATCACTGCTCCCGCTGGCAGAGTCGCTCCGCTTACAGTGCGGAACTCGCAGAGGCAGTCAAACAGGCGAATGTACCAAAAGACATCTGAGGGCCGTTGAACCGGACCCGTAGATTGTCGTCCGCCATTCGCCGTCGGCACCTGAATATCCGGGTTCAGTCCGACGCCAATGATGCGATGACGAAGCCTGACTCGGATGCGCAGGATGGTTTGTTCCAACCGATCGGCAAATGGCCGACGCGCAGTCACTGGCGCGTCGGCCATTTGCCGATCGGTTGCAGCGCTTTCACCATATCCCCTTTGGCTACGTCGAGCTTGACTTGCCCCTCGCGAAAGACCATGATCACAGTACTCCCAAACTCAAACCAGGCCAGTTCCTCTCCCTGCGCGACAGCAACCTCCCGCGGCAAGATCATCCGCGCGGGACCGCGCGCCCTGTGCCGCACGGCCCGGCACTGCAAATGGGGAGAGAGTTTCACGCTGCCGACAATTGTCGAGCCGACTTTGACCAGCGCAAACATGTCTTCGTCACGCGAAAACCATGAAATGGTCCGTTCGTTTTTCGTATACAGACCGGGGATTTGCGTGGTTCCCAGTCTGTTCACGGGGTACAGCGTTCCCGGCACATGAATGATCCGCCTGATCACTGCGGCGATCGGAGCATGGATTCTGTGGTAGTTGCGGGGGCTGAGATAAATGACCACATGCGTGCCATGTTCAAATAGGCTCGCGTCAACATCCGCCAGCAGCGCGGCCATGGAGTATGAAATCCCTTTGATTTGCACAGCGCGTCCTGCGTTCACACGCCCCAGCTCAACGATGACGCCATCGACCGGAGACACGATGTCGTCGTCTTGCACGGAGAATTTGCGGCTTCCCGGAGGAAGTTTGCGCGCGAAAAATTCCGTCAGGGAACCATAGGTTCGCCACGGCCTCTCCGCCTGACTGTCGTCGATGCCGTACACGAGCATATAGAGCGGAATGAAAGGCTTGCTTGCGGAACTCCTCAAAAAACACCCAACCGTTTGAGTCAGCAGGCGCCTGGGCAGGAGTCCGAGCGCCAAGCGCCCTGGATACAGTCGCTTCATGCCAAAACTTCTCTCCCACGCAAATACCATTGCTCCGGTCATTGTACCATAGGGACAGCGATTTCTCGTCAGTCAGAGTCCCCCAACAACAGGAAAGGCCGACGACGAAACCGACGCATCTCGTCGACCGGCCAGCCACTAAAGGCATATTTGAATCAAACACTTCAAGGGCCTGTTCAAAAAGGGTCGAGACCTCCGCATTGCAGCGGTCCGGCTTGCGCCGGACAGGCGTGCTCATGTACCGTACATGTACACTGCGCGCGCCTGTCCGGGCTTCACCAATCCCCTGCAAGCGTTTTGCCTCGACCCTTTTCGGACACGCATTTAAAAAGTTTGATGCCCTGCCAACTGCTGCTCAGCCATAGCCACGAGTTTCCTGGTCATATGACCACCAATCGTGCCGGTGTCACGAGTGGTCATGGTACCCCAGTAACCGTCAGCCGGAGGCTGAATGCCCAGTTCTTGTGCGACTTCGTACTTGAACTGATCCATAGCCTTACTGACTCCGCGTACGACATGCGTGTTGGAACGTTGTCCTGCAGCCATTTGATTCACCTCCCATTGTTGGCGTTAGTGTATCCCCGAGTCACGTTATCATACATCGGAATTGCATGGTGGCCCGCTGCGTCATTCATTGATTCGGATGACCGCATTTCGACGATCCTGTGTCATGATCAGGAGTCTGAATGCTGGTCGTATTCTGACAATACAGCGGCGCGCAATCGGCCATACTCAGGCAACAACCAGAAGTCGTCGCCGTCCAGCAGTTCCCTGGCGACGTCGCGCGCAGCCTCCATGATCTTCAAATCCCTGATGGGATCGCCCACTGCAAATTGGGGCAATCCGCTCTGCCGCTCGCCCAGGATCTCCCCCGGCCCACGCGTCATCAGATCCCGCTGCGCGATCAGGAACCCGTCCTGCGTGTCGACCATCGTTCGCAGGCGAGCCGTGGCCGCGGCGGTTTTCGGGTCCGCCAACAGAACGCACTCCGCCGCTGCGACGCCCCGCCCAATGCGTCCCCGCAACTGGTGCAGAGTCGCCAGTCCAAAACGTTCGGCGCCATACACCACCATCACGTTGGCATTGGGCACACTGACTCCCACCTCCACGATGGTGGTGGCCACCAGAACATGGATCTCGCCTTGGGCAAACATCTGCATGATACGGTCGCGGTCCATTTCAGGCATGGCCCCATGAATGAGCGCTATGCGCCAGCCGGCGAGTTCCTCAGTCATTCTCTCATGGAGCGTCCGCACACTCTGCGCGCCAACTCCAGCCTCTTCTGGATCGCTGTCAATGCGGGGAGCGATCAGGAAAGCCTGGTGACCCCTGGATAACTCCCGCCGCACGAGTTTGAGCGCAACCGCCTCTTCATTCGGTCGCAGCCACTGTGTACGCACCGGTTTGCGGCCGGGGGGCGACTCCCGAATGGTCGTCACCTTGATATCCCCATGCAGCGTCAGGGCGAGCGTACGCGGAATGGGCGTCGCAGAGAGCTGGAGAACATCCGCCTCGCGCCCCTTTTCACGCAACATCTTGCGGACGCCCACGCCAAAACGATGCTGTTCGTCGGCAATCACCAGGCGCAACCGCGCGAACTGCAGCGCTTGCGCTGCAAGAGCGTGGGTGCCGATGACCATGTCAAGGGTTCCGTCCGCAAGCTGGCTCGCCACGGACTGACGCTGCGCGGTCGACTGCCCTCCGAATACACCGTCCACGCGCAGACCCGCGGCGCCAAGCAATCGGCGCGCCTCCTCAAGTTGCTGGGCGGCCAGTATGCCCGTTGGAGCCATGTAGGCGATCTGCCCGCCGGCGCGGGCGACGGCGGCGGCGGCGGCCAATGCGACAGCCGTCTTGCCGCATCCGACATCGCCCTGGAGAAGTCTGTGCATGGGCCGTTCCTGCGCCAGGTCGGCGAGGATCGCGTTCATCGCATTATCCTGGTCCCGCGTCAATGGAAACGGCAATTGCTCGACAAACGCGCGCGCTCCCCGGCGCAGCGCGTCCTCGTGGAGCAACGGTCTGCTGACGTTCTGACGCCATTTGCGAAACCCCTGCATGCGCAGTTGAAACTTCAAAAACTCCTCGAATACGATCCGCCGTCTCGCCTGTCTGAGCGCCTCGGCGTCAGCGGGAAAGTGCAACTGGTCAAGCGCCGCCCGCAGCGGCGCCAGTTTGAACCGTTCGCGAAGACCGCCGGGAAGGTCATCCGACAGTTGCGGTCCAAACGTTCGGAGCGCCGATGCCACCATGGAACGCAGCGCGCTCACGGGCAGGTCTTCAGTAACATGATAGACGGGAATGAGACCCGTATTGGCCAGTTCGTCCCGACGCCAGTCACAGCGTGAAACAACCAGTGTATTGGCTTTCGGGTCATAGCGCCCGGTGATGCGAACCTGCCTGCCCACGGAAAGCTGATGGCGCAAATATGGCTGATTGAAAAACAGGGCGCGCAGTTCGCGGCCCCCAACCCTTACTGGCGCGTATATCGTCGATCGCTTGCCCCACAGGCGAACTGTGAGCGGTCCGGACACGACGGCGACCACCGATGTCTGGCCTTCGGCGGCGAGAGCATCCACAGAACTCGCGGTCTCCTCATAGCGAAAAGGCGCATAAAACAGCAGCCCCGCGACATTGTCGATCCCGAGACGGGCAAGGCGCACAGCCCGCTTTGGTCCGACTCCGGGAATCCTTGTCACATCAGTCTGGAACAAATCCGGATAAGCTCCATGCATGTTCACGGAGAGGCTCCTCACTCAGCCGCAAGCAGAAAATCATAAATAGGCTGACCACCGTACTGCATCTCAAATTCAACGTCAGGATGGCGACCGGACAGTTCGGAAAACGTCTCCCCCACTTCCTTTGCAAGCTCCTCGCGGGCGTAAAATACCGTGCAAATCGCCGCGTCGCTCGCGCACAGATCCTCAAGCAGCCGTTTCAGCACCGTCGCGCGCGCCGCGTCGACAAAGGCCATTTCGCCGCCGCGTATGGCGACAAAATCACCTTCGCTGATCACGTGGTCGCCCATACTCGTGTCCCGCACAGCGGCGGTGATGGCGCCGCTCATAATCTTGGCCGCCGCCTCTTTCATCAAGCGTTCATTGGCGTCGGCGTCCGCGTCAGGTTGAAACGCCAACGCCGCTCCGAGCCCCTCCCCGACAGAACGCGTGGGAATGACGCGGAGCCGCCCGTCTGACACTGTGGCGGCCTGCTCGGCTGCCAGGATCACATTGCTGTTGTTCGGAAGCAGAAACACATGTTCAGCGCCCGTGCGCACCGCGGCCGCAAGCAATTCTTCGGTCGGCGGGTTCATGGTTTGTCCGCCCGATACGATTTCGTCGACGCCCAGAGCCCGAAAAATGGCAGTCAAACCGTCTCCCGCCACCACGGCGATGAGTCCGTACCTCTTGATGCCAGCGCGGTTCGCCGACGATTGCCCGTGGTCGTTCGCCGCATCGCGCGGTCCATCGCCGATCGGCTGTTCCATCAGCGTACCCTGAACCAGTTCATGGTGCTGCTCCGTCATATTGTCAATCTTGACCCGATCCAGGCTTCCATGTTCCAATGCTTCTTCCAACACAAGGCCTGGATGCAATGTGTGAATATGAACTTTGACGATGTCGTCGGCCGCCACCACAAGCAGGGAATCGCCATGCGCTCCCATGGCGCTCCGGATCTCCCGTTCCGCTTCTTCACCGCGTTTTCCGCCCATGTGGATGATGAATTCCGTGCAATAGCCAAACTCCCCGTCGCCGTGCACTTCCACGGCGGAATACACCAGCGGCGGGGATACGGCAACCGCGCTTTCCCAGAGCGGAAACGCATCGGCGCCCGCGGTCAGACCCATCCTGAATCCCCGGTAGATATGAAGCAACCCCTGACCGCCCGAATCAACCACGCCCGCCTGGCGCAGGATCGGCAGCATGTCCGGCGTTCTCGCCAGAGTCTGCTCCGCCTTGGCAATCGCCGCGTCCAGCACGGCGCCGATCGATACGCGCGTGCTCCGGAGCGCCGCTTCGGCCGCCGCGGCCGCATCTCTGGCGACGGTCAGGATAGTGCCTTCCACCGGTCTCGACACGGCTCTGTAGGCGGTCTGGACACCGCTCTTAAAAGCGTCTGCAAGGAGCCGCGGATCCACACGCTCAGCGCTTCCGAACGCCAACTGAAATCCGCGGAAGAGTTGCGACAGAATGACGCCCGAGTTGCCCCGCGCTCCCATCAGCAGACCAGAGGAAAACGCGGCCATCAATCTGTCAAGGCCGGAATCCACAGGAAGGCCTTCGATCTGCTCGATGCCAGACGAATACGACAAATACATGTTGGTGCCGGTGTCGCCATCCGGCACCGGAAACACGTTTAACGCGTTCACCTCATCCTTGTGCCGGCCCAGTTCTTCGAAGCCGGCCTTCAGCATGCGGATGAATTCGATGCTGTCCAAGCCTTCCTGTCGCCGCACTCAGCGGTGCCTCCTCACCTTTCACCAGCCACCTTCACGCCCTGGACACTGATGTTGATCTTGTCGGCAACAATGCCAAACGTCTCCTGCAACGTGTAGCTGACCTTCTCTCGCAAGTTGGCGGCCACTTCCGGAATGCGCGTACCATAACTCACAACGATCGACAGTTCCACTTCCAGACGATCGGGCAGCGCCGTAACGTCGACCCCTCGGCCCGGGTTTTCACGTCCCAAAAATCCTGACAGGCTGTCTCGCATTCCTTTGCGTGGAGCCATATCCGCCAGTCCATAACAATCCAGCGCAGCGAGTCCGGTGGCGGTGGCGATCACCTCATCGGCGATCGTGATGCGCCCCAGTTCATTGTGAATCACAGTCGGCACCCAACCCCACCTCACATTCACGCACAGTTTCCTCTAGTGTACTACACCTCTCGGGCCAAAGAAAAGGGTTGCGGACCGGACGTTGCGCCGAAGTTGCGACGTTGCAACGGGCGCATTGCGCGGGCAAGGGCGGATATGCTATGATGAATGGGTTATGATCGAGTACAAGGGGGGTGCACAGCATGGCGAGACGTTGTGAAATCTGTGGCAAGGGCCCGCAAGTCGGCAACGCGATCAGCCACTCCCACATCCTCACTAAGCGGCGCTGGCTCCCGAATCTGCAGTCTGTTCGAGTCAACACGAACGGAACAGTCAAACGCATGCGTGTATGCACACGCTGCTTGAAGGGCGGAAAAGTCGCCCGGGCGATCTAGAGGACATGCGATAAAGTCCGCGCAGCAGGCGCTATGATCCCACATATAGTGTTTGAGGCTTTA
>JAJYTO010000291.1 GCA_021793015.1 Bacillota bacterium
GCCTTTGAGACGAACGTCACGCTGCGGATGCCCGAAATAGCGTGAATCTCCTTTCCTAAGTTTGGCAGTTCCTTTTGGGGCACGCTGTCAGAAACGTAGGCGTTGAATTGCAATTGATTCTCAATGTTGGCGGACATCGCCTGGACATTGACGCTCAGCACAAGCGAAGCCCCGAGTATCAATAATGTGACCGCCACCGCACTGACGGCCGCGAACGTCATCCAGCCGTTGCGAAACAGGTTCTTGAAACCTTCCCGTCCATGGCGTCCAACGGTTCTAATCCTCATAGCCATACTCCCCGCGTTCCTGGTCACGAATAATCCGTCCGTCCTCGATCGCGATCACCCGCTTTTTGTGCGCATTGACGAGTTCACGATTGTGCGTCGCCATGACGATCGTCGTTCCTTGATCGTTCACTCTCTCAAACAGCTTCAGGATAATCCACGAATTTTCCGGGTCCAGGTTGCCGGTGGGTTCGTCCGCCACCACAACGCTCGGTTTGTTCACAAGCGCCCTCGCAACGGCAACCCTCTGCTGCTCGCCGCCCGAGAGTTCCATTGGCAGCATGTTCGATTTCTCTTTCAACCCCACCAGATCGATCACTTCGGCGACTCTCTTCTGGATGGTGCGCCGGGAAGTTTCGATCACTTCCAGCGCAAAGGCAATATTCTCCGTAACAGTGAGTTTTTGCAGCAGTTTATAGTCTTGAAAGACAACGCCGATGTGCCGTCGCATAATGGGTATCTGTCGTTCGCGAAGCTTCTCGATGTTGAATCCGCCCACAAATATGTGTCCCTTCGTAGGGCGTTCCTCGCGGTACATCAGTTTGACAAACGTCGACTTTCCGGCTCCGCTCGGGCCGACCACATACACAAATTCACCCTGCGGAATGCGCACCGATATGCCGGACAACGCGTTTACGCCATTTTTGTATTCCTTCCAGACGTCCTGCATTTCAATCATTGACGGGCCCCCGCTGCATGGACTTCACCTAAAAACCGTTAAAACCGAATCGCCAGTTCGAAAACCAAACCGGATGTCCGAAAACTGAATCGCAAGTTCCTCCGACGATTTGCGACTCATTGGACAAGTATTCGACATACGGATCGGAAATCCTGCGCGCGGAAAACACTGCCAGATAGACTTTCATGCCTGAGTTTTGCGGAGCAAAATCTCACGCGCAGCACCAACAACCGGGTCGAAAATGCGCCTGCGGCGATTTTCTGAGATAGGAAGGCGCCAAGGGAGAAAGAACTTCATGTCGCAGGACACACCCTCGCGCTGACTCCGCGCGCTCATGCGCCGCATCCCACATAAAAAAGTGCCACTTTTCGCAGTGGCATCAGGCGTGTATTTGTCACGAGACATCTTTGCGCCATTCATTTGGTCCAATCTTCCACTCGTAATCCTTTTACCCGCTCAAACTCTCGTGTGTTGTTCGTGACAAGCGGAACGTCGAGTGACAAAGCATGTGTCGCGATCATGGTGTCGAGCGGGCTGACAGGTCGACCTTGCTTCTCCAATTCAGAACGTATCTGTCCATATATAACAGTCTCACCAACAGTAAACTCTGCAATGTCCAGCGGCAAGAGGAACGCCTCCAGCGCAGCCTGATTTCGTTCCTTGTTTTCACTCTTTGATACACCGTATTGCAACTCTGCGACAGTCACCACGGAGACGCCGATCTCGCCCGTACGAAATACGCGCATGCGATTTAGCAACGTGTCCGACCGTCTCTTGATGAGGTATATGCAGATGTTGGTATCGAGAAGATAGAGCATCAGAACAGCTCCTCACGTTGTTGTTCCGATGGTTGCCTGCGCTCTCCCATATAATCGTCTGAGAACAGATTCAGTGATTGAGCCAATGAGTCCCACGCGTCATCCATAGGCAATAACACAACGGCTTGACCGACTCGTTTTACGTATACTTCGGTACCATTAAAACGGAATTCTTTAGGCAAACGCACTGCCTGGCTCCGTCCCGATTGGAAAAGTTTTGCTCGCTCCATGCAATCACCTCCTCGCGGTATATATCAAGTATACACCATGAGGATGAATCGAATCAACATACAGACGCAAGGGGTCTTGGACTAAACCGCTGGCGCGGTGGAAAACCCCCTCCCTCCGTCACCCTGGCTAACACAAAGTTGTTTGGTTTCTCTTCGTAACTCTCGCTATCCTATTCGTGGCTGGGTAGGTCAGGCACCTTGCGGTGCCCTCGCCCCCTCAGAACTAACAGCTTCCCGTTATGCAGCTCAAGCCATTCTACCGTCAAGGGACTTGCGTTGATGTTGCGAGCACTTGGCTGATGAAAGTGGCATTCACTTGACTCGGCGAATCAAAACGTAGTACCCGAACCTCAACATCCTGAACCTCGGACCACTCGAATAAACCTGCTAAACAAGAGCACCAATTCGAGAACTACAAAGGACACCAATGTTGCGCCGGCGAGTCCTTTGATCATGGCGAAGTGGGCAAATGCGCCGCTCCAGATGCTTTTCGACTGGATTCTCAAAACAGAGAATACCATCAAGGCTCCCAAAAATGCCATAATCATATACTCACCACCCAGCTCAATGTGGATGAAGGCAAACAGCAGAGATGACCAAAGAATGGCAAACCATCTCGAGTAAGTCCTTAAAAGCAACGTAAGAATGATGCCTCGAAACATCAGTTCTTCGACGAGGGGGGGTTCAATTGAAGTGATGATTGGCAAAGTCTGATTGCCGAATTGTTTCTGAATTTCCCCAGACGCACCCCCAATAATCAGCGTTAGTATCACAAAGAGAGAGAACATGACGACGGACTTCCTGTCAAAATAGAAAAAGCCTATTCGTCTCCAAAACGATAGCAGTTCCCTCCGACTGTCAAACAAAAGAGGTACACCGAACAAATATAAGGTGTAGCCCAGTATTATTAAGGAAGCATTCGCAAAAATAAGCTCTCCATGGAGGCTGTGAGGAAACAATGCTCGTGCCACAGAGTACGAAGCAATGGCAATCACAAACCAACTCAGCCCAATCACTGTAGTTACTATCAACGTTTTCGGCTTAGACCAAGCCTGTTCAAGCGATAACGCGCGCATTGGCTATCCTCCCGTCGCCTTATCATCAATTATAAAACTTTTCCATTCTGTCGAATACGCCGTCACTCGGCACAGCCACTGCCAGTCCCGAATGATTGACTGCCACTCCCCGAGGCTCGCCAGTTTGCTGACTGACAACCATCTCCTTAAAAGAAACATATCCTTGAACGATTCCAATCACTTTATTTTGGTTCCCCTTGAGTGAGTCTAGTTGTTGACATCTCATCACGGCGGGCCCCCCGCTATTACCTGGGAGAACGGTAACGTCAATCA
>JAJYTO010000049.1 GCA_021793015.1 Bacillota bacterium
GGACCACCGCATGTTCGAGATAGTTCATTTTGGAAAGGATGGGACGCGGTGTGGCCAGCATAGAAGATTTTGCAGCGCTCGACATCCGGGTTGGCGTGATTAGGACCGTCCGTCTTCATCCGACGGCAAAGAAACCGGCGTACCAACTGGAGATTGATTTTGGCCCGCTGGGCGTAAAATGGAGTTCCGCACAACTGACGGCGCTGTATGGGGAGGACGATCTGCTCCATCGACAGGTCGTCGCCGTCGTCAATTTTCCGCCGCGGCGGATCGGCGGATTCACGTCTGAGGTTCTGGTGCTGGGCGCCTTGAAGGAGGACGGGGCGGTCATCTTGCTTACGCCGGAGCGTTCAGCGCAGCCGGGGGATCGCATTGCATGACGCATTACGAGTGGATGGGGGATCGCGCCGTCAGCATTCATGGCCTGGACGCACGACAGCGACGGCGGCTGATGTTTGCCCCGCGATCCGATTCGATCTGGGACGTCGTCAGCGGTCCGGAGGATCTGGTCATCTATCTCCGTGATCCGCTGGTTAAGGATGAGACGATTTCCACGTTTATTGAACATGCGCTGAGGGCAGTCTCCCCTGCGGAGGCGCAGGAGGAGCAGGAGCCGCGTTGCCACTCGTTCGGCGTGCGCTACGGCGGAGCGGACACGGACCTGGAAGACGTGGCGCGGGCTCAGGGACTGTCTGCCAAGCAGGTGATCGCCCTGCACGCGATTTGTCTGTACAGGGTGCAGGCGACTGGATTTACGCCTGGGTTCGCCTACCTTGGATATGTCCACGAGGCGCTCCGGATGGACCGCAAGGCTGTTCCAAACACGGTTGTGGCGCCTGGCGCGGTGGCTGTGGCTCATCACTACACGGGGATCTATCCGCGCGAATCGGCGGGCGGATGGTGGATTCTCGGTTATCTTGACGCGACTGACACCGCGCGCCTATGGACGCTTCGCAGCAGTCAGCCAGGCTTGCTGCAGGTGGGAGAGACGGTGCAGTTTTATCCCAAATGAGGTGCGGACTTTGGATAGACTTTCATGGCGCTTGCGCGCCGCCAACAACCGGGAAGAAAATGCGCCTGCGGCGATTTTCCGTGATACCTATCAGGAGATTGCGCGTGCGCTGGGAGATCGGCTCCGGGTTGTGCCTGAACTTCCCGAGCAGTTGCGTTGCCGGCCGATCGCCGAACTGGAGCAGGGTGTTGCCGATGGGGAGCGCGAGTGGTGGGCGTTCCCGCAGAAAGATGGCGGACATCTGTACGTTGCCGCGCAGCGCGGCCAGGTAAGTTCCTCGGAACTGTATCTGTTGCGCCTGTTGGCAGGCGTGATGCCAGTTCGCCGGGAGGAACTGGCGCCCGCTTGGATGACTTACATCACGGCGGTGCTGCGGGAAGCGCCGGAGGCGTTTTCGGCAGCCATTCGCATTGAGGATGACATCGAAAATGTATCGGTGCCGTGGAATTGGCCCGTGAGCATTGTGACGCTTCGACCGTATGAACGAGGCGTACAGGATGTGGCTTCCGATATCTGCAGGACTCTGGAGTCCCTGGCGGAGGGTCCCGAGCTGAGCCCGTACACGGTGATTGATCCTGCACTGATTGTGGCCATATTTCCCCATCCGCGTCATGAAAGGCACGGAACGGAGGAGGGGTTTGGCGAAGAAACGGCGGGAGCGCTTGTGGACGGCCTCGCTTCGGAGTCGTTCATCGACGTTCGCGCTGTCTGGAGCCATCCTCTGCGCAGCTTTCCGGAAGTGCTGAGGGTCGTCAAACGCATGCTGTACTTGACGCAGACCGCCGAGGAACTGGCGCCGGAAGAGCGCGTGCTGTCATTGCGCGGGCTGGGGGTTTATGAGTTGCTCTTCGCTGTCAAGCCGCAGTTCCAGCAGGCGTACGCGGACCATATCCTCCCGGCTGCGGCGTTGCTGGCGCTCGGCGCGGAACTGGAACAGACCGTCATGCAGTTTGTTCAATGCGATTTAAACGTGAGCGAGACGGCGCGAAGACTCTATCTGCACCGCAACAGTCTGCTCTATCGCATTGAGCGCATCAGAGATATGACTGGCTATGACATCCGCCGTTTTGAGGATGCGGTCACTGTATGGAGCGCTATTCTGTTTAAACGCCTGACCTGAATAACGCCGCAGGCGCTTTTTCATTCCGCTGATGGCGGCGCGCCAGTGTGAGATGGAGGCTTATGGATTCATAGCGGGTGTGGATTATCGAGGATGGTCAGGGGGAGATGGAAACGATGCAAGCGATTGAAGCGGAGGCTGTGCAGGTCGAACTTGATAAATTTGCTAACCAAGATATTTTTATTCACCTGGAAACGACAAACGGCGCCTATGCGGCGCATCGACAGGAACAGGCCATGACTGTCTGCGCCTTTATCCGCAACGGCGTGGTTCGCTACCTGCGGGGCGTCGTCGTGGGCGATGGCCCCTACCGGGTTGGCCTCAAGATGGAACATGGCTGGATTTACGCCGAGGGATTGACGGACTGGGAACTCGACGAACGCGGGCGTTTGCTGATGGCTGGGCATGATGCGGAAGGCAGGCTCGCCATCGCGTTCGAACTCAGCGCAGAGCCTTTTGACATATAGACCTACGACCGGCGTCTGCCAATCGCCGGCGAAACGCCGCCTGAGAAGTATCGCTTGCAGCGTTGGCAAAGCATTGATGGCAACATTGTTGAAGTAAGAACGCATCGATGAAACTATCGACAGAAAAACTTCGATCGGGAAATAGTTATGGATGAGCGAGCGATCATGGCGATGTGCCCAAACCTGTACGTCCGATGTTTGTGTACGTTGCCATATGGAGTCGTTGACTGGTCCGGGCTATACTATGGGAGCAGTTCCATCCCAGACCACGGAGTTTGAAAGGAGATTGTTGTATTTGGCAAACGTTACTTTATCGAATGTCTATAAGCGCTATCAGGGCAATGTGGTGGCGGTCACCGACTTTAATCTGGAGATTGCGGATAAGGAATTCATCGTGCTGGTTGGGCCTTCCGGTTGCGGAAAATCGACCACCCTGCGCATGATCGCGGGTCTTGAGGAGATTTCGGAAGGGGATCTGATGATCAGCGGGCGGCGGATGAACGATGTGGCCCCGAAAGATCGCGACATCGCGATGGTGTTCCAGAACTACGCCCTCTATCCTCATATGACCGTCTATCAAAACATGGCGTTTGGACTGAAATTGCGGCATTTCCCGAAGGCAGAGATCGACAGGCGCGTGCGCGAAGCGGCGCAGCTTCTGGATATTTCCAGTCTGCTCACGCGAAAGCCGAAGGCGCTGTCAGGCGGCCAGCGGCAACGGGTGGCTCTGGGGCGGGCCATCGTGCGCGAACCCCAGGCGTTTCTGATGGACGAACCGCTCTCCAACCTTGACGCCAAACTGCGGGTGCAGATGCGCACGGAGATCAGCAAACTGCATCAACGGCTGCAGACCACGTTTATCTATGTCACTCACGATCAAACGGAAGCCATGACCATGGGCGATCGCATCGTCGTCATGAAAGACGGCTTCATTCAACAGGTGGCCACGCCGCAGGAGATTTACAACCAGCCCAGAAACCTTTTCGTGGCGGGTTTCATCGGCTCGCCCTCCATGAATTTTGTCACAGGCAGGATCGAGGAGTCAGGCGGAACGATCAAATTTGTCGCAGAGGGCATGTCGCTCACCATTCCTGAAGGGCGCCACGAGGTGATGCGCAACAGGAGCCTGATCGGCAAAGAAGTGGTGCTTGGCATCCGGCCGGAGCACATCCACGATGAACCGCTGTACTTGGAAACCTTTCCGGGCGGCGTCTTTGAAGCCAGTGTGGACGTTGTGGAACACATGGGATCGGAGATGTACCTGCTGATGGACGTGAGCGGACAGCCAGTGACGGGTCGAATCGTCGCGCGGGGGGATGTCAAGGCGGGCACACGGCTCAAGCTGGGGATCGACATGAACAAGTTTCATATTTTTGACAAAGAAACAGAAGAGGCCGTGTATTAAAGCCTGTTCAAAACCAACATGGCCTGACGGCCACCGCCAGCCATGGCAGCTTCCCGGAAGCGGCAGGCAAGTTGCCGTATAAAAAGGGGTCAGGTAAGACCCGCGCAATGCAAGGAAGCGAGCCAAGAATGCGGACCGAGCGTACGTTCCCTGTACGTGAGGGAGCATTCCAGGGGAGCAGTGATAAAGTCCTCGATGCAGGCGCAAAGCGGCGCGATGGGGGCATTCAGGGAAACGGGAAGGCGAGCGGTTGCGCGTCGGGAGTTTGCGTCAGAGTTCGTCGTCAGGTAGTCTATATATGCGTGTCCGAAAAGGGTTGAGGTACGACGCTTTATGGAGTCGGCGGCCACATCCTTGGCGGCATCGGCAAGTCCGCGCGATGGACAGACAGTGCAGCAGACAGTGTATATGGAGTAGACAGCCGATGGGGCAAGAGTGTGAAATCCTCTTGCCTGTCGGCTTGCTGATTTAGGATGGGGGAAACTGTTTGGACAAATATGTAACGGTTGCGGAATTGATTGAGGAGTTTTCTTTGGAACTGATCTCCGGAGAAAGCGGCTTGCGGCGACGCGTGCGGACTCCGGAGATCAACCGCCCGGGGCTGGCTCTGGCGGGATTTCTGATGCACTTTCCGGTTGAACGGGTACAGGTTCTTGGGCGGACTGAAATGGCGTTTCTCTCGTCCATGTCGGATGAAGAAGTGACTCGGCGCGTCACGGATCTTTGCCGGGCCGGAACTGTGCCCTGCCTGGTTGTGACAAGGGAACTCGAACTGCGCCCCGCGCTTCGGTCCGCGATGCAACAGGCCTTCGTGCCGCTGCTGCGCACGGCATCGTCGACACCCAAATTCGTGAGTCAACTGACGACCTTTCTGGATTTGCGGCTGGCTCCTGAAATACTCGTGCACGGGGTGCTGGTGGACGTTTATGGGATCGGCATCCTGATGACGGGGGCAAGCGGCATCGGAAAGAGCGAGACCGCGCTGGAACTGCTGAAACGGGGGCACCGGATGGTCGCCGACGACGCGGTCGAGATTCGCCAAATCTCCGACGACACTCTGGTTGGCACGGCGCCGCCGCTCCTGCAGCATCTGCTGGAGATCCGCGGGCTTGGCGTACTGAATGCCATGACGCTGTTTGGAGCGGGGGCGATCCGCACCCACAAGCGCATCGAGATGATCATCGAACTTGAGGCGTGGCAGGATGATCGTCCTTATGACCGTCTGGGATTGGACGAGGAGAAGCGCAAGATCCACGATGTCGAACTGACCTGCCTGACCGTGCCGGTGCGTCCCGGGCGCAACCTCGCGATTATCATTGAGGTGGCGGCGATGAACCAGAGGCTGAAGCGCATGGGATACAACGCTGCGCGTGAATTGTCCGAAAAACTCATGTCGAGTATGGAAGAACACGAATACTGAAGGCGACGCCAGTCTCCCGAAGGAGGGTCGCCATCGCCATGCGACGGCTGAACCGATTTATGTTGCCGAGTGACGCGCGGGGATCGTACAATCCTCTTTATCGTCTGTATGAAACCGTTCCTGTCCGCAGGGTGGCGTGGTCGGTGTGCGTCAATCTGGCAGCCCGGGTCATTCCCCATATGGGATTTAAAAACTGGGTCTATCGCAGACTGTTGCGCATGCGCATTGGCAGAGGTACGGCGATCGCCCTCTATGCGATGATGGACACGATCCATCCCGAATGGATCACCATTGGCGACAACTGTATTGTCGGGTATCACACCACGATTCTTACTCATGAGTACCTGATCGATGAATATCGTTTTGGTCCAGTGGTCATCGAAGATGAAGTCATGATCGGCGCCAATGTCACGATCCTCGCCGGCGTCACTATCGGGCGCAGAGCCGTCATCGGGGCGGGCTCCGTGGTGACGCGCGATATTCCTGCGGGTGCGTTTGCCGCAGGCTCCCCGGCCCGCGTGATCCGCTCCGGGCAGGAGGATTGCAGTCGGCAGCCATAAGAGCTCTACGCAGCAGTGAGTTGACCGACCTCTGGGGGACTCTGGTTCTGGACTTCAGGAGCGGCCGCTATTTTTGGGATAGACTTTCATACCTGAGTTTTGCGAAGCAAAATCTCACGCGCGCCACCAACAACCGGGTCGAAACATGTGGGTACAATAACCCGAATTCCCCCGTATCGCTGGCGTTGCGTCACCGATACGGGGGAAACGCTTGCTGGGATTGTGGAGGCATGTTCAGAACGGTTTTATTCAGACGATATTTCCTCCAAACTGAGCAAACTGGTGCGCGGTCCGAATCCACCGATCACAACGGCCACGACCAGCATCGCAAAGGCGATGAAGGCAAACACCCCAACGACGCCCAGGGAACTCAACAGCCAGACGATCAGAAAACCGGTGAAAGCGGAACTCAGTCGGCTCCAACTGTAGGTGAATCCGACCCCTGTGGCGCGGATGCGCGTGGGATACAGCTCCGCCTGATATGAGTGAAACAAGGTGCTGAACCAGTTGTTGAGGAGCGTGATGATGATTCCGAACAGGATGATAAAGAACGGAATCCGCATGAAGGAGAAGATCGTTCCTGAAACGGCGATGGAGATGGCGACGATTGCGATCATCGTCTTGCGTTGGAACCGGTCGGATGTGAGCATGCCGATAATCGGTCCAAACGGGTTCGCCAAGGCCATAATGAACGTGTACAAGAGAGAATGCAGCAGAGTCACGCCTTCGCTGACCAGGAGCGTGGGCACCCATGCCGCAAACCCGTAGAAACCGACGGTCTGAAACAGGTTGAAAATGAGCAGCATGATCGTTCGCGAACGATACGGCGGAACCCAGATTTCGGCGAATTTCCCCTTCCGTTCCACGGCATTTTTCCCATGTTGCACAGGCGGAAGCTGTCCGGATTGGCGCTCAATTGTCTGCTCCAGGCGCGTCATGAGTTCGTCCGCCTTGCCGTGTTGACCCGCGTTCTCATACCAGCGCGGCGATTCCGGGAGACCCCACCGGATCCACCATACCACGATCGATCCCAGAGCCCCAATGAGAACAACCCAACGCCAGCCGGCCATCAAGAAATGGGTTGGCACGAGAAGATAGGCGAGAAACGCAACAACGGGCACGGCCCAGTAGGTGATGAACTGGCTGAAGGCGATATAGTAGCCGCGTTTGCAAGCCGGCGTCATCTCGCTGATATACGTGTCGATGATCACCAGTTGCGCGCCCACGCCGACGCCTGCCAACATGCGGAAAATGTCAATCCACACGGCGTTCGGAGCAAACGCCATGCAAACCGTAAAAAAAGAGTAGCTCAGAAGCGAATACACATACCCGTTTCTTCGGCCGATCACATCGCTTACTTTGCCCAAGACCATGGTGCCGAAAAACATTCCGATAAACGCGGCCCCAATGAAATAGGCGAGACCGCCTATCGAGATCACTTTCTGATTGACCAGGGCGGCGCCGATCGATCCCGCCAAGAAGAGTTCATAAAACTCGAAGAATCCACCCGTGGAGACGCGCGCAACCAGTTTCGTGAAGTAGCTTGACGAAGGCAGTCGATCCATGCGATCCGCGATGGTTGCCGTTTGCAGCGGCGTTGACATTGAATTTCCCCCCAATCTTCTCATTGCAAGTTTCCAGATCACTCGGGCGCCGGCAACCGATGAGACAATACGGTAAACAAACGTTCCCGAACCGCCGCGAGTTTGTCGACCTCAATTCCCGTATCGATCCCCTGTTCGGCGAAGAAGGACACCAGTCGTTCTGTATCCAGGTTTCCCGCGGCGCCGGGAGCGTACGGACATCCGCCCAAACTCCCCAACGCGGCTTCAAAACGACGGACGCCGTACTCATAAGCGGCAGAAATATTTTCCAATCCCCATCCACAGCGGTCGTGGAGGTGCAGACTCAAGGGAACTCCTTCGCATGCGTCGTTCAGTGCGCGCACACGCTCTTTCACAGCGGAAGGATTTGCTGTTCCGATCGTGTCCGCAATCCCTATTTCATCGACGCCCAGCGCGAGGTACGCCTCCACGACCGCCATGACTGAGGCGATTGGGACCGTTCCTTCAAACGGGCAGTCAAATGCCGTGCTGACGGCCCCCCGAACCTTGAGGCCGGCCGCGCGGGCGCGTTCGGCCGCGCGGCGGAGGATGTCCAGCGTCTCTGTCCGCGAGTGGTTAAGATTGGCCCGGTTGTGGCTTTCACTCGCAGACGCGACCAGGGTTACGCCTGACACGCCGGCTGCCGCGGCCCGTTCGACGCCGCGTTCATTGGGCGCAAGGGCGATCCATGTCCCTTTCAAGCGGCGGAGCAGCGGCACAAGACGGTCACCGTCGGCAAGAAGCGGAATCCACTTCGGATGAACGAACGACGTGATCTCCACAGAACGAACTCCGGCATCGACCAGCCCCCGGATCAGGGCCGCTTTTTCCTCCAAAGGCACGTACCACCCGGCGTCCTGCAGCCCGTCGCGCGGCGTCACATCCATGATGACCACCTGTTCCACAAACATCGTCCTCCCTTCCGTTGAGCCGAACCGTTGAGCCGGGCCGTCAGTCAAGTCCGTCCACGGCAACGACGCCACAAGCCACCATCAACACAGGTCGCCAAACGTGACTTCCCGTCACGCTTTGGCCCTCTGCGTCCAGAAACTCCTCTTGACGGTTTTCCGGTCGCAAGACCACGACCGAATCGTCCGGAATCCGCAACTGCAGGTATTTCACCGGATTCCGCCAGACTCCTTCGCAGACGCGGCGCCAAGTCACTCCGGCGGCCAGCATTTTTGAGACGACATAAGGCAAACTGTATACAGGAGACCTCGCCCATGTGTTTCCCGTCAAATCCGTGCTGATCGTATCCGGCAGAAGTCCCTCGTGAAAAGCTTGCCGGAATACCTGCCAGGAAAAATGGTTGGCTCCGTGACCGATGTCCAGGATCACCCCCTTCTTCGAAGCGACAAACACTTCTGGCGCAATTCTTCCGTCGTGCAGAATGGATCCGCGGCGTCCCTGAAAGACATGGGTCAAGACATCCCCTGCCGCAAGCGGTTCCAGCACATCGCGGAGAGGAAGAAATGTCCCTGTCGGATGAACCATGAGCGGAACGCAGAGGCGTCGCGCCCAATACACTCCCTCCGTCAGAAGACGCTCATCTTCACTCGCGTCGTGCTGACCGAGGCGAATCTTGAGGCCGATCAACGAACTGGACTCTGCCTCGAACAACTCCGACAGGAAAGCGCCTTCATTTTCTCCAAGCCCCTTGAATCGAGGCGAAAAGGGATGATGCGCAAGACCGTCTGGCAGCAAGGAAATCCACGACTTGATCAGTGGAAAGCAACCGTCATCCGCGCAGGGAACCCAATTCGCCCATCCATGAGTGCCCGCATCGGCGACGGCGAGGACGCCGGATTGGAGGACAAGGTTCGCCGGCGCCCCGACACCCACGCCCCCGCGGCTGATGTGAGCGTGAAAATCGATCAGACCCGGCAGCACCACATCGTCGTCCGCCAATTCGATCTCCCGATCCAGCCCTGTACGAACCCGGATCTGAAGCTGATCCTGTTTGACTGTTTCGCCGTCACTGTCAAACGCGAGACCTCCCGTCATGATCCATGTCGCCACTGCGGTTCCTCCTTTGCGGCTGTCTCAAGCTGTTCCTGGCACTCGGGTGAGAAAGAGGACGAGAGGACACTTGTCCGGTGATTTCCGGACGATCTCTCTAAGAAACAACGGACTGCTCTCGCAATCGTCCGATCTTCTCGGAGGACAGGCTGAGCAACTCCTGGAGCACCTCGTCTGTGTGTTGGCCTATCTCTCCTCCGACCGTCCGGATGGCTCCCGGACATCGTTTCAATGTCGGAACGACGCCCGGCATTCCGACCTCGCCCAGGGCGGCGGAAGAAACGTAGTGGATCATGCCGCGGGCGAGGTACTGTGGATCATGGGCGATGTCCTCCGCGTTCATCACGGGGCCTGCCGGCACACCCTCGCGGTTCAGCATCTCCACAAGGTCATTCAGTGAGTGCCGGTTGGTCCAGTCCGCAATCCACTGATCCAGCTCATCCGCGTGGGCGACGCGGCCAGGGTTCGATTGAAACCTGGGATCATCCAACAGGTCCGTTCTGTTCATGATCGTCAACAGTTTCGTAAATGTGCCGGAACTGTTTGCGCCTATCGCGATCCATTTTTGATCCGCGGTCGGATAGATATTGGAAGGTGCTGCCCGCAGCAGTTGATTCCCCGTTCTCTCCTGCACAACTCCCTCATGCAAATACTCCGACAACATGCCCTCGGTCAGACTGAGAACCGATTCCGTCAAGGCGACATCCACGTGGTCTCCCTTGCGATCCGGATCGACCGACCGCCGGTGCAAAGCCATGAGCGCTCCGATGACGGCCTGGAAAGCCGCGACTTCGTCTCCCAGGGAGGTGCCGGTACGGACGGGAGGCATATGGGGGAAGCCCGTCACGTATCGCAGTCCTCCCATGGATTCGGCGATGTTTCCGAATCCGGCGCGCTCACAATAGGGACCGCTCAGTCCGTAACCGGAGATGCTCACATACACAATGGACGGATTGAGGGCGGCGACCTGCTCATAACCGAGATTCCATGACGTCAGGCGGCCGGGGCGCAAGTTTTCCATCAAAATGTCCGTTTGCAGTGTCAGATCACGGACGATCTCCTGGCCTTCGGAAGTCTTCAAATCGATCGCGACCAGACGTTTGTTGCGCGCCTGCATGTGCCACCACCACGACGAACCGGACGGCGCGAGTTTTCCCCATTTGCGGAGCGGATCCCCCTCAAGCGGTTCAATTTTTATGACGTCCGCGCCAAAATCCGCGAGAATACGACCGGCTGACGGCGCGGCCACCAAGGTTCCGAGTTCCAAAACGCGGACTCCCGAAAGCGGGGGTTTTCCCATGTTTTATGCCCTCCTGTCACGTGATGTTTGCAATGGGAAGTCCGTTCATCCGTTGATGGATCGTCTCCGCGCCCGCTTGCAGTTCGGGCGCGATCGCATGCATCCGCGCGTCGGATAACCGTTCTCTTGGGCCAGACACGGACAACGCACCGACGACCTCGCCGCTTGTCCCGAAAATCGGTGCGCTTATCGACGAAAGGATCTGATCGCGCTCACCCAGGCTGATCGTCCAACCATCCCTCCGGATGCCCTGCCAATTTGGTGAACGTCCCGTCCCGATTGGCCCAAACAGGTTGACCGATTCCTGCCAGAGCCGGGTTTGTTCAGATGGATCAAGCCACGCCAGCAAAATGCGACCAGCAGATCCTGCGTGAAGCGGCACCGATTCACCGATCTTGATCCTGTGGGGCAAAAGTCCCATCCCCTCCAGACGTTCGATGCAAATGCGCGAAGCTCCCACACGAACGAAGATGGAAGCGGTTTCTTGAAAGAGTTGCACGAGATGTTCCAGAACAGGAGCGCCCGCCTCCCGGAGCTCCATCTTTTCAAACGCGTGATGCGCCCAACCGATCACCCGCGGTCCCGGTCGATACTCCGGCGTCAGGACATTGCACGTCGCCAATGTCTGCAGAATCCGATGAACCGTGGTTCGGGGAATGCCCAGATGCTGGCTGATCCGCGAGACGTTCACCTCGTCCTGTCCGGCAATCAAATCAAGAATGTCGGCCATCTTTTGAATGACCGCGATTTGCCCTTCGTCTGTCCGCATCGTGGACATCACCTCCTCTATGTGGACACTCGAATTTAACGTTCATTATAGGCAGAAGCCGGTGGAAGTCAAGAGACAAAATTTGCTTGGTCATCCTGACGCCTGCATCCTTGTTGAGTCCGTTCAAGAAGGATTGGGGAGAAGAGATAAAGTCCCCGAAGAAGGCGATATGATCCCGCGTGCGCCGCTGAACACCCGCCAGAGTCCGGTTTGCCACCGTTCCCCCGCCCCATTTGCGTTCGTGGTCGTTTCCGCTTCCGTGGGCGGCTTGACACGCATCTGCCGCGATGCTAGGATACCTGTAACAAAATCCTTTAGTATATTAGCAAACTAAAGCATTGAACTGGGGTATCGGCGCATGCAGAGCGACTTTGTGGAACGGCCCGTTGGCACACGTGATTACGTCGGCTGTGAGTTGACCAGAAAACGCGCCGTGGAGGATCGATTGATCAGGGAGTTTGAACAGTGGGGATATCAGTCGGTAGAGACTCCGCTCTTTGAGTATGCGGAAACCATCGCACGGGGCCTGCATCGGGATGAGGATGAGCGCCTGTTTCGGTTGTTCGACCGGGAAGGCCGCACCATCGCACTCCGTCCGGAAATGACCACGCCGGTTGCCAGAGTGGCGACGACGCTGCTCGCCGCCGAGACGCTGCCGCTGCGCATCTGCTATTGCGCGAAGACGTACAGTGGACGAAGCGGGCGGGCACAGGAACCTGTCGAAGTCACGCAAGCCGGAGTCGAGCTGATCGGAGACAGCGGTCCGGACGCGGACGCGGAGATTATCGCTCTTATGGCGGGCGGCCTGCGCGCGGTTGGCCTGACAGAATTCCGCTTTGCGTTGGGTCATATGGGGTTCGTACAAGCGCTTTTTTCCGTTCTTGCTCCAGGACTGCGCACGCGGCTGAGACGGGCGCTGATCGCCAAGGATCTGGTGGCTTATGATGCGACTCTTGCGGGCGAAGTGCAGTCGCTGCCTGCGGACTGGCTGGCTTCGTTGCGGATCATGCCCCGGATTCGCGGCGGCAAGGACGCCATCGAACAGGCCCGGTCGATCGCCTTTGTGGAGGCGGCGCAACGGGCCTGCGACGAGTGGCAGGAACTCCTGACCGCGCTGTCCGACCATGGGGTGGAGGACGTGGTGCATCTTGATCTGGGATTGTGCCTGGATCATGAATACTACACCGGAATCACGATTGAAGGCTATGCGGACGCGCTCGGACAGCCGATTGCGTTCGGAGGACGGTATGACGCGCTGCTCGCGCAATTTGGCAACCAGGCGGCGGCCACTGGTTGCGTCGTTCATGTCGAACGGGTGCTGGCGGCGCTTGGCGAGTCGTCGTGCGGCGATCCTGTGCGCCGTTTGTACTATGGCGCGAACACGAGGAGGCTGGCGCTGGCCGTCGGGCGCGAATTGCGTCGGCTGGAGCATCGGGTTGCCGTCGCCGGCGTTGCGCCGGAGTCGGAGGCGGGGGCGTCCGCCGTCGGCGCAGTTACGGGGTCTGGGACTGGGAGATCCGTCGCTGGCTTTGCGCCGGAGTCTGAGACTGGGGGATCGACCATTGCGGACGCGGCGGGCGCGATGAATCGCGGCCCCTGGGCGATGCTTGCAAATGACGGCGCCGTGACCGCAAGCGATGAGGATTTTGCGGCTCTCTGCCGGGACATCGTTCGCATTCTGGCGCCGGGAGGTGATTTGTCATGCTGACGATCGCGTTGGCGAAGGGTCGTATTCTTGACGCCACAGCACTGATCCTTGCAAACGCGGGGTATCCGGTTCCCGCCGATTTGGGCGAGTCGCGGCGGCTCGTATTGGAAGACGGCCGGCGGGACGTGCGCTATTTGTTGGCAAAGCCGGTGGATGTGCCTGCCTACGTGGAGCATGGCGCCGCCGATCTGGGCATCGTGGGGAAAGATGTGCTGTACGAAAAGCAGGCGGACGTGCATGAGTTGCTCGATCTCGGGATTGGCGTCTGCCGTCTGGTCGTTGCGGGTTGGCCCCATACGGACGTTGGCGCCGTCAAGCGGGTGGCGACCAAATATCCCCGTTTCACGACAGACTATTTTCGGCGGTTGGGACGCCAGATCGAAGTCATCGATCTGCAGGGGAGCGTGGAACTGGCTCCGCTGATCGGACTGGCGGACTGCATCGTCGATCTCGTGGAGACCGGTCGCACCCTGGCGGAAAATGGGTTGGGCACACTCGTCGAATTGGGAACGGTGTCGGCGCGGCTGGTGGCCAACCGTCGCAGCTATCAGTTGCGAGCGACGGAAGTGGACGCGTTTGTCGAGGCTTTGCGACAGCGCGCAGGGGGTGCGGCGTCATGATCGCGATTGTGGACTACGGTGTCGGCAATCTGCGCAGTGTGCAAAAGGCGCTGGAGAGCGTGGGCTGCGAGGCGGTGATTACCTCCGACCCTGCGCAACTGACGACAGCGTCGGGCGTGGTATTGCCCGGGGTTGGCGCTTTTGGCGACGCCATGGCGAACCTGCGGCGCCGGGAACTGCTCTCGCCTCTGCAGGCTTACGCCAGGAGCGACCGCCCATTGCTGGGGATCTGCCTGGGCATGCAGTTGCTCTTTTCGGCGAGTGAAGAGCATGGCGAACATGTCGGGCTGGGGTTGATTCCTGGTCGGGTGAAGAGGATGCGCGGCGATTTCAAGATTCCGCATGTAGGCTGGAACCAACTCTCTCTCTTGTCCGGCCATCCGCTTCTGGCGGGCGTTGAACGCGGCGCTTACGCCTACTTTGTCCACAGTTTTTACGTCGAGCCCGTCGACGCCGCAGTGACTGTGGCGACCACCACGTATCACCGGGAGATTCCGGCCGTCGTTGCGCACGGTCATATATTCGGAATGCAGTTTCATCCCGAGAAGAGCTCATATACGGGGCTGACCATGCTGCGCAATTTTGCCGCGTATTGTCCAGCCGCCCGCAAGGAGGAAGACGCGCATGCTGGTTCTGCCAGCGATTGATCTGTACGGCGGGCTCGCTGTGAGGCTGCGGCAGGGGGACTTCGCAAACATCACCAATTACGGCGATCCGGTCGCGATCGCGCAGAAATTTGCCGCCAGCGGCGCCACGCATCTTCATATCGTGGATCTGCAGGCGGCCCGAAGTGGGCAGACAGCTCCGGACACGGCGGCGATCGTCAGGAAGATTGTCGATCAGACCGATCTGCTTGTGGAGATCGGCGGCGGCGTTCGCTCGTTGGTTGACGTCGAACGCTGGCTGGAGCGCGGTGTGTGGCGCTGCGTGCTCGGAACGGCGGCCGTGCGGTCCCGCGACCTCGTTCAAAGAGCGATTGACAGGTACGGAACGGCCGTCACGGTCGGAGTGGACGCGCGTGACGGGTCGGTGGCGACAGCGGGGTGGCTGGATACGGAAGAGATCTCTGCTCACCAATTTGCCATAGAATTGTACGGTCTGGGCCTGCGGGAATGCATCTACACGGACATATCGCGGGACGGCATGCTGAGCGGCGCCAATGTGGACGCGGCAGTCGCCCTGGCGCAGGCGTCGGGACTCCGGGTCGTCGTGTCCGGCGGCGTGCGCAACCTGGACGATATCCGTGCGGTGCGCGCACGGGAAGATCAGGGGCTGTCCGGGGTGATTGCCGGGAAGGCCATCTACGAAGAAACGCTTGATGTGGCTGCGGCCCTGCGGGTGGCAGAAGGACGGTGAGACGATGCTGACGAAGCGGATTATCCCCTGTTTCGATGTCGCGCAAGGACGTGTGGTCAAACACGAATCATTCTTTGGCAACAGGCGCGACGCCGGCGATCCCGTGGCGCTCGCAAGGCAGTATGACAGTCAGGGCGCCGACGAACTGGTGCTGCTCGATATTTCCGCGACTCACGAGGGTCGTTCCATCCTGCTCGACATTGTCAAGCAGACCGCCGAGCAGGTGTTCATACCCTTCACGGTTGGGGGCGGGCTGTCCAGTGTGGATGACGTGCGTGAAGTGCTGCGGGCGGGGGCGGACAAAGTGTCGCTCAATTCTGCGGCGGTGCGCGATCCCGCGCTGATCACGGAAACCGCGCACCGCTTTGGATCCCAGTGCGCGGTGGTTGCCATCGACGCGAGACACTCCGCAGAGCGCGGAGATTGGGAGGTTCTGATCGGCGGCGGAAGAATCGCCACCGGTTGGTCGGCGCTCGCATGGGCCAAGCGGGCGGAGCAGTTGGGGGCGGGCGAGCTTCTGCTGACGAGTTTTGACCAGGACGGGCAACGAAACGGCTACGATTTGGCGCTCACCGCCATGGTGTCGGACGCCGTGCGCATTCCCGTGATCGCGTCTGGCGGGGCGGGCGCCAAGGAACATTTTTACGATGTGCTGACGGCGGGGAAGGCCGATGCTGCACTGGCTGCCAGTGTCTTTCACTTTGCGGAGACCTCAGTGCGGCAGGTGAAGGCCTATTTGCGAGAGAGGGGAGTGCCTGTTCGTGAGGTTGTTTCCATCGTTGACAGATGATGCGCTGGCGGACGTCCGTTTTGATGCGCAGGGACTGGCGCCGGCCATCGTGCAGGACCAGGCCTCGGGCGCGGTGTTGACCCTTGCCTATATGAATAAAGAGTCACTGGCGCGCACACTGGAGACAGGCGAGACATGGTTCTACAGTCGTTCGCGGCAACAACTGTGGCATAAAGGCGAAACGTCCGGGCATACGCAGAAGGTCGTCACGATTGACACGGACTGCGACCATGATTCGCTGCTCGTGGTGGTGTCGCCGTCTGGACCGGCGTGTCACACGGGCCGCTTTTCCTGTTTTGACGGCGATCTGGAGTCTGAACGTGCACGTTTCGGAGAATCGGGACACGACATCCTCGCGGCGCTGGAGGACAGGATCCGGCAACGGGAACAGGAGCGGCCCGAGGGATCGTACACCACCTATCTGTTTGACAAGGGCATCGACAAGATCCTGAAAAAAGTGGGCGAGGAAACCGCCGAGGTGATCATCGCCGCAAAGAACCGCAGCGCGGATGAGCTGCGCTGCGAGACGGCGGACCTCATGTATCACGTCATGGTGCTGTTGCGGGAGCAGACGCTGCCTGTGCGCGATGTGCTGACGGAACTGTCGAGCCGATATGCGAAGGAGAGTCCGCGCGCCAAGTCGTAATAGATCTTCATGCCTGAGTTTTGCGAAGCAGTGAATGAAAAGGGCGCCGGCAGTGTTCTTCGCGGACACAATGCCCGCTCAGGGAGGAGACATCTATTGCGCCCGTCGCGAGTTTAGCGACAGCGGTGTCTGAGCAGGGGCGCAATAGATGTCTCCGACCGGCAGGGACCATGTTGGTTTCGGGATAGAGTCGGGAATCCGGCTCTTTTTCATGTCCTTGTCTTGTACTGATAGTGGTTAATATTGATAAGGCGGCGTCCAAGTGGATGTGTTACGATATAGATTGCGCATAGTCCACGTGTCGCAGACAATTTCGTGTGTGGAATGATTGCACCATGAACACGAATTTGCTAGTCTAAGTGACGAAATCGAGGTGATAACAATGTCGGCGTTATTGGAAGTATCGGGCCTTACGACGAGTTTTCTCACTGCGAGCGGCTATCTGCCCGCGATCGAAGATGTCAGTTTTGTGATTGAAAAGGGCGAGACGCTGGGTATTGTCGGAGAATCTGGATGCGGCAAGAGCGTGACCTCGCTGTCGATCATGCAACTGCTGAGCGTAAATGGGAAGATCCGGGAGGGCACTATCTTATTTGAAGGGAAACAACTGGTAGGACTTAAGGACGCAAGCATGCGCAAGATTCGCGGCAATGACATCGCCATGATTTTTCAGGAGCCCATGACCTCACTCAATCCTGTGCACAAGATCGGCAAGCAGATCGGCGAATCGCTGCGCATTCACCGTGGCATGAGCAAAGAGCAGTCCAAGCGCAAAGCGGTGGACCTGTTAAAGCTGGTGGGCATTCCACGGGCTGAGGACATTGCGGACGAGTTCCCCCACCGTCTGTCGGGCGGCATGCGCCAGCGCGTGATGATCGCCATCGCCATGGCCTGTGATCCCAAGCTGCTGATCGCGGACGAACCGACCACGGCTCTTGACGTGACGATCCAGGCCCAGATTCTCGATCTTATGAGGAAGCTGAAGGCGGAGCGCGAGATGTCAATCATGCTGATCACTCACGACCTGGGCGTCGTCGCGGAGATGTGCGACCGGGTCGTTGTCATGTATGCGGGCAAAGTGGTGGAACAGGGGCCCGTGAGAGAGATCTTTCGCAACCCGACTCATCCGTACACGATCGGTCTGCTGAATTCCATCCCGCGTCTGGAGGACAGACAGCAACGCTTGTCGTCCATTGCCGGCAATGTGCCGAGTATTGAAGTGATGCCCGCAGGCTGTCGCTTTGCGTCCCGCTGTCCCTATGCGACCCAGCGCTGCGCGGACAACGAACCGTCGCTGCTCTCCGTGACGGAGAATCATCAGGCCCGTTGCTGGTTGATCGACGACAAGGAGGTGGCCATGTGAGTGAACCGTTGCTGCAAGTGCGCAATCTGAAGAAGTATTTTCCGATCAGAAAAGGCGTGATGCGCCGCATAGCCGGTCAGGTTCGCGCGGTTGACGGGGTCAGTTTTGAGGTGGCGGCGGGTGAAACGTTTGGTCTCGTTGGCGAGAGCGGATGCGGCAAGTCAACGGCGGGACGCAGCATTTTGCGGCTGATCGAACCCACGGCGGGGCAAATTCTGTTCAATGGCAGGGACATCCGCAAATTGAAGGCGGGACAGATGCGCCTGATGCGCCGCGAGATGCAGATTGTCTTTCAGGATCCGTACGCGTCGCTCAATCCCCGGTACACCGTGCGGCAGATTCTTGAGGAACCGATGATCATCCACAGTCTCTTCGATTCTGCGGCGGAAAGGAAGAAACGGGCGGCAGAATTATTGGAAACAGTCGGTCTGTCGGCCAGCAGGATGGATCGCTACCCCCATGAGTTCTCGGGAGGGCAGCGGCAACGGATCGGGATCGCCCGCGCGCTCGCGGTGGACCCGAAGCTGATCATCGCGGATGAACCTGTGTCGGCCCTCGACGTGTCGGTGCAGTCGCAGGTGCTCAATCTCCTTGACGATCTGCAAAAGCAGTTGCACCTTTCGTATGTCTTTATCGCCCACGATCTGAGTGTCGTCAAGCATATCAGCGACCGGATCGGCGTCATGTATCTGGGTCAGATCGTGGAGTTGGGAGACTCGGATGAACTCTATGAAAAACCGCTTCACCCCTATACGCAGGCTCTCCTGTCGGCCGTTCCGATCCCAAATCCGGAAGTGAAGCGGGAGCGGATCATTTTGCAGGGGGATCTCCCGAGTCCGGCCAATCCACCAAAAGGATGCTATTTTCATCCCCGCTGCAAGGATGTCATGGAGATTTGCAGGACGCAGACGCCCGCGTGGAAAGAGGTCGAACCCGGCCGCTTCGCAGCCTGCCATTTGTATGATTGAAGATCAGGGAGGTGCAACATGGCTAACGTGATGGGCGATCCGCCAATGCCAGCATTGCAGCAGCGGCTGGCGCATCCGCCGACCAAGGTGCAGAGCAAATTTGTCCGTGTGCTGAGGGCGTATCCGCTTGTGTTTCTCGGTGGACTGATGGTGCTCGCGCTGATCTTCATCGCTGTGTTTGCGGGCAAACTGGCGACGTTTAACCCGGATTTCCAGTTCGCAAACGGTCTGGCGCCCAATGGAGCGCCTTTGGCTCCCAACCATACGTTCATCATGGGGACGGACGATCTTGGCCGCGATGTGTACAGCCGCCTGTTGTTTGGCGCGCGCGTGTCGCTGGAGGTCGGCGTGTTTGCCAGTCTCATCAGTCTGTTTATCGGCACGACGTTGGGGATTATATCAGGGTATTACGGCGGTTTCGTGGACAGTGTCATCATGCGTATCACCGATATCATGCTGGCGTTTCCTTTCATCCTTTTTGTTGTGGCTCTCGTAGCCGTGTTGACGCCGTCGATCAGCAATATATTTATTGCCATCGGCGTGCTCGGCTGGGCGGTCATGGCGCGGATCGTGCGCGCGGAGGTCATGAAGGTCAAAGAGTTTGAGTACGTACAGGCCGCGCGGGCGCTCGGCAGCAGACAGTGGCGGATTCTGTTCAGGATTATTCTGCCCAATATCATGGCGCCCGTGATAGTGCTTACGACGCTGGCCATCGGGAACAATATGCTGCTGGAATCGACGCTGAGTTATCTGGGCATCGGCGTGCAGCCGCCGACTCCGAGTTGGGGCAGCATGCTCTCTGAGGGGCAGCAGGTGTTTGAATACGCGCCCTGGCTGCTGTATTACCCCGGATTGGCGCTCATGCTGGCCGTGCTTGGATTCAACCTGCTCGGGGACGGACTGCGCGAACTGTTCAATCCCCGTCGAGTGCGCTAGACAGACCGTGTTCCCGCCCCTTGAAAATTGCCTGCGTACAGAATGGCAGTCTGGGAAGAGTAAGGGGTATCGCGCGTCCCTCGTCATGGTAACCGGTTGCACAGCGCCGCCGCCGTTCGACTGGCGGCGGTTGGCCGACGCGGCTGCCGGGGACACCGGCTACGCCAGTTCATAGAGGAGGTGCCGTTTTTGATCTCGTATATCATTCGCCGCCTGGGCGGAGCAGTGATCGTGCTGCTTGGGATCTCCATCATCACATTCGTGATCGCTTTTCTCGTGCCCGCCAATCCGGCCCGCGCCATCGTGGGCCCCCACGCGCCAGAATCGCTGGTGCTGCAGGTGGACAAGCAGCTTGGTCTCAATGAGCCTTTGCCGATTCGGTATGTGAATTATATGAACAACCTGGTGCACGGCAATCTGGGCATGTCGTACGTGCTGGATCAACCCGTCACAAGTCTCATCGAGCAACGGGTGGGGGCGACGGCCCAACTGGCGCTCGCCGCATGG
>JAJYTO010000050.1 GCA_021793015.1 Bacillota bacterium
GCGTCTTCAGCGTCTTCATACCTGCCCTGTTGAACGAACCGCTTGGCTCTCTCAAAGTTGGCTATCGCAAGGTCCACGAGTTGAATGCACTCAGTTTTGTTGCGGGCGGGAGCCGCCTTTGGCCTGGCAGCCGGATTAGGCGCAATGGATGGGATGGCTTTCTTCCCGCGAATGAACTCCAGACGGTTGATGCAGGTCAATGCCCGCCCCAAAACGAACAGCAGATCTGAAATTCCGTTGATTGCCAGTCTATACCTGCCCTGCGCGATGTTGATCTTGAGTTGCTTGGCGAAGGCAATCGCCGCATTGAGGTCCTGAATGCAAATGCTCTTCGGTGTCATAAGGTTCCCCCCAAAAATCCGTCTGTCACACTGTATTCTAGAGTTGTGCGCGCCGACATGGACAAAAGTTCAGTCGGACCGATTGCTATAGCGGAAACGACAACACCTCCGGTGCCCTCGCATACCATACAGGGGGCCGATCACATAGACTTCAGACCGTGAGCGAGCTTTGCGCACGGTCTGCAATCACATCTCCCACCAACTGATATCAATCGCCCGATGGGCATTGCGCGCCAGGTTGGTCAATCGAATGTATATTGGGTCATCGGCGAAACAAGGTAAGTCGTGGAATATAGAACATCGGCCAAGGATCTGTGGAGAACCTTGGTCGACTTGACAGAGGGGTCATCAACCGACGGTGACAAGGGAGGTCGATTGGTTAGGGTGGTTTCTCGTTTGTACCCAGTTGGTTCCGAAGTTGAAGTAAACTGATTTACCTTGCATGGAATTAGGATCCACACCCGGCGGAGGATTTTTATCAAACCCTACCGTGAATGCAAGTAGGGTAGACTCACCTGGGTGAATCACCATATCATTGAGGCCACTTACATCTGCAGGGGATTGACTCACAAAATCCGACATAGGTTTGCTAATCATTTGCTGGACCTGTACAGAGTCTACTGTTACCACTTGGCCATTCTGAACAGCCGTAATGTCATTGATGTCGCGTAGGAGGCCTTTGTTGACGGCGGCTAGCAACTGCTGGCCTGTATAACCTTTTGTCCCGTATTTTTCATACAGTGAGTTTACAAAGTCGAGGATTTGTTCAATCGTTGTGGCTGATTCTTGATTTGACCAAACGTCATCGTTCCCTGTAGAAGGAGATACAGGCAATAATTCCCAAACAATCACATTTGATTGATTCGCAAAGGTGGAATCATTTTTAAGGTCCCTGGAATTTACTGATGCATCTGCAGCAGAGAGTCCGTTAGCGTCCACCGGCGTAGCGGATAGCGATGTTAACTTCGCAGTCAGGCTCCCTGTATTTTCAAGAAACAATCCGCGCGTGTGCTGATCGCCTGGTGCCCACAGTCCGTTTGGGATCACCCCCGCTTGTGAAGAAGTGGACGATGTGTAGAACATCGGTCCGATCTGACTGATGTCATCCCGCTCTTGCGTGATAGTCAAGGTGCCGGCGGTAAAATCATTGTTTGAGTTTTGCGCTTGTGCTGTGAATAGGGCAAAGGTGCTGCCGCCGACCAGAGTGCTTACCGATAATAACCCAGTAATTGAAAGCAAGGAAATCTTCGTCTTTACATTCACCTAGAACCCCTCCAAAATCCAATTATGGAGCAGAGGCATGGGGTGACAACCCACGCCTCAATGGGACTTAGCCACTGCAACTTAACATTGAGTTGGAACAATCAGTTCCAACTTTGCGGACCTACCGCGGTATTGGATCCTTCCGCGACTAAGGCATTAGATGAATCGACAGTGTTATTTTTGGCCTGAACAGCTTCAACCGTGATGTTAGCCGTGCCTTTCTGTGCTTGGTAGAAATTGTTGGCTGACGACGGTAATGAATAGTTGATCGCAATTTGCGTAGATGCGCCTGAAGCTAGGTAGTAGCCCGTGTTACCTGATGTTAAGTTGGCGTTCGGCGTAAGACTTAATGGCTCATCGTTTGCAGTGGCGCCCGTGGTGGTATTTATGTCAGTGGTAGTGGCGTCAAAGATGAGGCCAGATGGGTTCATATTCGAAATCTTTACCCATTCTCCGAGGGTTCCGGTATTTTTTACAGTAAGGTTGACCGTACCCGAGTCGCCAGGGGCCATGTTGGAGAAGTTCTCTGTCGCAGAAACAAAGGCGGGAGCACCGTTGTTTGTGGCATTCACGGCGACGGTTCCGGCGGCAAACGTATTGCCTGCGTTAGTTGCCTGCGAGGTAAACAGTGCAAATGATCCACCGGCCAGCATGGCGGCGCCCACAGCGGATGATGCCATGGCAAGCGCAATTTTTGATGTGATTCCCATTATGAATTCCCCCTAGATTTACCCTGTCGGGTTTTTTGTCTCCAACCTCTTGAAGGGATGAATGCAGTTCATATGTATCCCCTCGAGAGGATCTCAACCAATATGGGAATTGCTGTCGGGTTTCGGGTTCCGAAGGGATTTTTTTTTAGATCCCAACTCCCCCCTAAGCGTTCGGACCAGACTGATCATCTGGGTAATGATCAGAAGTGCACCTGGTACAATGAGCATAAGACCCATGCCTAGCTTCGTTTTCACAAATTCCAGATAGTACCCAATGTAAGGAATAGTAAAGTTGTCGTACTGCGCAATGACATTTTGGGATGGCACTAAAAACGGGTCGGTTGCATTGTTCGCGTCACCCTTGGTTCTGAATTCAAGTTGGGAACCGTGGTGATACACGTTGCGAATTCTGTGGGTAATCATCATTGATGGATCATCCGGATTCTTAAATGTGATGACATCGCCAACTGCCAGCTTGGAGACGTCGACGTTGGGAGTGTCAAAAATTACAGATCCCACATGGATCCCAGGTTCCATCGAGCCTGAGAGGACGACGTACATCTCACGCCCGAAAATTGCAGGCGGACCGCCGAATATTCGCGTGCTGACCCCGAAGTACACCATCAGAATGAAGAACGCCAGCAGGAGATAAATCACAACTCTTCCGATCCACTTGAGTGTCACCCACATCTTGAACCCCCCAATTTCAATAAAATAGATTTACTTCCATGTTCACTGTTGTCCATACACATTGCCGAGCACTGTATCCACGCTTTCATTCCCGTTTGCGGGAGGAGCGTTGTACACCGACAGCGGAACCGTTAGTGCGGGTGAAGCTGGGGTTTCATAGACACTGTTCAGAACTGTTGTCTGTGGAGCGTATATGTTAGCGCTTGACATCGACGAGTTCGCAGCGATGATGGCGGTACTCTCTGCGGCGAGGGCGGCTTGGAAACGCTGGTAAATGGAATTTGCGTGTGAAACACAACTTGTGGAGAGTGATGCATCCTGATCTACGACTGTCGCGCTAGATGATACAGTACGCAGTGCGTTTTGCCCCCACTGAGCAACTCGTGCAAGGGAATCGATATCTGAGTTTCCGTCCTTTTCCTGGACCGCAAGAGAATAATTGCCTTCGTCCTCGGTTGCGGCTTGTACAAGCACCTCCATGGAGGTGTGGAACTCTTGTACTATGCTGGCCTCATCTACAGCGTCTGCATTGATCTGTCCGAGTATCCCTTTCATTTGCCCAGCGTCTTTGCAACGGATCATCAACTCGGTCAGTCTCTTCATACGGTGTGGGAAATCTCCAGCTTCACCCGCATAGCTCTGTATTTGTTCTTCTTGTTGTGCATACCATCCAGGGAAATGGTCTGCAGCTGAGAAAGATACGGATAGCGGGGTGCTTCTTGAGATCAATAAGGCCTCGGTACTTCCAACCATGCGCAGTGCGCAAAACGATGTTAAAGAAACACTGACGAAGGTGATTGCACTGGAGCGAAAAAGTAATTTTCGATGCCGTTCACGACGGAGTTTTTGAGATCTCTCAATTCGAGTAGTCGGGTACACCGGCGATGCTTCACTCGATCGCATGTCTTCCCCTCCGCACGCCGTTCTTCATAAAGAACGATTATGATGTTCATTATGGAGAACATTATGAAAAAGTCAATATCTCTTTTAAGAATTTTTTTGTTTTTAAGGATAAATATTTACGACTTTTATTGACCTGATTCGCATAAAAGTAATCGATACTGAATCATCGGTTGAAGAAACAAGGGAAATATAATCGAAAATCGGAGTTATTGGGGGATTATTGTCGGAAAAAAGTGGTTGCCAATAAGGCTTGCTGTAATCTAGCATATGAGCTATCACACCTCCAGAAAAGGCAACCCTGCAGAAATGCAGGGGCGCAAAGTCTCAGTTCTAAGGCCATTGTTTTTGGCTATGAAGGCTGGACTGCCGAAGGAAGGATAGGAAACTATTCGGCGGGGGAATGGTGTTACATGTTTACTGATGAAATCCAAGACAATGATAGTGTTGATGAAGAGTGGCTGGCACTGATTATGAAAGCTCGCGACTTAGGATTAACCAAGGAACAAATTCGTTCGTTTCTTTACAAGAAGTCTAAACTGGTGTACTATTCTTTATTAGGAACGGAAGTCGTTGGGAAACACGAGTGATCATGTGCCTGTTAGACCCGCATGATCGTCTTCTTCCGATCACCAGCGGAACATGAAAATCCGAGTTGATCAGGAAGACGATCATGCGCTGGCACAAGCGATCTCGCATTTTCCGGGTAGACCCGCATGATCGTCTTCTTCCGATCACCAGCGGAACATGAAAATCCGAGTTGATCAGGAAGACGATCATGCGCTGGCACAAGCGATCTCGCATTTTCCGGGTAGGAGCCTGTAGGTGACAACGGATAGTGATGGATAAGTAACTTTTGCGAGAGATGGGCTGCAGCTTGCAGCCCAACCGCTTGATTGCAAATACGACGACCTCCACAGGATTGAGCGTAACGTGCCATCTTGACACCAATAGCTATCCGAAAGGGATCAAGGCCTCAGATGACGAACTCGCCCAGGTGAACATAGAATGAACGAATTAATAAAAAGGTATTTCCTGGATGATCCTTGGTTCGATTACTTTTGGAAGGGAAGGATGACTGACCTTTGATGATCGGAGAGAAGATTCGCCTGTTGCGCAATCAAAGGAATCTGACCCTTTCGGAACTCGCGGGTCGTGCGGATGTGGCTAAGTCCTATTTGAGCTCCATAGAAAGAAACTTACAGCACAATCCGTCCATACAAGTGATTGCCAAGTTGGCTGCCGTGTTTGATGTCCCTATGAATCACTTATTGGCATCAGAGGAGCCAAAACAGGCAACTGACATCGATCCGGAATGGCTGGAATTGGCCAAGGAAGCATCTGAATCAGGTGTGAGTAAAGAGGAATTTATACAGTTTCTCGAGTATCATAAGTGGAGAATGCAGATGAATGTCAAATGAGTGGGCTGATCTCCTCAATTCGCATGTCTCTCATACACTGCGGGTGGCATCCGGGAACCTGTGGTTTTTCGGATGCGAGGGCGGATACAATGCCCGTCAGCCTGGATTGATCCGCTCCATATGTGTTTACGGCCCGTATTGCTTCAGGATGTGCGGGGAATGCGAAAGAGGCTGTTGCCCGCCTTGCTCACAAACGGGCTATCATCCGATACGAGACCTTCTCCTCCGCCTGTGAAGGCTACTTCGACCAACCACCTTGTCAGACCCGCGACTGGCAGGGATTCCATCTCCTCGCGCGTGAAAAAGCCTGCGCGATCTACCTCCAGAAGATCGGGGACAGGATCGCCGTCCAAATAGTCCATGGCAAACACAACATACAGGTTGTGAATGCTGTGGGGACGGTCCCGAATGGCGACGATGCGCCTGACGCGGGCGATGATCCCGGTCTCCTCTTTGACCTCGCGCATAATGGTCTCCTCAAGCGGCTCGTCTTGTTCGCAGTAGCCGCCGGGGTTGGTCCAGAATCCTTTGCCGGGGTCTTCACTGCGTCTCACCAGAAGCAGGGAGTCGTCCTTTAGCACCAGCGCACCCACGCCGATGCTGTAATGCCCCCAGAAAACAAAGCGACAGGCAGGGCAGGCCTGGCGCTCGACGCCGGAGATGTCTCTGATCTCAAGCGCGTGACCGCACATTAGACAGAAGTTAGCGGGCATACCACACCTCGTCAGCAGGATATCGTTAAGGCAAGCAGTCCAGACACCGCGAACGGATTGGCGACCGCCCATCGACGCGACTGACGCCATCTTGACAGTGTGCGTGCGGCCTGCTTGGCGCCCAGCCGCATGCGGATCAAGTTACTGTGGATGCTCGTCTTGTGCGCAGTGCGCGTGCGGCCTACTTGACACCCAGCCGCATGCGGTAGCTGAAGATGACGTCCAGCGTCTCGCCGCGAAAATACTTCTCCACATTATCCTTGAATGCGCCTATGTCTTCATTTAAACTTGTCGGGTCCGCCTTGTGGATGGTCTGCAGTCCACCCTGGCTGAGCGCGAGACCGACATAACGCTCGGCGTCGCAGGACTGCCTGTCGTGAAAGACGATCTCTTTTCTGAACCGGAACGCTCTGCTTTCGATCATGTTTTTCAAGTGGTCTTCCTTGCGCCATTTTTTTACTGTGTCATTCTTGTCTGGCAATGTTGCCGCGATGGTGTCCACTCTGTCCATCAGTCTGATGTACTGATCCTCAATATCCCAATGGACGGTTGGCGGCCAGTCGCAATCATAGACTGCGAAAATTCCGCCCATGCGCAGGACGCGGGATGCCTCCTTGAGGGTGCTTGCCGGTTCCATCCAGTGAAAGGACTGGGAACAGGTCATGATGTCCGCGGCGCCTGACGCCATATCCAACTGATTGGAGTAGCCCTGGACAAAAGATATGTGACTCGCGTCGCCCAGACGGCGCAATTTATCCTGCGCCTTGTGGATCATGTCGGCGTTCGGTTCCACGCCGACGATCCGGTCTGCGTGATCCTGCCATATGAAAGAAGACAATCCCGTGCCGCATCCCAGGTCCACGACAACCGACGGTTTTCCGCCGAAGTACTTCGTCAGGATCTCAATCACCATGTGCGGGGCCGCAGGACGAAATCTGTCGTAGTCATTCTCGAAGCCTGAAAATCGCTCCACGTTGCCGATCACATTGCCCTCCGGTATCATCCGATGTCCCCCTCCCACAACAAGTATACTCACCGCGCGAACGCATTCTGCCGCTCTAGAGGACATGTGATAAAGTCCGCGCAGCAGGCGTTATGATCCCACATATAGTGTTTGAGGCTTTAATCAAACACTATATGTACCGCACCGCGCCTGCCAAATTTCGGTTTATCACATGTCCCCTAGAGGCTGGCGTGTTAAACGCGGCTTATTAGCCAACCGTTGAGTGCGGTGGATGCAAAAGTTCCAAGAGTCCTTCCGGAACGAGCCGCAAGCTGTGATCGCGAAACGCGTCGAGGGCGATCCACGTCGCTCTGTATATGATATCTCCGCCATCCACCCCCTCCAGATGGTCGCGATCATATAGAGTCGTATCCTGAAATCTGCCGTCATACACCTGAACGATTTGGTGGCCGATGTTCCCGTTAAATGTATAGATATCTTCTATGGTTCCCAAATAACGCAAATCTGTGATGTCGGCGCCCAGTTCTTCTTTCACTTCTCTGACCAAGGTGGCTGAACTGGCCTCCCCAAATTCGATGCCCCCGCCAATGGGCCGATAAAAGTGAGCGCCTTTCACGCCATCAACATGTAGAATATCGCAGTCATCGCGAGGGCGCAATCTTTTGTGGCGCATTCTGGCGCACCTGTGCCTCTGCAATGCGCAGGCGGTTGCGCGGATTAGCAGTTGCGTTGATTACCGGATAGGGTGGGCATTGTGGCAAGATCGGCGCAAGAGTCTGCTGAAGCTCTGCACTTCAGAGTGGGAAGGGGCGGCCGGTGCGTCGGCCGCCCCTCTGGGATTTTTCGTGCAGCCAAGAGAGCGGCCGTTACCCGCGTGGGAGCGGTAGTTTCGAGGAACATCCGAAGTAACTGCCGGGGAGTTTGGCAGGATCCAATGCGATCAGACGATTCGATTTTCCCTGGCACGACTGAATCTGCGAATCTGCGAATCTGCGCCAAGGAGATACGCCCCAGCCGAAATGCTCTCCGTCAGTCCGTGTTCAGCACTTCACGGAGGGCGTCAATGACCGCATCATGGTCCCGTTCCTGGGAGAGTCCCGACACGGCAATCGTTCCAATCACCCCGGTATTGCGGATGATGATCGGGAATGCCCCGCCAAACGGAATATATTCACGCGGATCGAGAAACGACTCTGTTTCGATCGTTTTTCCGATGCTCTGGTAGTAGACGCCCATATAGTACGAGCTGTGGGAAAAACGTTCCACCACTCTGCATTTTCTGCGTATCCAGTCATCATTGTCTCTGGATGTTCCCGGCATGGCGAAGTGGACCAACTGCTGCCCGAATCGGGAAATATCCACGGTCACGGCCCACAATTCCTCCTTGGCCCTGCGATACACTCTTTCGGCGATCTGGAAGGCGGTGTCATGCGAAAATTCATCAAACTGCAGTGTCTTCTCCTGCAAGAGAAGCTTGTCCAGGAGTTCCTGATTGTTCATGCGACATATTTCCCCCAGTTTCCTGTCTTTCGATCGATCGGCGTCGCCGGCCTCTTGCACACTTCCCGGGATGCCGGCAGCACCCGCGGTTTACGCAATGGCCGCGCTGCCGGTCGCCCATCCCCCTTACCCGCATCTCGCGAGTTGCCCGCGGCCCTCGCGATTCGTTCACTGCCGGGCATCGCCCGCATTGCCAGCATTCCCGGCATCGCCTGCGCTGCCGGCAGTGTCCTGCGGCGCCTTGACAGTCCGCTCCTTGCGCCTGCGGATCACAACGCCTGACAGACCGACGGCGATCACCAGCATCAGCCCGTCAAACAGAGGTTGCACAAAATACTGGGCGCCCATCTGTTGCAGTCCGGCTATGGCCACTGAAAGCAACAGCACAGCCAGGATTGTTCCCCACACATTGACGCGGCCGGGTTTGATGGTGGTGGCGCCGAGAAGGGCCGCCGTAAATGACGGCAGGAGATAATCAGGTCCCACGGAACTCTCGCCAACCTGCAATTGCGAAACCAGCACAAGGCCCGCGATGGACGCCAGGACGCCGGAGACGGTAAATGCCAGCGTCACATTTTTCTTCGCGGAGATTCCGTTTAATTCAGCGGCGCGAGGATTCGATCCCAGCACGTACAGATGCCTGCCAAGCGGGAAGTACTCAAACACCAACCACATCGTCAATCCGATGACCAGCACATAGACTGCCGGCAGCGGGATTCCGAAGGGGGAATTCGCGATGTTGGTAAAGGATTGGGGAAGATTGCCCGTGATCTCCTGTCCGCCCGTGTACCAGAGATTCAATCCATAGACGACGGTGCCCGTGCCAAGCGTTGCGATAAAGGAATCGATTTTTGCCCGGGTGACCAAGAGGCCGTTGATGATCCCGATACAGGCGCCGAAGCAGAGCACCAGAAGCACGGCGAGCCAGGGCGGCAATCCCATGCTGGATTGCAGGCCCATGCCGAGGACCTGCGCCATGCCCAGCATGTATCCCACGGAGAGATCAAAGTGATTCGCCGCCATCGGCACCATGACAGCCAGCGCCGCCAGAGCATACACCGATTCTTCGTTTAAGATGGACCGGAATGTAAACGCCGTCGGAAATGTGTTTGGCAAGAGGAGTGAGAACGCCACAATCAGCGCGGCCGTAAAAGCGAGGAGTCCATACTTTGGCAACCATCGCAACAGGCCGGACAACCCGAAACGACTCTCGCGCGGCTCGGCGGAGTTCAGGAGTCTTGTATCATCCACGGATCATCCGCCCCTTTCCTGTGTCCATATGACTCTGATCAGTGTCCATACCGGTCGCCAAACCGGTCAATAGTTGGACAGAGAGGTCCTGTCCGGGAACTTCCGCCACAATCTGTCCGCGGTTAAACACCAGCGCGCGATGGCAGATTGTAGATACTTCTTCAAAATCCGAACTGATCAGCAGAATCGAGATGCCCGCCTTCACTTCATTTCCCAGCAACCGATAGATCTCTGCTTTTGCGCCTACGTCGACACCGCCCGTGGGTTCTTCCAGAATCAAAATCTTCGCGTTCAGGGCCAGCCATCTCGCCAGGATGACCTTCTGTTGATTGCCTCCGCTCAGCGTGGTGACCACGCGTTCCACGTCGGGCGGTCGAACCGCAAATCTGTCGACCAGATCATGGCTCAGTTGCATTTCTGCCTTACGGTCAATACGGCGTTTGGCCCCTCGCTGAATTTCGGGATTCAGAAACAGGTTCTCTCTGACACTCAGCACGCCGGCCAGATTGTCTTCCATTCGTTTACTAGAAACATATCCAATGCCGTTCTTGATGGCATGCAGACAACTTTCAGGACGCATGCGTTTTCCGTCAACCTGGATGACTCCTTGCTGAAGCGGCATGTCGCCGAACAAGATGCGGCCGATGGTCTCCTGGCCTGCGCCGCGCAGTCCGACAAGCCCCAGAATTTCCCCGCCTGCCAGCGAGAAGGATATGGGGCCTATCCGTTCTGCGGTCAGGCCCTTCACCTCCAGGCGTTGATCCGTCAGCGATGCGGCCGGGGGCGCCACGAATACTTCAGAAACGTCTCTGCCGACGATTTTGAACACCAGATCCTGCTGATTCGTGTCCGTGACCGGCATTGTCGCGACGTGCTTTCCATCCCTCAGGACGGTGACTGTGTCGGCAATGCGAAAGACTTCGTCAATCCGGTGCGTCACGTAGATAATTCCGATGCCGCGTCGCTTGAGCTGTCGCAGGACATCAAGCAGATGACTGACATCTGTGGCGGGGAGGGAGGCCGTTGGTTCATCGAGAACCAGCAGGTCGGCCTCCACGGACAGCGCCCGCGCAATGGCGACCAGCGACCTTTCCGCTGCAGACAGGTCCGCAACCCTGGTTTCCGGATCCACCGCACTCCCCATGCCGCTCAGAATCTCCCTGGCGCGCCGGTTCACGCCTTTCCATGAAATGAGCCCGTGCGACCGTTGATACCCCGCCACTATCGCAACATTTTCCCCCACAGTCATGCTGTCGACAAGGCCCAGATCCTGATGGATGAAGGAGATGGGCAGAGTCTGACTGGCAGGATTGACCGGAACGCCCCTGAATGTGATCTGACCCTGATCCGCCAGGTAAACGCCCGACAGGATTTTGATCAGCGTCGATTTGCCCGCGCCGTTCTCACCGAGCAGAGCGTGGATCTCCCCGGGGTAGACCTTGATGCCGACATGATTCAGGGCGATGGTTCCGGCAAACCTCTTGACTATGCCTCGCAAGTCGAGCAGGGGCTCAAGGGCTTGTTGCATCAGGCTCACCTCTGGACAGATCCGACTTTATTTGACGCCCCAAATCTTTTCGTAGTGCTGTTTGTAGTGATTGGCAGGATTGAAGAAACCTTGCCGTCCGCCTTCCAGATTCACGTTGCTATGAACGACGAGGTGAACTGGCTGGAGGAAATTGCTCGGCGGCATTTTATGAAATGCGCGGTTGAACTCGTCAATGGCCTGCCATGCCTGCAGTTCAACCGGTTCTGGAACCGTTGCAACCTGATAATCATTGCCTTTGCGAATGCGAGCATACGCGCCGGGTGTTCCATCCGATCCAACCAATCTGACCTGTGACGGCGGCACTCCCATGCTACGCAGCGCTGCTGAAGCAAAAGCCCAATCGGTGTCTCCCACCGTTGTGGCGTATAGGGGGAGACCATACCGCTGCACCCAGCTCGTCACCAGTCCCGGAACGAGTTGCTGAGAGTTGGCCGCCGGAACATTGACATATCCCTTCACATGGATGCCGGGAAGCGCGGTCAGCTGGTTCTTGGTTGCCATGGATTTTGTGTAGGCAATCGCATATTCGTTATGCGTCAGCACAACGACGTTGGCTTTGCCGTTCGAGTTGGCGATCACATAGTCGGCTTCCGCACGACCTATCTGTGCAGGACTGGACTCTATGTTGGTGAACAGATGCCGCGCCGGTCGCGGTCCCGGCTCTGCGGAGGCGTGCAGACCGATCAACACGATGCCGCGGGCAACAGCCTTGCGGATCGGTCCCTGCAATGTCGCGGCATTGGCAAACATGGCGATGCCGTTCGGTTTAAGGGCGATGGCCTCGTTCAATCCATTCAGCCAACTGCTGGCGCTCCCGCTCGCGTTGATCACTTTGAACTTCCAACCGATCTTTGCCGCCGCTTGCGCCATAAAGATGCCATAGTCACGGGATAGATTGTTCCCCGCCATTCCGGAAAGATACACGATAAACTTGTTCTTTGCGGCTTTTGGACCAGTCGTCGGACCCGTCCACTTTGTGTCAGGCCCCTCCATGATTGCGACCTGTTTCTTAATGGCCTGGAGCAGATTCGCCGGCGATGTTCTGGGAGCGCTCTTCGCGAATCCCGCTGACGACCAGGACAGAGAACTTAAGGCCGTGAAACTCACCACCGCCGCCAAGGCCAAATTCCGTTTGGTCAATCGCATACATATCCCCCTCAACCATGATCGATCTTGTCTTTCCTCTCGTCTTTCATGCGCAATGACGCGATGCCGCGGATGCGCATGCCTTCCTTGCTCCCCTGTCTTCTGTGGTTGCGGCATCACTCCAGTCGTCTGTTGGCCTGAATCTGATGAAACCGTTTGCAATTCAACCGAAAAAACAAATCGGAATCAGCAATGGAACAGAATGCGTGTCAGCATCGTCCAATTGATTTATGGTATCGGTTTCAGTGCTGATAGACACTTTCTACTACTTTTTGATTCCGGTGTCAAGCATAATTTTATTCGAAACATGTAGTTTCTGCCGCCTCATGATCGTCACGTCTGGTATCGGTTCCAGAAACGGTGCGGCAGACATCTACGCATCACTCACTCATTCAATGTTGGTGTGTCTCTCCAGAAGATTCTCCGGCTTCTCATGGAGCATCGACACCAATCGCAGGCAAATGGCATCCAGCACCACATGCAGGCATTGATCAAAGAGAGAGCCAAGAGGTTGTGCGCTGACTGTCTCTCCTTCCAACCGCCCCTTGGTAGCCGCAGCAATGTGGACCGCCGTCTCGGCGAGCCCCCCCAAGTGAGACTCCGGGTGCGCCGTTGCTGCGATTACATGGGCACCCAATGTTGCGGCAGTGCGGGCGGTGTGCAGAACACTCTGCGTGGAACCCGAGCCAGAGCCTGCGATCAGGAGATCGCCGGCCCTCATGGCCGGAGTGATCGTTTCTCCAGCAACGAACACGCAAAAGCCCATGTGCATGAGTCTCATGGCAAACGACTTCATCATGAGGCCGGTCCGTCCCTCGCCCACGACAAAGACGCGCTTGGCCGCCAGAATGCTTTGCACAAACAGATCGATCTCTTGGTCGCGAAGGCTCCCCAGCACCGCGTCCATCTCTCGAACTATGGCGTCCGCCTCGTTCATGCTTCCACCTCCTCGATAAGCAGGCGAAACTTGCGGGCAGTCTGCGCCGGATTCTGCGCAGACGTGATCGCTGATCCCACAATGAGGACATGCGGATGGTGAGCGGCCGCCTCATGCGTGTTTTCAAGCGACAACCCGCCCGCAAACGCCCATCGCGTTCCGGGATGATTCAGCGCTGCACGTTTAAAGAAATTTGCTTGTATTCCTGTTGTTTCCTGTTCGTCCTTGCCGAGATGCCAGCACAGGATCACATTCTCGCGATTGGCGTATCGCCCAATATCCTCAATCGGACAATTGAGAAGGTCCAGTATGACTGTTTTGCCATACTCCGCGGCAACCTCAATGCCTGACTCGATCGTCGCCGAAGGGGCGGCCGCCATCAGCGTTACGACGTCGGCGCCTGCGCGAAAACAGAGTTCGAACTCGTAGCGGACATTGTCCATGGTTTTGACGTCGGCGACGATCGTCTTGTCGGGGAGCGCTCTCCGCATGGCAAGAATACTCTCCTTGCCATACTCCTTAATCAGGGAGGTTCCCACTTCCACCCAATCCACGCTTTCCGTTGTCGAGCGTGCGACAGCGACAGCGGAATCAATCGTCATTCGATCCAGAGCCAACTGAAGTTTCATCTTCCTGATCCCCCCTTTTCACTCACTCCACTGGCTGCGGCATCGTCGCACTGGTTCTGTGGGCGCACATGAACTGGTTGAGTTCGGAAAAACCCGCCAGTCCGAAATCCTCCCGGGACATCACGGTCATCGCTCCTGCCGCGTTGGCCCGGTCCACGGAGTTTCGCAGAGAGAGACCGTCCAGCATTCCGCTGATGAATCCCACGGCAAATCCGTCTCCCGCGCCAACGGTATCCACCGACTGAACCGAAAATCCGTCTGCATAGCCTTCCTCATCCTTGGTTCGGTAGTAGGCTCCGGCAGGTCCCAGCTTGATCACAACGACTCTCACGCCTCTATCGAGATAGAACTCGGCGATATCCCCTGGAGAGGAATGCCCGGTCAATAGAGTTCCCTCAGAGAGACCCGGCAGCACCCAATCCACACGACAGGCGATGCGGTTGACCGTGTCGATCATTTCCTGTCGATTGGGCCATAGCTGCGGTCGCAAGTTAGGGTCAAAGGACACTGTTTTGCCGGCTCCGGAACATATGCTGAGCACCTGTTCGGAGAAAGCGTGCGACGACGGTGAGAGAGCCAGCGGAATGCCGGTAAGATGTGCGTGGCGAGCGCTGGCAAAGTACGCGCTGTGAGACGGTTCGACGGCCAGTGAGCTTGCGGCCGAACCCTGTCGAAAATAAACCACGTCTGGATCAGGGACGACGACTCGGGACTTCAACTGGAATCCGGTAGGACGTTCTCTATCAATGCCCACGAGTCTTGTGTCTATGCCTTCGCTGCGAAGGGCGTTTAGAATCATCTCCCCAAACACATCGTTGCCGACTCGTGACACATATCCGACCTTGTATCCCAGCCGTGCCATTCCGATCGCGACGTTGACCTCGGCTCCGGCCAAACTGCGCTGGAAGTGTCGAACTCCATGCAGCGGACCGATTTCTCCGGCGATAAACGAGATCAATGGCTCTCCAAATGTCACCAAATCGAAAGCGGCCATATCTTCCCTCCCCCTATGTCAGGACAGCAGTTCGGCTGGTATCGGTTCCATAAACGCAACCTCATCCACCTATTCAACGCCTATGAGTGAGATTAGCACAGACTATTCGGCTAGTCTAGACGGAAAATGAAGAAGTGATATTCCAGGGAATATACGGTCCATCACTTGACATATTCGATTTACAAGTTATGATCAAAGCGTTATGGTGTTGGTTTCTGCAACCGATTCCGTCAATCTGTTGCGCCAGTAGTCTGCAATGGGAGCGTTGTCAATGAGTTATTCTCGTCAGAAGGATACCGCATTTGTCACGATAGGCCAGGTGGCTCAGGCGGCGGGTGTATCCAAGACCACCATTTCCCGTTATATCTCGGGCCAGTACGACTCTCTGGCGGATTCTACCCGAAAAAAAATCGAAGAAACGATTGCGGCGTTGAACTATCGACCCAACCAACTTGCGCGCGGATTAAAGAGAGGCCGCAGCAATCTGATTGGGGTAATCTTGGCTGACATATCCAACCCGTTTTCGACTGCCATCATGCGCGGCGTGGAGGATGTCGCCAAACTTCACGGATACAGTATCGTGGTCTGGAATACTGACAACGACGCACAAAAAGAGAGAGACTACATGCTCATAGCCCAATCACACCACATCGACGGGCTTATCATCAATACGACGGGTCAAAACAATGCTTTCTTGCGCGACCTGGGCGTTCAGAAGACGCCCATCGTACTGGTTGACCGAAAAGTTCCCGATCTCAATTTTGACACCGTGTGCATCGACAATCGATCTGCCACGGAAACGGCGCTGCATTATCTTCTGGAGAAAAAGTATGAACGGATCGCCCTGTTTACGGAACCGGTCGAAGGGATCAGCTCGCGCACAGAGCGCCAGGAGACGTTTTCCCGGATGCTGGCCGAAAATGGGCATCCCAGCACATCCGATATCTATGTGGTCGACGCCTACAATCAGGCGCATCTCGAAAAGAGTCTGCTGCAATTTCTGTACGACTCGCGAGGACAGTTCCGCACTGTGTTGGCAGGCAACGGCGTGCTCCTGCTCAAGTTGTGCCTGACGTTTCAAAAGCTTGGGATCGGGGTTCCGGAGAGTGTGTCGTGTCTCGGTTTCGACGATCCCGAGTGGGCTTTGCTCGTAGGATCGGGCATTACGACAATCGCCCAGCCCACGTATCAAATTGGGGTGGCCGCGATGAATCGGATCATTTTGAGAATTGGCCATGAGGATGGTCTGACTTCGGAACTTGTGGAACTCCCGGGCGAGCTGATCGTGCGCGGATCTACTCCGGGCAAGATGGCATAGACGGGGAACAAGGGTTACACTAGCTTTGTTTGGAGCGGTATTTTGCATAGCGCATACGAGGTTGGGAGGAATCGAGTCATGAGAATGAGAAAATTGGGCAATCAGGGGCTTTCGGTCTCGGAACTGGGGCTGGGGTGTATGGGGATGTCTGACTTCTACAGCAACCGCAATGACGATGAATCGATTGCGACCATCCATCAAGCGATAGAACTCGGCGTCACGTTTTTCGACACGGCCGATATGTATGGGGTCGGCCGCAACGAAGAATTGGTGGGGAAGGCGCTGCAGGGGCGCAGGGATCAGGTCGTCATAGCCACCAAGTTTGGGAACATGCGAGCGGAAGACGGTGCATTTCTCGGCGTCAATGGCCGTCCGGAGTATGTCAAATCCGCATGCGAAGCCAGTCTTCGACGTCTGAAGATCGACAGCATTGACCTGTATTACCAGCACCGCGTCGATCCAGACGTGCCGATTGAAGAGACGGTCGGGGCCATGGCGGAGTTGGTCCGCGCGGGCAAGGTCCGCTATCTGGGACTGTCGGAGGCCGCGCCCGCGACAATCCGCAGGGCTCATGCCGTTCACCCCATTGCCGCGTTGCAGACGGAGTATTCCCTGTGGAGTCGCGATGTCGAAGATGAAATCCTGCCGACCTGCCGGGAACTGGGCATTGGCTTTGTTCCCTACAGTCCGCTTGGACGCGGATTCCTGACAGGCCAGATCAAACGATTTGAGGATCTGGCCAAAGACGACTATCGGCGGTTTTCGCCGCGCTTCCAGGGTGAAAATTTTAACAGGAATTTGGAGTTGGTCACCCGCGTCGAGGATTTGGCCAGGGAGAAAGAGTGCACGCCGGCACAACTGGCGCTGGCCTGGCTGCTGGCGCAGGGCGAGGATTTGGCGCCCATTCCGGGCACGAAAAGGCGCGCGTATCTGGAGGAAAATGTGGGCGCGCTCGCGGTGAGACTGACCGAGGCAGACCTGCAAAGAATCGACGAGATCGCTCCGCAGGGGATTGCCGCAGGCATGCGGTATCCGGAACAGACCATGAATTCCGTCAACAGATGAAGCAAAGAGAAGATACAGTGTAACGGGGTGGTTTGATCGTGGCCAAGACTGGAGATCAGATCAATCCAGCGCTGATCGCTGCGTTGGTTGGGAAGGAACTCGACGCGGCGCCTGAGCGGGCAACCATCGCAATGCTTCCGGGCCGGTACGTCGCCAAAGTATGGGCGAACCGGGACAGAGTTGAGCGCTTGACGCCAAAGAATCCACATGTGTTGCGTTGCCTGTCGTGCGGACAAAGAGGCCGGTACGACCTGAGCACACTCGTCTTTGACGCCGAAGGATATGGCGATCGCGAGAAAAGCGCCGGCGGCAAATCGGGAGCTTTTGAGGATTTTCTTCAGATCCTGGGCTATTTCCGGTGCAAGCGTTGCAACTCTGCGGGACAATGGGAATTGCCGAAGGATCTGGAATGGCTGATCATGGCCGACGGCGCGGGGAACGCGCTGCACCCGCCGTCTGATCCTTTTGAGCAGAGGGTCATTTGGGGTGTTGCCGCAATGATGGACGGATTCCTGCCTCGTTTTGCAACCGACGGAGAAGAACATTATCTGCAGATGTTTGCGCGGAATGGTGAGGATGCGTTTCTGTGGGACAGACTTGGCAACCTGTACATGAAAGGGGGCCGACCCGAACTGGCGGCAGCCGCATTTGAACAGTCAATCCAGTTGGATCCGCAACAAGTGGAATCGCATGCCAGTCTCGGTCAGATGCTGTTTGACGTGGATGAGTGGGAAGACGCTGCTCGCCACCACCATCTGGCGCTTCTGCATGCGCGAAACTATCACAGGATGGATACGGAAAAATTGCGCATGTTGCTGGCCGAATCCCTGAGGGAACTCTCCATCATGCATCTGGAATCGGAGCGGAAGATCCCTCTTTTGCCTGATTGGCAACAGCACGCACAGGCGCAGGGTGAGTCTCTGGGCGAACCCGGCAACAAATCAAAGACATTGATGATCAGGGGATTTGATTTGAATCCCAGCGATCAGAAGAGTTATCTCCCATTGGCAGATATCTATCTGGGTCATACAGAGGAGGGACCGTTCACGGGGGTGGATATCGCTGGGACGGACAACAGGCGCGTACATCGCTATGGGAAAAAGAAACGCCGCCGCTAACCGTCGGATCGCCCTGCTCCGGTTTGGAGTTCGGTTTTTCATAAGAAACTCCTAATCCGATTATTAGCGATCTCTAATGCTGCTCTCATGACCGATTTATGTTGGGACGCTACGCTTGGCTCAGTCATGGCCAAGGAGGCGACATCACAGTGAAATCCCTTTTGTTGAACCGAATCCCCTGGTTGGCCCGCTTGTCGGCGGTCGTTGCGGTCATGGCGGGCACCGCCGCCTTCAGTGTTCCAAGCTTTGCGCAAACGACCGTTTCAGCACAGCAAGCCGATCAAATCGCCCTGAATTCCGTACCTGGGGGCACGTTGCTGCATACTTCCGCAGACCACATGAACGGTGCGGCGGTCTGGGACATCCACGTAACGCGCAATCAGGAGGTCTGGGACGTGAAGGTGAGCGTTCTGTCCGGCGCCGTGCTCTTGAAGCGGCTTTCGCCGGAGCAACCGTCTTCGAGTTACACAACGACCTTGAGCAGTCCGGCGCTAAGTTCAGCGCCAAGCTCAACCGCGAGTTCGGGCGCCGTGACGGCGGGTCAGGCGGGCCAGATTGCCGTCGGCGCAGTGGGAGGCGGGACGGTGAGCCATGTTTCCAGAGATCACTACCAAGGCGCGGCGGTGTGGGACACCCACGTGCTGTATAACAACCAGGTGTGGGACGTGAAGGTGAACGTTTCAAACGGAGCCGTGGCAATGAAAAAGTTGTCGAATGAACAATCGTCCAATGTTCTGAGTGGCTCGTCGGATCAGTCCGGGACGTCGCAGTCTTCTGACTCCAAGGACGCGCAGGATCACCAGAGCGGGACGATTGTGTCCAGTTCGGGCAACGGCGTGGTATTCAACCAAAAACTGGCCAGTGTTCCGAGCGGATATCAGTCGTACGTGAACCAGGCGCTGAGTTCTGTCGGCGGCACGCTGAAATGGGTGAAATTCAGTCACAAGGGCTCAAGCGACATCCAGATGAATATCAAAATCCGGAAGAACACGGGCGGCACCACGAAGATCAAGGATGTGTTCAGCGCCGCCGGGCAGTTGCTTTCGCAGCGCACTCCGACCGATAACTAGGCGTGTGCGTCGTCCGCTGCAGGCCGCGAGGACGCGGATGCGGCTGTCCGCCTGAATCCATGGCCGGGCGCAAGTGAACAACAGTCTACCTGCCCACTCTCTGCAGTTCCTATTTACATACCCCAGGCAGCCCCGTTCCGCTGTCTGGGGTACAATACGTTTAACGAGTCTGTTCAAAAAGGGGTCAGGTAAGACCCGCGCAGTGCAAGGAAGCGAGCCAAGAATGCGGACCGAGCGTACGTTTTGGGTACGTGAGGGAGCATTCTTGGCGCTGACGCGGCAATGCGCCGGGGAGTTCTGCCCCCTTTTTGAACAACCTCTTAGCGGGGGGTGATGAGGTGCGCCAGGAGCGGATCCTCTTGGTTGAAGACGATGAAGATATCACGGAATGGCTGAGTCTGGAGTTTGCGCATGAAGGCTATGAACTGGTCGCGGTGAACGACGGCCGGGCGGGATTGGAACATGCTCAATCCGCCGACTGGGACATGATTTTGTTGGATGTGATGCTGCCCGGCATGAGCGGGCTTGAACTGTGCCGCCGCATTCGCGCCGACAGTCATGTTCCGATCATCATGCTCACCGCGCGGGGAAGCGTTCCCGATCGCATCGCCGGGCTGGATTATGGAGCGGACGACTACCTCGTGAAGCCATTTGCCGTAGAGGAACTGTTTGCCCGGATGCGCGGTGTGCTGCGGCGCGTGTCTTATCGACAGGAGACAGTGCTTGGCGCAAAGGATCTGGAGATGAACGTGAACACCCGTGAGGTATTGCGGGGCGGAGAGGCCGTCAGTTTGACGACCCGCGAGTTCGCGCTGCTGCAGTACCTGTTGGAGCATAGGAACCAGGTCATGTCGCGCGAATCCATTTTGCAGGGTGTGTGGGGGTATGACTTTATGGGAGA
>JAJYTO010000292.1 GCA_021793015.1 Bacillota bacterium
TGGCATTCGGCATGTATGTCATGGCGCTGAGTTGGCTCCCGCTCATCCTGCGCGTCAACGTATGGGGCATTCTGGCCCCGGTGGTCGGCCTCTCCATCGGCTCGGTGATCACGATACCCAACCGACAGACCTATACGGCGCTGCTGGCGGACAAACCGTACCTCGCCACGTATTTCGGCGTCGCTTCTCTCTCCATGGCGGTCGGCGCGTCAGTCGGAGCAAGCGGAGGCGGACTGCTGATGCGCGTCGCCTCGCATCCGCTCGGTTTCATCGCGTCGCCGCCCGCCCTCGTGTTCGCGTTCATCACGCTGGTGTCGGGCTATTCGCTCTCCCGTCTGCCCAGCCCTTCATCGTCGCCGGAATGACCGCCTGCGGACGCACACCGCAGGCATCCGCATGGCATCCCGCCCATGGCGAACGCCGATCCACGCAGAAACGGATTTCACGGCGCCGTCAGGGAATGAAACAGGCGCCGCTAAGTTTGTTATTCACGGACGCAATGCCCGCTCGGGGGAGGAGCCATATATTGCGCCCGTCGCGAGTTGTGCGACAGCGCTGGATTCCCGCCAGGACGGATCATGCATGCCGCTGCGGCGAGTATTAGCGGCCGGGAGGCCGCGGCTGTCTGAGCCGCAGTGGCATGCATGATCCGTCCTGGCAGGCAGGGGGCGCAATATATGACTCCGACCGGCAGGGACCATCCTTGTTGCGGGACAGCCCCATTTCCGGGTCTACGGGACGATCCAGTCGCCGGCGTCACGTCGAGTGACTCACGAGCGACTGTCCTGCAAGGAGCGTATCCGCCGCCAATTCTGCGTCCCGAGCCGTCCGAAATTGCACCACGCCCTCCAGACGGCGGCCGTGAAGCGGATACAGGTACAAAGCCACAAGAGCGATGAGGATCGACCCCATGGGAACGGCGCTCAGCATGGCATGCATGCCGGCCAGTACTTGGGGCGCCTGATGGATGCGACCCGGCACATACCCGGTGCGGGTGAACACCTGCGACATGACGATCGCCTGCAGGGTAACGCCAAACCGGATGATGAAGCCCTGCACGCCATAGTACATGCCCTCCCGTCGCGCCCCCGACCGCATCTCATCCTCGTCGATGACATCGGAGATCAGAACATCCAGCAGGACGATCAAGCCGGCCAACGCGGCGCCGAGCGGCGCCATGGCGATCCATGCAGTTGTAAACGTTCTCACGAAAGCGAAGGGAATGAGCCCGACGCCAAATACGGCGGCCGCCGCCATCATGGCCGCGCGCGCGCCCGTGCGCCTGGTGATCGCGCTCCACACGTAGACGAACGGCAGGGCCGTAACAAACAGCGTGCCCAGCAGAATCGTCGTTTCGTCATGTGTGGCGCGGAGTACATATTTGGTGAAAAAGGGCATGACAGCGGGAATCAGAACAAAAGGAAACTGAACAAAGAAACTGGCGATCACATAGGGAACGAACGAGCGGTTCACAAATGTCAGGCGCAACGCGCGCAAAATGGGCACCCCGCGTTCCGCCTGCGGTTGCGGATTGGGCCGCTCGCGAATCCCGTACAGCGAGACGAGCATGGTGACCAGTCCGATGGCGCCAAACAGCACCGCCATGGCTGTCCACCCAAAAGCGCCGTACAGGATGGGAGGAAACGCCACTCCCAGGATCATCCCCAGAATCCCGAAGCCTTGCCGCCATGCGGAGACTCCCGCCCGCTCGCGAAGCGTCGGATACATCTCCGGAAACAGCGCCGTCCAGTTGAGCACCACAAGAACAAACATGACATCATAAAGGAAAACGCTGGTGAGGAAATACCAGAATAACGCCGTGGCGGTATGGTGGACAAAGGGCATCCAGATAAAAACAAACGCGATCGCAAACGGAATCGACCCAAACAGGATGTACGGCACGCGCCGCCCGAAACGTGTCCGGGTGCGATCCGAGATGTGGCCGACAAGCGGATTGAGGAGTGCATTCAAAACCCCCTGGATGCCCATTCCCAGACCGATCAGGTCTGCCGACGCCTGCAGATGGTCGACGTAAAAGAAAAACCCAAAAGTAGCAAATGCTTGCGAATACAGACTGATGCCAAAAAACCCGGCGCTGTATGCGATCTGTTTGCCGAGCGCCATGCTTCACTCCCCCTTTGCAACAAAGACGCGCCACATCCGCTCCGTTAGGACGGCGCGGCGCTTCCGCGCCCGACAAGTCCGCCCCGTAAGCCGGGAGCATGTCACATCCATTCCGCCTGGGTGTTGTAGTGCATCAACCTGGCGTGCATCACCTTCAGCAACTCCGCAAAATGAACGGGTTCGGAAGGAACGGTCACGCGCGTGTCCGCGTCTTTCGAGACGGCGGCCTGAAACTGCGCGACTGACTTCACGAACTCGGCCTCGGGCCCGGAAAACTGGCTCCGGTGCGCCAAAATGGCCGCAATCTTGCGCTCCATGTAAGCGTCGACGGCGACCTTCGTATTGGGTCTGCCGGTTCCATAAAACGCGATGACGGGACAAGCGTGGGCAGCCAAGCCGCGTTTCGCGTCCTCCGGACCGTAGCCGGGGAACCCGGCCAAGACAAACGCGTCTGCGGTCGCCAGTCCCGCCGCCCGATGGTCCGGATGCGCCTCATAGGGGAGCCATGGATCCAGAGACAATAACAGATCAGGCCGGACCTGTCGAATCACGGTGGCGACGCGCTTCGCGAGGTCAGAAACCTGCGCCAGTCCCGTATCCGTCAAATCCAGCCAGTGAAACCCCGACACACCCAGAATCCTCCCGGATGTTTGCAACTCTCGCCTGCGCGCAGCCGCAAGCTCCGCTCCGGTCGCCTTCGGATCCGCCGTGCCCGCGGCGCCGTCCGTCAGGGTCAAATATTCCACAACTGCGCCGCGTTCTGCAAGCAGTGCAATCGTGCCGCCGATTCCAACCTCGATGTCATCGGGGTGCGGCGCCACAGCAAGAATATGACGGGCTGAGAGGAGATCCGCAGGTTGCAGCAGAGTTTCCAAGTCCACGAGAATTCCCTCATTTCCCGTCGTGCAATCAATCGTCTGTAGCTGCTTCCATTATGCCGAATTTTTTCCGATTTGTCACCTGCTTAGAAGTTGCCGCTGCATGTATGCATAACCGCCCATGGCCGCCATGGTCAACAGCAGACTGACGACCACAAGAGAGAATCCCCACTGCAATCCAAAGCGGTCTGCAATGACGCCGATCAGCCATGACGCGGCCACCGAGCCAACCCCTGCCGCACCAAACAGGAAGCCGAGCACGGTCCCAGTACGTTCGGGAAATGATTCGGACGCCACGGCCGAAATCGTTGGGAAAATCGTTCCGAAAAAGAGGCCG
>JAJYTO010000293.1 GCA_021793015.1 Bacillota bacterium
GTATGGTGGGTCTCGCCCAACTCGGATCAAGAGATCCAATCGCTCCTCGTTCAAAGTCAAACATTAGAAGCGCACAATCGTCGATGTCGGTGTCTGAGAATCGCGTGCCGATTTCCGCGTATACCGAATGCAGTTCGTCATCAACAAGCCACCTCATCAAATCGATCGCAGGAAGGGCCCCGCTGAAGACGGCTCCTCCCCCGGATCGCGAACGCTGATAATTCCACGCTTCCGGACGCGGGTTCCTCACGTTTCCACGGATAGCCACGACGCGACCGAGTTGTCCCGTTTCAATCATCGTTTTGACCCGCTGCACGCTCGGAGTAAATCGAAGCGGGAAAACTGATTCTAATACAATCCCCTGTTCCTGACACAAACGCGTCTGTAAACGCGCCTCTTCCATCGTCAACGCAAAAGGAGGGTCACAAAACACGTGCTTTCCCAGTGTTGCGGCGCTTCTTATCACTTCTGGTCGATAGGCTGTTTCGGTGAAAACCAAGACTGCGTCGACTTCAGCTAAGAGAGCGGTGAAATCTGCATAGTGCGGGATGCTATATCTTTGAGATATAACTTGACCGTTCTCCCTATCCGGGTCAGTGATTCCAACCAGTTCCCCTACGCTTGATTCACGAAATCCTTTCAGGAACGTGAGTGCAATTGGACTGGATAGGCCTGCGATACCCCATTTCACGTTTGATTCCTCCTTTTCAAGATCTTCGATTTAATATTCTCTCATCGAAATGACACGGCCAGTTTGCGCCGACTCTAATGCGGCCAGACTAATCTCCAAAGCCATGATGGCATCATGGACGCTGACGATCGGTTGTACATTTCCGGCAATACATTCGATAAAGTGTTCAAGTTCAGCATAATAGGGATCCTTCAACAGCGGGCTTTCAGGGACCGCGACGCCTCCAGCGCTTGCCACTTGGGCATGCAGGAATGCCTCGACCGGCACTGAATCCTCACTTCGATGACGAAGCGTTCCTTCTCGACCCGCTAGCTCAAGCACCGTGTGAAAACCGGAGGGATAGGCCCAGGTTCCTTCTAAATGTGCGATGACGCCGTTCTTAAAACGTAGACTGACAAACGCATGATCGATCCTGTTCATCTCGTTGTGCAACAGATTTCTTGAATACACTCGCTCGATTTCTCCGAAACACCAGCGGAAAAAATCGAAGTCGTGGATCATCATATCGACAATGAGCGATCCACTCCGTTCCACGCTTGCATACCAATCTTCGGTACCCTGAGGAAACACGCCTCCGCGAACCGCTTGTGCCATTCCGATCTCGCCGAGCTCGCCGCGCTGCACGATCTCTCTGGCCGCCTTATACTCAGGAAAGAAGCGTAGAACCTGCGCCACATGTAACTGAACACCTGCCGCTTGGCTAGCATCGCGCATGGCCAAGGCATCAGAAAGAGTTCGCGCGATCGGTTTTTCACAAATCACATGCTTGCCAGCTGTAAAGGCTTTGTCTGCATAAACTCGATGCAGGTCAGTGGGAAGGCATATGTCCACAACGTCCACTTGTTCGTTAGCAAACAGATCGTCAAGACTTCGATAGGCGTTGGTGCCCCGTTCTCTTGCGAGTGTTTCCCCACGAACTTGAGAACGATCCACGATTCCAGCAAGGTGCACATCAGGCATTTGTTCGTAGGCGTTCGAATGCACCATTCCCATGGTGCCCGATCCAATGACTGCTACACGAAGCATTGCAATGGCCTCCCAGTACACATTTCACTCGTTGATGATCACATCCAACTTTCTGGCGGTCTCTTCCATCAACTGTTGCCAGTGATGCGAATACGGAACAAGTTCGGCTGTCACATAGTCTTCATAGGCGATTTCACGTAATGCCTTGCGCACGGCTGCCCAGTTAACTTCCCCCGCCAAAAGAGGCGTAAAGCCAGACATATTGCCAACTTTCGTATTGAAATCCTTCACATGCACCTTCAAGATTCGGCTGCCAAGTATCCGGATCCACTGTTGCGGGTACCCTGTGAGCAATACATTTCCGACGTCAAAGTACACACCCATCCACGGCGACTCAAACGAATCAACATAGTCCGCCATTTCTAACGGCGACAGCAGAAACTTATTCCATACATTTTCCACTCCCATGCGAACACCTAATTCTTGCGCCCGAGGCAGGAGCCGCGAAAGCTCGTCGCGACTTCTTTCATAGCACTCGGAGTAAGTAACGTCTTCCGTTACCAATCCAGGAACGACGAGTATCGTGTCCATCTCCATGACCGACGCCAACTCCAACTGCTTTACGATGACCTCGACGCCTCGCTGACGAATCGAGGCTTCACTCGCCGACAAAGGAGTTCCCCACATGAGCGCTGTCGAAAGACTCTTCAGTTCGAGGCCGAAAAGAGTCGCCATCCTGCGAATCTCCTTTGCATCGGCCAAACTGGACTCCAAGGTAAGACCAACGTCCCCTTGATTCCCAAGATTCAACTCGACACCGGAGAACCCGGCTTGTTGACTCACCTCAAACACTTCGCGCAACGCCAATCCCGGCGGGAAACACCACTGGTTGATGCCCTTTTTCATCTTAGGTCCTCCTCTCTAGTCCTCGCGTTTTCATAGGCTTGGTAGTTGCAGACTGGAATCCGGTCTGACTTCAATCGTCAGCTGTTCCGTTGGAACGCCTTCCATCGACACCGTTATCGTGGCGATTCCCGGCATCAACCCGACTCTGACATAGACACTGGCGATTCCAGCATCCAAGCTCACCTTGTCCGTTCCCATGATCGTCAGAGGCCCCACAGCATCAAAGGTGATTACGTGATTGGCATAGGGCAATCTCTGCCCGTTTCGATCAACTAGAATTGTGCGCACGCAGGTCATGTCACCACCGTCTGCCGTCAGTACGGAATCATCTGCTTCGATTAGAAGGCGGTGCATGCCTTCAGGTGTTCGCACCTCCATCGTCCGCACCGGTTCTCCGCGAACATAGCCAACGGCTTTCAGCACACCTGTGATTGGCGAAACGGGAACCTCGAACGAGATGGGCGGGTGAGGCAAGAACGGGAATCGCTCGCGATCCGGCACTCTTACACCCAACAACACACCATCCTTTTCTAGAGATACCGAATCGCAATTCGTAAACACATATACTGTTAGTGACTCATTTTTTGGATTGAAGTAGAAGGGATGATCTGCTGGGAAGTACGCCCGAGCCAAACTCGCATCCGTGAGATAAGTCGCCACATGCAGCACGATATCCTCATCCGTATCCTTCTGGCTGGCATAAAAAAAACCAGCGAATTTCAGATTGCGATACAGGTCGCAGACCCCGTGATGGCAAACCCCATTCCCGGAA
>JAJYTO010000051.1 GCA_021793015.1 Bacillota bacterium
CTGCCACTTGGCAAACGGTGTGCCGTCCTCCACTTTCAGCCCATACGCGGAGACATGGGTGACCCCGGTCGCGAGCAGGCGACTGAGACTCTGGCTGACATCCTGCAGGGTCTGATCAGGAAGCCCCAGCATCAAATCGACATTGATCCGCGCGAATCCCCTCGCCGCAGCCAGATCGATGCTGCGCATGACATCGTCCGCGCCGTGGATGCGCCCGATTGCCTGCAGCAGCGTCTCGTTCAGTGTCTGGGCGCCGAAACTGAGCCGATTCACCCCCAGCGCTGTCAGGGTATCGAGCAGTTCAGCGTCCACCGTGCCAGGGTTCGCCTCCGCAGTCCATTCACAGTGCGGGGCGATATCGAACAGCTCGTGAATGGTCAGCGCCACCGCGCGCCACTGCGCGGGAGACAGCAGCGTCGGCGTGCCGCCGCCAAAGAAAATCGTATCGAGCGGCGGCTTTTCCCCGGCGCCAAAAAAAGCGTCGCGAAGCAGGCGCAGCTCGACTGTCAGGTCATCCACATACGCGCTGCGCGCCGCTTCCCCCGTCACGTAGGAATTGAAATCGCAATAGAAGCATTTGCTCGCGCAAAAGGGAATATGGACATAGAGCGATCGCGGCGCGCGCATCGCAAGCAGCGTGTCATTCAATCTTCAGCACCGCCATGAAGGCCTCCTGAGGCACCTCAACATTGCCCACCTGCTTCATGCGTTTCTTGCCTTCCTTTTGCTTCTCAAGCAATTTCCGTTTGCGTGAAATATCTCCGCCATAGCATTTTGCCAGTACGTTCTTGCGCATGGCGCGAATGGTCTCGCGCGCAACCACCTTGTTGCCGATCGCGGCTTGGACGGGCACCTCAAACATCTGGCGGGGGATCAGTTCCTTCAATTTTTCACACAGGCTTTTACCGCGATGGTACGCCTTGTCCCTGTGGACAATGAATGAGAGCGCGTCGACGATCTCGCCGCCCAGCAGAATGTCCAGTTTCACGAGCTGCGAGGGCCGATACCCGATCAGTTCATAATCAAAGGACGCGTATCCCTTTGTGCCCGATTTGAGCCGGTCAAAAAAATCGTACACGATCTCGGTCAGCGGCAACTCATACACGAGGGTCACACGCATCTCGTCGAGGTACTGCATGTCCAGGAATACACCGCGTTTTTCCTGGCACAACTCCATCACGCCGCCCACGAATTGCTTCGGCACGATCACCGACGCTTTCACGTACGGTTCCTCAATGCGATCCACTTTGGTCGACTCAGGAAGTAGACTGGGGTTGTCGATCTCCACCATCGCCGCGTTCGTCAAGTAGACTCGATAGACGACGCTTGGCGCGGTTGTGATGAGCGCAAGGCCGTACTCTCTTTCCAGACGCTCCTGGATGATCTCCATGTGCAGCAATCCCAGAAACCCGCACCGAAAGCCAAACCCAAGCGCCGAGGACGTTTCGGGTTCGTATCGCAAAGAGGCGTCATTCAGTTCCAGACGCTCCAACGCGTCGCGCACCAGTGGATAATCCGAGGCATCCACCGGATACAGGCCGCAAAACACCATCGGGTTGATCTTTCGATAGCCCGGCAGCGCTTCCGGAGTTTGACGACGGGAGTCCGTGACCGTATCGCCGACGCGCGCATCGCGCACCGTCTTGATCGCAGCCGCGATGAAACCCACGTCTCCCGCCCGCAATTCGTCCACGGGTGTCATGCGGGGGCGAAACACACCCACTTCGACAACTTCGTGCTCGGCTCCCGTTGCCATCATTTTGATTCGCATGCCTGGCCGCACAAAACCGTTGACAATCCGCACATAGACTATGACGCCCTTATATGCGTCATAGTGCGAATCAAACACCAGCGCCTGTAACGGACGGGTGGAATCCCCTTTGGGGGCGGGAACTTTGCGGACGATCTGTTCGAGAATCTCCCGGATGCCGATGCCTGCCTTTGCAGACGCCAGAACGGCGTCCGTTGCGTCAAGCCCGATGACATTCTCGATTTCATGGCGCACCCGTTCCGGTTCCGCAGAGGGCAGGTCGATCTTGTTGATGACCGGCAGTATCTCCAAATTATTTTCCAGTGCCAGATAGACGTTGGCGAGAGTCTGCGCCTCTATGCCCTGAGCGGCGTCCACGACGAGCAGGGCGCCCTCGCACGCCGCGAGACTGCGCGACACTTCATAAGTAAAGTCCACGTGACCCGGCGTATCGATCAGATTCAGCGTGTAGACCTCGCCGTCGTCTGCGGGATACAGCAGGCGCACGGCCTGCAACTTGATGGTGATGCCGCGTTCACGCTCCAGATCCATCTGGTCGAGCACCTGATCCTGCATCTCCCGCGCTGAGAGCGCGCCCGTATATTCGAGAATGCGGTCGGCCAATGTCGATTTACCGTGATCAATGTGCGCGATGATGGAAAAGTTGCGGACACGCGAAATAGTGTCTGACACACAAATCCCCCTAAAACTGTGGGCAATCAAAAAACCACTGCTCCTTATTGTACGGTACCATACTGTGAGGAAGCAATGGGATGAGCAGCCGGCGCCAAACCTGGGAGCGGCACCTGGACGGTCAATCCTGGTTCCGGAACGAGCCCGCATGACTCAAGCGTCCACGAATCGCTCGCATTCATCTTTGAAAACACGGCGACCGCCCCCTGGGGATCCGTACGCGAGACGCCGGATGAATCGCACTCGCTGACGCCGACAGCGGGTGCGGACAGTGGTCTCGGCATCGGCATACGCCTCTCATGCAATGTACGAAATACTTCACGATCGTCCATATGATATACGATTGGACACGCGCGGACGGGTTCGAGCACCGGGTCGTCCATTCCCCTCGCCCGCGTCATTTGGAACGCGTTTAACAATCCGCTACTGACCGCCCGTCAGCGGCACTCCGACCTGTTCGACAGACGGCGTTGACGGGGAACGTGTGGCAGCGGCGAACACGTTCATGAGCCAACGATGCACTTCGCGCTGTAAAAGCAGTCCCAAATCGACGGCGTCACTCTGAATATAGGCGTCGGCAGGATTCCGGTTCCGGTCGATCACGCGATCAAGCGTATGCTGCAGTGTCGGCCTTGGCACGACCACCAAGCCCGCCGCTGCGGTCGTGCCTGTCGTGCCTGTCGTGCCTGTCGTGCCTGTCGTGCCTGTCGTGCCTGTCGTGCCGGCAATCACGGTTTGTCCCGCGCCAGACTGCGCCTGGTTGGCTTGACCGCCGCCGACAGATGCTTGACCACCGCCCGCGGCGACTGGCTGGTTTCCATTTGCGATTGTGACTGCCTGCGGATTCGTGGCCGCAGAGGTTCCTTGCGTCGTGGTTGCACGGCTCTGCCGTTGATTCGGATAGACCGCGGAGCCCGCCTTGGCAACCGTCGTCTGGGCCACGTCGTAGTAAGGATAGGGAACTGCGGGCGGCATGTCGAGCTTTGTCACAATGACATGCATAAATGCGGCAACCATAAAGGCGCCCCCGCTCAGAGTCAAAGAACTGACCGCGAGAAACAGCATGACGCCGACAAATTTTTGCAACCCACGTGGAAGTTGACTGTTTTTGGTCAATTTTCGGGCGCCCTCCTTGCGGAGTTCGTCATATATATCCCATATCCTGCCACCGGTCTCTCTTCTCATACGGTTCGCCTCTTCGCCATTCTACCTGTACCAGATTGGTATGATAGAGTGGACAAGAGTATGCCATCATCCTTGACCAGCGGCAGACATGGCGGCAAGCGTGGCAAGGATCCCGCGGCGGGCAAGGAACGTCATAGCGTTCTGCCGTTCTGCCGTCGCGCAGAAGGTCTAGTGCGTCAATTCCTTAGCCTCTTCGATTGTCATGGCAGGATGCAGCGCAACATTCAACCCCATCCCCACCACATGCGCAATGTCCTCGACAAACTCGTCGATCTCCTTCGGAGTCACCATCAGATTATTGCCGAGCGGCTGCAGAACCTCGGAGATCAGCGCACGCTTCTCATCGCCGGTAAACGGGTTCAATATCTTGCCCGCTCCATTGCCGGGAACCTTATCTTCCAACTGGCGCAGCAGCAGGTCGATCGCATCCGAAGCGATGGTCGCCGCATCAACCACAGTGGGAATGCCCACCGCAATGACGTCTACGCCGAGCGTGTCGCGATTCAGCGCCCGCCTGCGATTGCCCACGCCCGCTCCGGGTTCGATTCCAGAATCCGCGATCTGGATGGTGGCATTGACACGATCCAGCGATCGCGACGCCAGGGCGTCGACTGCAACGATCAGATCCGGATGAACCCTGTCCACAACGCCCTGCACAATTTCGCTGGTTTCAATTCCCGTTATCCCCAGCACGCCAGGCGCCACCGCACAGACGGCTCGAAAGCCCTCGCCTATGACTTCCGGCATAAGGCTGAACAGATGGCGTGTGATAAACAGGTTTTCCACCACAAGCGGACCCAGCGCATCCGGTGTCACGTTCCAGTTGCCAAGGCCAATCACCAGGACAACGGCCCCTTCGTCGATGTGGACGTACCGGGAAAATTCCTCCGCAAAGCGACGCGCCACCCGTTCCTGCAAGTCGGGATCTTTGTGGCGAAGTTCAGGCACGTCCAGCGTCGTGTATGTCCCCTTCAGCTTCCCAAGCTGCTTTGCCGCCGAGTCCGTTTGCACAATCAGGCGTGTCACTCGGATCTGCTCTTCTTCATCCGTCTCCACCCGCAACCCGCGAATTCGTTTGCCGGGCCCAAGCGATTCATGGGCCTCAAGGGCCAAATCCGTCCGAACACTTTGAAACTCCTGAGCCGTATGTTCAGCATTCTCCTCGGCTTTGCCACGCGCTTTGGATAGACGATTCCAGCGGACCGCGGCCTTGCGTGGATACGGATTTCGCATGTGCTGACCTCACTTTGCAAAAGAAATGGCCTGTCGCTGGCGATCATACGTTCCCATCATGCCCATCCTTAAGGCGGCAGATTCCGCTGAACGCAAACAATGGACCCCAGGCCGCTGCACAGCACCATCAGAGAATGAAAATGGCGCCGCGAAGTATTTCATGGACGCAAAGCCCGCTTGAGAAGGAGTCCTGTATTGCGCCCGTCGCGAGTTTAACGACAGCGCTGGACTCTCGCCAGGACGGATTATGCATGCCGCTGCAGCGAGTATTAGCGGCCTTTGGGCCGCGGCTGTCTGAGCGGCAGCGGCATGCATGATCCGTCCTGACAGGCAGGGACCATCGTATTTTTATACGGTCACTTGGCTGGCGGTGGCCGTCAGGCCATGTTGGTTTCGGGATAGACTTCCATGCCTGAGTTTTGCGAAGCAAAATCTCACTGACGCGCCACCAACAACCGGGAGGAAAAGTGCGCCTGCGGCGGTTCTCCGGGATGGAAAGTGAAGAGAGCGGACCAGTGCGCGACTGCACCCCCTAGAGACCTGCGACCACGGGGTTGATTCGCCCGTTTGGCCATGGTAAAATGAGATCTGTTTATTTGAAGAGGCGCAATGTAAGGAGGTGAATTCAATGCCGAATATCAGGTCCGCTATCAAACGCGTAAGGATCACGAAGGCGCGCACACTGCGAAATGCATCCGCCAAGTCGGCGCTGCGCACCGCGCTGAGAAAGTTTGAACAAGCTTTGCGCGAACGCGACATGGAAACGGCGCAAACCGCCTTGCATAACGCGACCCGGTCACTCGATAAGGCGGTGACCAAAGGGATTGTTCATCGCAATTATGCAGCCCGGAAAAAATCCCGTTTGACAAAGCGATTTCAAAAGAACGCTATCTAAACAGCGCTATCTGACAATGACTTCAGACGATGGAGTGCCGAACAGGGACAGCGAAAAGAGGCGGTATATGGAGAAACCACCGTCTCTTCCTGGCATCGTCGGTGAACGAATGATTATCCCCCATCGTCCTTGGGCGCGGCAAGTTCTTTTTGGGCGAGTTCCACAAGCCGCTTTACCATATTTCCTCCGACTGCTCCTCCCTTCGCGCCAGCTTCCCTGGTTGTCATGCTTCCGTCATCTGGTTCTAGGATCCTGTCCCGTTGCTGTGTCAACGGCTGATCTGCAGAATGATGATCTACAGGCGGCCCCCCCCTCTTTTCAACCGCGCCTTCCACAGAATGCGCCATGATATCCAATTTCATGGATTGCAGCGCCTTGCGAGCTTCTGGCACCAATAAACGCCGTCTCCCCATAATCACATCTCCTCATTACGCTGTTGCGATGTGGCGCAAAAACCACAGGTCAAGAGCTGTGCGTTCACTCCATTTCCCTGACTTGACGGCGTATTCAAGATCAGCGATTGTCACGAGTTCCCGTTTTGCAATGCCCGCAGGCACTGCGCGGGCTTGCTCCCGCGCCACTTTTATGGCGTAGGGGTGGACCCCAAGAAGGGAGGCGAGCGCGTTGTCTGGCTGGTGTGGATCGTCTTGGACGCGCGCAATAAGCCGATATTGTCGTGCGAGCAGGGCGAAAAACGAGAACAGCGATTCTTGGCCTGCAAGTTTCCGATAGAGCCCGTACGCCTCCACGAATCGATGCGTGACAGTCAATCGAACCACTTCAAAAATATCCACACGACTCGAATCGGCGATCAGCATGTTCAAGATCTCATCGGAAATGCGGTCGTTCGTCGCCAGATAGAGCTTGAGTTTTTCCGCCTCACTCGCCAGATTCGCGAGCGATTCGCCGCAACGGACCAACACCCGATCCAATTGCGGCGCAGTGACGCCCGTGTCTGAACCCACCAGTTTGCGCGCCAAAAGCCGCCACTGCTCACGCGAATGCTTGGCGGCGTTGATCACAGTGAAAGACGGGCTTGCGCGCATCTGCTTGACAGCTTTCTTGCGCTCATCCAGCTTTTCACCGGCTGCGCAAAGGATCAGCGGACAAGACGGAGGATGCGCCAACAGCCACTCCAGATCCTCCGCTGTCACGCCACCGACACCGTTTGCCTTGTTCGTCGTGGGATACTCAAAATCGGTGCAAAGAACGATCGCCGGTTCCGCCAATAGCCCGCCCGTGTCCGCTTCGGCAAGAATGTGGCCAAACTCCTCGGACAGCAGGGAGCGGCGCACAATCTGCCTGCCGCTCCCTGCTCCGGCGTCGGTGTTGTGGAGTTGTTGCGTCAGCATTTCACCCGCATACCCGGCACCTGAGCCGTATAGGAAGTAAAGAAGTCCGTCCTGACCCTTGCGTACATCCACCAGCACTTCATACAATGATTTTTCCAAGCAGAATCGCCTCACCAATGTTATTCCCGCGCGAATGCCCGCTTGTTTCGGGAAATCATCCTCAACCCACCCAATTGTATCAGATACTTCACTTTCGTGAGTTCCTTTGCCATGCTGGCGAGCACTCCGGACGTCGGCACGCCGACGACCACACCCACTCCCGCAGTGCGCCCGAGGGAGGCGAGCGTGCCGCGAATCTTTGGGTGGAACGCCTGCAATGGCTCATCGCGGATTGCCGCCGCAACATTGGCGCCCGCCATCTCCCCCATCTGCGCGGCGAGTTGCGCCGTGGGGGGAAGCGGTTTCCCCTCCGCTGTAAACGCTGCGCAGTCGCCGACCACAAACACGCGCTCATCGTCTATGGACTGCAAGAAATCATTGACCTGGGCCCGCCCGCGTCTGTCGCACGTAAAACCGGCGACAGAGAGAAGGGGATGGGCCTTCACTCCTCCAGTCCAGACTATCGTTCCAGCGGCGATAGCTTCCCCTGATTCAAGATGAACTGTGTGTCTGTCAACCTTCACAATCTTTTCGCCTGTGCGGATCCGAACGCCTTTTTTCTCCAGCACAGAGCGGGCTTTTAGCCGCAGGTGCTCCGGGAGAACGGGCAGGATGGTTGGCGCCGCCTCCAGGTTTTGCACCTCCGGCAATCCAGGGTCGATATCATTCCGGCTGCACAGGTCCGGGAGCCAATCGATCAATTCCCCGGCAAATTCAATGCCCGTCAGTCCCGCGCCGCCAATGACGACGCGCAAGTGCGACCGATCGCCATCCGTTTTATAGGCTGTGAATTCGCTCTCTATGTGCGCGTGAATTTGTCGCGCCGTCTCCACGGAACGAAGTTGCAAGCTGTATTCGGCGAGCCCGGGAATGCCGAAGAATTCAGGCGCGCTTCCCAGCGCGATAATTGCGTAGTCGTAAGGATACGAATTGCGTCTGCCCCTGATCTCGGACGCTGTACGGTCCAAGCCTATAATTACGTCCTTGATCACGACACACGTCGGGTCGCGGAATATTTTCGTGATCTCGATCTTATAATCGTCGGCGGAATGCCGTCCGCCAGCGGCCTCGTGCAACCACGTAATGAACTGGTGATAGGAGTGCTTATTAACCATCGTAAACGTCTGTCCAGCTTGTTCCAGTCGCTTGCCCGCCACGACGCCGCCATATCCGGCGCCCGCAATCACAACTCTGGCCATGATTACCCTCCCCTCGCACGATTCCGAAATATCGCCGCAGACGCTGTGCTGTGGGCGGTCTGCTCGCGTCGTATGGGTAGTGTTGACCAAAGCACGGTTGCACATCCCTGTCACAGGATGTGCAACGTTTGATCCGGGAGTATGACTTTGATTCCGGTGCGCTTCTGGTGTTCCGGTTGCGCGGAACCGGATTGCACCGCCACTGCAAACAGAATCGCCGAAACGACTAAGGAAATAAATGTCGATCGGCCCAATCGAACGCCTCCTCGCGTCCTTTCAGGTAGATGCCAATCCGGGCCGTCGTCTCAAGCACTTCCGCCAGTGTGGAGAAGTCCGGGGCATCACGAAGGCGGTACGCATCCGTGAGAAGCTTTTCCGCCAATAATTCAACATCCAACGCATCTGTGGCAATCATGGTCTCACCTTCCGCAATCTAACACTCTACACACCGTTTCATAACTGCAAGTATTTACCGCGCCTGCGAAAACTATACCTGTTCCAACCGCCTAAAAACAGCAGAATGGCTCCATAGTAGAGAATGACCGCCACCCTTCCGGAGGAAACACGGTGCGTCAGGGGAAGCTCACCCAGCCAAAGCACCCCGTTTTGCAAGAGAGTAAAAAACGCGGTGAGCAGCGGGCGAATCGCCGTTCCAAAAGCAGAACTTACAAGTCCGCCCACGCAGAACAACAGCGAGGTCGGGATTGCCAGTTCCAGGAACGGATACAGAGCGATGTTCGCGACGAGCGACAGTGGTGAAAACTGGCCGAATTCCAGGGCTGCAAGCGGTGTAATACCCACATCGGCGGCCAACCCGCGACTGATGATCCCAGCGAGTTTGCGCGGTCTCATACCGCGCAGGATGCTCGCCCGCAAAATCCCCGGCAACTGCGCCAAGACCGTTACGGCACAGTATGACAGGAGAACCCCGGGATCAAACACCGCTTCCGGCTCGATGGTCATCAGCACTCCCAGTGCGATGACATTGCCAGTGACTCGATCCGCCGGCCGGTTCCAGAACGTCGCTGTCAGTTCGTAAACATATGCCACTGCAGCCCTGACTGCGGGCGGCGCAAAGCCCGTCAGCAGGACGAGCAGCACCGTGCAGACAAGTCCCGCTGGATACCAGAACGCCGTCCGCCGCAAACCCCGCCGCAGAAGTCTCACCACAGGGGAGACCGTCATACGAATGGTGGCACCTGACGCAACCAAGGCGTGCACGATGCCGATAGCGGCAAACACCTTGACGACCTGCCGATTCAGGACACTGCGGTCGCCAATGGAAAAAGCAAGAAGAAATCCGCTGGCGGTCTGTCCGAATTCCGCCCGCATCCTCGTCTGGAGCAGATCCAGCCAGCGACCTTGCACAGCATACAGATCTGCGCCGCCGGACATCCCCCGCAGCCGGTTGACGCCATAGATTGATCCGACGCCAAGCAGGGTGATGCTGCGGCGCGCAAGCGCAACCGCAAAAGGGCCCGGACGTTCCCTGTGAAGGCGGATATACACTGAGATATAGTCGCCCGAATGCAAACTCATGACACTGTCGTAGAATCGCAACACTGTGGTCGACTTGCCTCCTGTCAGTCCTGTCGTTGATGGATGCCCCAACGACAGAGTCAGCCAAATGGTCGGCGAAGTGGAGACGGGAACCAGCCCCGTTCGATCGTACACCGCCAGAATGCGACAGGGAACGCCGACGCTATGTTGTGATGACTCCAGCGCGCCATCGATTTCCCCAATGGCGTCCATGCTGCCAGCCCTGTTCCTGGCGAATGCGAACAGGCTGGCCTCCCGAGCGTGCTCAGCCATTTGCGCCCTGATGCCATAGACCGACCCCGCCGCAATCATGACGCACCCAGCGAGCACGCTCACCACCCGATGCGCGGTGACGAGCGAACCAAGCGAGGACAGACTTCCACGCCTGAGTCTCGCGAAGCAAAATCTCAAGCGCTGGCGCGCCGCCAACAACCGGGAAGAAAATACGCCTGCGGCGATTTTCCGGGATGGTGTCCGGGTAGCAAACGGCGAAGAAAACGCAGACGTTCGCAGACGTCGCCGCCAAACGGTTTTGACTGCCGCAGCCATGATGGTCAAAACACCTGCGATCAGCGCAATGCCCAGAACGTAGCTTGCCAGACCACGCAGGGCGAGCGCCGTTCCCAGACACGCGACAAGACCATATACAGCAATCGTTCGATGCAAGGGTTCGCCCTCTCTCGCAAATACTCTATTGAATCTTGTCAGTTTGTGTCGTCCCTGATAGAATATCCACAGAGTGATATTGCCGAATCCGATTTACTCAATCGGTACGGGGGATGCAGCACCTTGGGGTGAATCTGTAGAGGCTTCGCAGAAGGGCCACCTTTCGGTCCTAACCCGTCAACTAACCTCGGAGGCTTGAGAAAGGGGCCTATTCTTTGCGCATAGCCACTCTTGTGGCATCCTTGTGTCTCGCGGGATCCACGTTGGTGAATGCTGTATTTTCAAGTCCTGCGTTCGCAGCCACCTCGAATGTCCTAACGCAGTCGGGTAGCCAAGGCGCGGATGTCACAACGCTCAAATCGGATTTGGCGGTACTCGGGTACTATCCCAAGTCTGTAAGCTCCACAGAGCACTTTGGCCCCGTCATTTCTCACGCAGTCACTGCCTTCAAAACGAATCACCAGGACGGTTCAGGCCCCGCCGTAACGACGCAGTTGTTTTCAAACATTAAGGCGGCTGCCGACACAGCCCGCGTCGAGACTCTCGGCCAACGCATTGTCCAGAAAGCCAAGACGTACTTGGGCACGCCGTACGTTTGGGGCGGAACGAGCCCGTCGGGCTTTGACTGCTCAGGATTTGTGCAGTATGTGTTCAAGCAGTTCGGCATCACGTTGCCGAGAACTGCAGCGGCGCAAGCAACAGTCGGCACATTCGTCAAAGAAGCAGATCTTCAGCCTGGTGATCTGGTGTTTTTTGATACGATGGGCGGGATATCTCATGTCGGTATCTACATAGGCCACGGCGACTTCATCGATGAGGCCAGCACAAAAGTAGAAATCGATAGTATCAACAACCCGTACTATTGGAGCAGCCGTTATGTTACGGCCCGAAACGTACTGTAACGGTCAGCGCATTTTTCCATTGGCCACATCGGCGTACTCCGATGTGGCTTTTTATTTCGAAAAGTCGCCGCCACACAATCGCCAGGGCATTCCCCCGGAAACTTCTCACACGCACCCCTTTTGTTTCCTGGTGTTGTCCGAAAAGGGTCGAGAACTCCGCGCTGCAGGGGCTCGGCTTGCGTCGGACTGGCGTGCTCATGTACCGTACATGTACACTGCGCGCGCCTGCCCGGGCTTCACCAATCCCCTGCAAGCGTCTTACCTAGAGGACATGTGATAAAGTCCGCGCAGCAGGCGTTATGATCCCACATATAGTGTTTGAGGCTTTAATCAAATACTATATGTACCGCACCGCGCCTGCCAAATGTCGGCTTATCACATGTCCCCTCGACCCTTTTCGGACACGCATTACTAGAGTCTGGTTACTCGCTCCTCACAAGGTCACATAAGACCCGATTTTCTCCAGCAACTTTGGGCCGATTCCGTGAACGAGACTCAGTTGAGCCAGGGAAGAAAACAATCCATGCGCCGCCCTGTAGGACAGGATGGCCTGCGCCTTCTTCACGCCGATGCCAGGGAGCTCTTCCAGCATCGTCAAATCAGATCGATTGATGTTGATGCGTTCACCCGGTTGCAGTTTGTTCTTGTGTTGATGGCGATGGTTCGCCGAGACCTGAATGGGTATCGCGCCTGTACTTGGTTCCGTTGCCCCGACATTTTCCAACGGCATTCCTTTGCCCGGCGATGTCGGGATCACCTGAACGCTGTCAGGTACGACCACTTGCGTGCCGTCCTCCAAAACTGCGGCCAAGTTGATGGCGGCAAGGGCGGCTGTGGGAGTCGCTCCGCCAGCCGCGTGAATCGCCGCCGCAACTCGGGCGTCGAGAGGCAGATGGTAGAGGCCCGGATGCCTCACCGCTCCCGTGATGTAAACAGTCATGCGCGGACCAGCCGTTTTGGCGATCGAAATCCCTTTGCTTGGGTTCTGCGCGAAGCCCGCCCTATGCGCCTCGCCTGCTAGAGCAGACTCACTGACTGGCTTAACGGCAGAAAACCAGCCGCCGTGAGCAAAGTACGTAATCCAGCCAGTCAGCAGCAAGGCGCTGAAGATCCATAAAGGGCCGCGCTCTGGTCGTCGCATTTCAGGCACCAAATATCCCCCCGTCACGTATTGTTCATTGATGCCTGTTCGCGGCAGTCCACGTGACTCCTCTTTACTATCGTGTGTTTCACAAAAAATGAGCGGCCTGAAACTGTACCCGTCATTCACGCCATCCATGCACCCGGGATTCAAATGTAGTACAATAAGGCGGAAACATCGGGGAAAGTTGGTGACTGCATGCTGACACCCAGCATGGAGGATTACCTTGAAAAAATCTATGAATTGATGAAGGACAAGGGCTATGCCAGGGTATCCGATATTGCGGTCTCACTCTCAGTACAGCCGTCCTCCGTCACCAAGATGCTGCAGAAACTTGACGAACAAGACTACGTCACGTACGAAAAGTATCGGGGGATCGTTCTGACCAAGTCTGGCGAGCAGATGGGCAGAGCCATGAAACAACGCCACAGCATGCTGGAAGACCTGCTGCGCATGCTGGGACTGGAAGAGGAGACGATTCGCGTCGACGTCGAAGGAATTGAACACCACGTCAGTCCACAGACATTGTGTGAACTGACGAGCTTAGTTGAATTTTTTCAAAATAATCCTGACATCTTGGCCGCCTTCGCCACCCACCGGTTCACCCGCGCCAACGACGACGAAGTCGTTGAAATCTCCGTGAATCGGGGGAGACTGAGCGACGATCAGTGAACCGCACTCCCCGCCCGTCAGCGCGCGAGAAAGAACCAGCGCAGCGCTGTATCCATGCTCTCCCCGGCGATTGTGCGAACATGCGGCGACGCTCCTTTCATACCCATGGCTTCGCCTTTCGCCTGAGTATTGGCCTCGTCATTCCACGCAAACGAAAGATCGCCTGCCACGGTCACCTCAACAAATCCCGCGCGGCCAAGCGCAGACACAACATCCGTCAAGCCATAGGCCCGCTGTCGATGCTCTTCGTCAAACCGCCGATACAGTTGCGCGCTCTCGCGGGCAAAGAGCGTCAGTTCGTAAACGACTGTCAGCCCCGGCGGATCGACAGTCGTGTTCATCAGCGCCGCAGCATCCGGAGTGACGTCATAGTACACGTTGTCCCCAATATGATGGGTAATCTTGTAGGGCGAGTGAAGGTCAAACAGAAACAAACCGTCTGGTTTGACGGCGCGGCGAACAGCCGTAAAGGAGGCGGTCAGTTCCTCCCAGGTCATCACGTAGTTCAACACATCACAAAACGCCACACAGCAATCCGCTTGCCGAGAAACACGCAGATCGGCGGCGGACGCCTGCAGAAACGAAACGCGATGCGAAACGCCCGCCATGCGTTCCGCCGCCACGGCGAGCATCTGTTCGGCGGGATCGACGCCGATGACAAAACTCGCCCGTTCGAGCAGCGCCGGCATCAGAGCGCCTGTACCGCACCCCAGATCAATGATTCTGGCCGGAACAACTCCAGCATATGCCAAAGCGTCGTCGAGAATGGCCAAAAATCGCTCATAAGGCACATCCCGCATCAGACGATCGTAGACAGATGCAAACCCTTCATAACGCAACCGAAACTCCTTCTCCTTGTCGGTTCAGTATTGAATCAATGAATCGCGCCACTGGCCATACGACTGCGGACAACCGGGTCACACTGTCATCGTCAGTCTTGGGGCGTCGCCCCACAGCCTCTCCAAATCAAAGAAGCGGCGTTCCTCTTCCTGAAACACATGCACCACCAGATCCCCAAAATCGAGCAGCACCCATTTGGCGTCATCCATGCCCTCGACACCCTTGCACGGAACACCCTGCTCCTCCATCTTTTCCTCTAACGCATTCGCAATAGCCTGTACCTGAGTACGCGAATTGGCGCTGCAGATGATAAAATAGTCGGCAATAACCGATAGACCGCTGATGTCCAGAACCACGACATCCCTGGCCTTTTTATCTTCCACCGCGTCCGCTGCGACGTGCACGTACTCCTTGTACTGATCGCGCATGCACAAACCTCCTATGGGATCAACTTTATATTTTCACTGTACGCCATTGCCACCGTTTCGTCTATCCCCAACCATGCCCGATTGTGCAGCGCAACAGTCTGCCAGGCGATCGATCCTCGCCTGTCCAATAAAAATTGGATGCTCGCGTCAGCGACGCACGCCACAGCCAGCAGAAGATCCATCCGTGCGGCGACGCGCAGCCGTTCCACCCCTGCAAACAGGCGTCCCGGTTCTATGGCGTCAGCGACAAACAGCACCTGCGCCACCTTGTCCATATCGGGATGTCCCAGTGTATGTTGTGCAATCGCCAACCTGATCTGGTCATCATGGACGCCAAAATCCCGCGCCAGCCGCTCTGCGGTGACTGGACCGTGCCAGGTGGCCGCGTCTCCCTCGGGCAAGGGCCGACCGCTGTCAGCCATCAGCGACCGCAACTCTGAAGCTGGCGCCTCCCTTAAAATGTCGTGGAGCCAGGCGGCGGTTTCGCACTTCTCCTGATCGACGCCGTAGCGCACAGCCAACTCGCGTGCTGTGTCCACGACCCCGCACACGTGCAAAAAACGCCGATCTGACAACCGTTCACGCGCCAACTCTCCCCAACGGTTCACGAGCGGTACAGCCCCTCCTTCGCGATCAGCTCAAATACCCCCGCAGGCAATAGCGGATCTGCCAAAAGACCCTGCTCAAGGCGGCCGCGCAGCCACGAACTGGAGATATCCAGGGCAGGCATGACAATCTCTGTGATTTGAACTCCCTCTACGCTGCGCGTGACCTGGGCGATGGTTTCTCCAAGGTCGATCTGCGGTCTTGGCGCCACTGCCAGTGTGACAAGCTGGGCAACGTCGGACGCCTGTCGCCAGTTGGGAAAATCGCGCAGCATGTCCGCCCCCAGCAGCCAGAACAGTTCGTCCGTCGGAAATTCCGCTCTATACGAGCGCAGTGTATCAATCGTATAGCTGATCCCCGGTCGCTCGATCTCTCGGCGTGACACGGTCAACTGATGAAAAGGCGCCACAGCGCGCTCTGTCATGCGCACCCGTTGCTCCGCAGGTGAAACCGCTCCGTCAATTTTATGGGGGGGCAGGCTGGCCGGTATGAATTCGACCATATCAAGGGCCAGACATTCCAAGGCCAGCGCCGCCATCATCAAGTGGCCCACATGGGGCGGATCAAATGTTCCGCCGAACAGTCCTCTTCGCATGCCCCGTCACCGCGGAAACACAATGGTTCGATGATCGACAGACTTGCGGTATAAGACGATGGTTCTCCCCATGGTCTGCACCACCTCGGCTCTCGTGGAACTTTGAATGCTCTGCGCCGCTTCCTGTACACTCAGTGGCGAGGTTGACAGGACCGAGATTTTTATCAGTTCCCGCGCTTCCAGAGCGAGACCGATCTGATCCAGCATGTTTTCCGACACGCCACCCTTGCCAACCTGCATAATGGGGGTCAGGGGATGCGCAAGCCCGCGCAAGTACCGAATCTGCTTCGTCGTCAACATCCGGCTTCCTCCTTAAATAACCTGTTCAAAAAGGGGGCAGGTAAGACCCGCGCAGTGCAAGGAAGCGAGCCAAGAATGCGGACCGAGCGTACGTTCCCGGTACGTGAGGGAGCATTCCAGGGGAGCAGTGATAAGGTCCTCGATGCAGGCGCAGTGATTCCAGATATAGCGTCCGAGGCTTTAGTCGGACGCTATATGCACCGCTTCGCGCCTGCCCTAATTTGGGTTATCACTGCTCCCCTTGGCGCTGACGCGGCAATGCGCCGGGGAGTTCTGACCCCTTTTTGAACTACCTCTTAAAAAGTCGTGTTCGAAGGGTCGTGAGCTGCGCTGGCGCCGCTTGGCTCCAGTCTGCGCAAAGCGGCTTCTCTCATCACAGCGACAGGAGCGGGCGCGCCAAACCACTCTTCAAACGCGAGCGCGCCCTGCCACACAAGCATGCCGATGCCCTCATGGATCACGGCTCCGGCGCACTGCGCCGCCGACAGCAGCGCGGTGCGCCGCGGACGATATACCAGATCGCTCACCACCATGGATCCATGCAACAGCCCGGCGGCGATGGGAAGCGCCCCCTCTGAATGTCCATACATGCCAACCGGCGTGCTGTTGACAAGCAGATCAATCCCGTCCGTCCGCAGCCCCGTCGGCGCGCAGCTGCGCACATCGCTCTTCGGGTACTGGCGCCTGAGCGTCAGCGCAAGCCGCTCCGCTCGATCAACATCCCGATTGCACAGCACCACCTGCTCAGCGCCCGAGGCCAGAAGCGCATCGGCGATCGCCCGCGCCGCGCCGCCCGCGCCCACGATACAGGCGCGCGCCCCCGAGAGGGTGATTCCGAGTTCTTCCCGGATCGATCGCGCCCACCCCCTGCCATCCGTGTTATCGCCAAAGAGCCTGTCTCCGGAACGAATGATTGTGTTTACGGCGCCGATTCGCACCGCGGACTCCGAGCAGTCGTCCAACCACTGCAGAGCCCGTTCTTTGTGCGGTATTGTCAGGTTGGCCCCGAGATAACCCAGCACACGAACAGCCTGCAGACCTTGCGCAAGCTGTTCCGGCGGCAGATCAACCGCGGTGTATACGGCCGCCAGTTTAAATGCGGTGATGGCCGCCCCATGCATCGCAGGAGACAGCGAATGCCCGACCGGATGTCCCAGAACAGCCAACAAATCGATGTGATCGGCCACGTCCGACGCCTCCCGCACACACCCGAAATCCACAATGGATAATTTGGGTCGCCTCTTCGTCAGTCTTCGTCAGTCTTCGTCAGTCCAGATCGTCTTTCTCGGTCCTTTTGCAAGTCTTCTCCAGCCAGCCCAGACCCCTCTTTCTAGGAGCCGATGAGCGCCGGTCTGACAACCGGTTCCACGCGTTCAGGCAGGTGCACGTTCAGTTCCACATCCTCACCAGATAGACGCACCCAGCCCAGTCCTGGAATCACCACATCGACCGGACGCCCCTTTTTGAATCCCATCTTTTTCGCCCGTAAAGTGCCCAAATTCGCGTCGCACGCGGAACACGGCGGAGTCAGCAGCTTTCCGCGCTGGCGCAGCCATAGTTCATCCGCTTGCACCAGCTTGGTGCGATGAACAAGGAGCTGGTTCGCGACATATACAACAAACGGCTGATCGGGCCCCCGCACAAAGTCGACACGCGCCAGCCCGCTCAAAAACAGGGTCTGCCCCTGCCGCAACTGATACGCCCGCGGCCGCAGGCGCTGTTCGGGGATAATATCCTTAAGCGAAGCGGTGCAGACCCGATCCTGCAGGCGATGGACCCCAAGAAGTCCCGGCGTATCGACGACGGTCATGCCGCCGGCCAGTTTCATGGCCACCGCCCCCAGCGTGGTTCCGGGAAAGTGACTGGTCATAAACTGTTGTCCTGCGTGTTCATCATGCTGCTCGATAATGCGGTTGAGCAACGACGATTTCCCCACATTGGCCATGCCGATGACCACGATTGGCCGACCCTTGGCGCGGACGGCGAGGATGCTCCGCAGTTCGTCGACGCCCTTTCCCGACCTCGCGCTGAGAACGACGGTCTGCGCCACGTCCAGTTCCGCGCGGCGCGCTTCCCGCGAGAGCCAGTTGCGCACCCGATCCTCCTTCGTGCCCGGAGGAAAGAGGTCAAACTTGTTGGCTGCCATAATCACTTCGTGCTGCTTCAGGACGCCCGTAAGGCCCCGCACCAAACTGCCATTAAAATCAAACAGATCGACGGCGTACAGCACCAGGGAAGGCTTGTCCAGAACGCGCATGACAGCAGTCCGGTACTCATCCTCAGACATGCCCACAGGACTGATCTGACCATAATGTTTCAGGCGATAACAGCGTTGGCACAAAGGATACTCCCGCATGAAAGCGTCTCCGGTAATATACCCCTTCTCGCCTTCCCGTTCCATCTGCAGCGGTGCTCCGCACCCTGTGCAGACCATGCTCATTCATGCGCCTCCCCTCTGCGCCGATTCGCTGTCTCAGCTATCGCATAATGAAAGTATTCTTCGGCGGTCTGCAACGGCACGTCCCGCAAAACGATCCGTTCCAGGAGGCGAATCGCCCGCGTGCCGGAGAACTCCCGAACATGAACCGGTCTTACCAGAATTGTATAAAAACCCATGCGATTGCCGCCCAATATATCCGTGAACAGTTGGTCGCCCACCATGCAAGTCTCGCCGGCATTTGTCCGGAGCTTTTGCAACGCCCGAACAAACGCGGCGCGGCGCGGTTTGCGAGCTTTATGCAGGGACTCGATGCCAAGCGGTTCGGCAAAGGAACTGACCCGCAGCCGATCATTATTCGATACGATGCATACCCTGAATCCGCGTTCGCGCACATGATCGAGCCAGGCCGCGAGTTTCGGCGGGGCCACCGGTGAATTCCACGCCACCAGAGTATTGTCAAGATCCGTCACAATGCCGCGTACGCCTGCCTGCCATAACCGATCAAGGTGGATGTGATAGATGGATGTCACATATTCTTGCGGTCGAAGTGACGCAAACAACGACATCCCGCCTCCCGCTTCCGATGGTGTCCATCGTATCACAGGCCGTGCAGCGATGCAAAATGTGGGTTCAATCTAAAGTCTTGCCGAGTTGATCCTGCAGTTTCTCCAGCGCGCGCTTTTCAATGCGCGACACATAAGACCTTGAGATGCCCAACTCGCGAGCGATTTCACGCTGTGTCTTCTCGTTGCCGTGAGGAAGTCCAAACCGCGCCCAGATGATCTGTCGCTCGCGTTCTTCGAGCGCCGAGAGACCGCTGTATATGCGGTCGCGATCCATGCGAAACTGAATCGTCTCGACGATCTCCTCGCCATCCGCGCTGAGCACATCCAACAGCGAGACTTCATTGCCTTCCATGTCCTGACCGATCGGCTCGTGGATGGAGACGTCGCGGCTGACCTTTCTCTGGGCGCGCATATGCATGAGTATCTCTATATAAATGTCTAATGGTAGCGGTTAATAATTCCATATATTCGACAGGATCTTCACGATGGCTTGCACAGGCGTCCACCCTCAAAACGTAAACACGTCAACCCGCCCGTCTTTGTACACCCGGATCTCGCGCACCACCATCCGCAGGATCTCCCGCCTCTGCCCCTCGGTCAGTTCTTCAGGATGCACCGCCAGATAATGTTCGACCGCTTCTTGCACGGTCTGTCGGCTCCCGTCTCGCTGGGCCTGCGCCGCAAGAATCGTTTCCAGTTCCACCTTCCGGGCCTCCCCTTGCGCACGGTGCGCTTTGAGCTCCTTGAGCTTGTCCCGAATGTCGCCCAAATCGAGGCCGTCCTCCTCCGTCACCAAGGCCAGGAGACGCTGTTGTCCCCGCTCATTGCGCTCGATATCCCGGCACACCCGCTCCCACTCATCCCGTTCGTACGGCGCCTGCACAGGCTCCTCGCTGATCGCCACCGCCAGTTCCTCTGGCGCGGTCAGCCATGCCTGCATCTGCTGCCAGATCTGTCCGTCCAGATCCTCGCAGATCAGGCGATGTCCGCACCCTTTGTGCTTGGCTCCCGCCGTGTTTTTCACACACGTGTATTCGTACACGAAGCGCCCCCAGTTCTTCGCCCGCCGCCCTGTCATCGTGTTGCCGCAGTCTGCGCAACGCACCAACCCCGACAGCAAGTACTCATGTCTGGACTCACCCGCCCACCTTCGTCTTGATGTCGTGAGTAATTGCTGGGCGTAGCGCCACTGTGCTTCCTCCACGATTGCCGGGCATGGCGTGTATATCCATTCGGAACGCGGGCGCGCCTTCAGGCGAATCTTCTCGTCCGCGGTGCGAAACGGATTGCCGAGCATCCCCTCAG
>JAJYTO010000052.1 GCA_021793015.1 Bacillota bacterium
ATGGAAGAAGCCCAACTCTTTGCGGCCGCCGCGCAAGGATCAGCGGACGCGGAATCCTGGATGGGCCGGGGAGACCCCGCGAGCGCGATCGGTTGTCTGGCGTTGCTGCGCGAACCGGTGGCCCAGTTCTTTGACAGGGTGACGGTCATGGACGGCCGGTCTGCCGTGAGAGACAACCGTTTGGCGCTGTTGCGGCTCACGCTGGGCGCCATCATGAAGGTTTTCGATCCCACGGCGATCGTATAGGAGGGCAGTGATAAACGTCTATTTTGGCAGTGTCAGATAGTGCGCGAAGCGGTAATCCGAGAAGAGAAAGACGAGTCCGACAAGCGCGCCCAGCCAAAATTGGCGGCTCTTCAGCAGCCGTCTGTCAAAGCCAAAATGAGCGCCTCTTTCATATGAGAAAAAGCGTGCGCTGACAAGTCCGCAAACAATCACGAGCAGCAATCTGAGACCGTACTTTACAACGATATGCAAGAGTGCATCCTACCTTTCGGGGGGCAAGTCTTCATTATATAGATAGATTGTACCATGCCGCACACGACTTCGGCAATTTTCGGCACAATGCGAAGCGAGGTGAAAATCATCGAACTGTCTGCCAGGCAACAGCGAATTATCGCGATCGTCCGTGATCGTGGAACGGTCACAGGCGAGCATATCGCAGAAGAATTATCGCTGACACGCGCCACTTTGCGGTCAGACCTCGCCATTTTGACCATGGCCGGAATTCTGGATGCGCGGCCTCGGGTGGGTTATTTTTATGTCGGCGATCAGGCGTCCAACTTTGGATGCGAAATGATCGGCAAGTACCTGGTGAAAGATTACAAATCGGTTCCGGTCGTGGTGCAGGAACACACCACGGTATACGACGCGATCGTAACCATGTTCCTTGAGGACGTCGGCACGCTGTTTGTGGTTCGCGAACAGGGAATTTTGATTGGCGTTGCTTCTCGCAAGGATCTTCTCAAGGTGGCGATCGGCCAGTCTGATCTTCACGAGGTGCCGATATCGCTCGCCATGACCAGAATGCCCAACATCACGACGATCACGCTTGACGCCAGCATGTATGACGCGGCCAAGAAATTGATCGAAACCCAGGTGGATTCGCTGCCGGTCGTGAAACCGGGCCCGGATCAGGCCGTTGAGGTGGTGGGCCGTGTCACCAAGACGACGATCACGCGTCTGTTTGTGGAACTTGGATCCGCGCGCACAGTGTAGCAGGGCCGTGCGCTGGCGTCAGCGCACGCCGATAAGGAGGATGTGCCGATGAGTTACGAATTGCCCGCCATCGTGTATGTGGTTTCGGATTCCGTCGGGGAGACGGCCGAGTTTGTCGTTCGCGCGGCGGCCAGTCAGTTTGATCATGGACATTTTGAAATACGCCGCATGTCCTATGTCGATTCTGTCGAGAGCATTCACGAGATTGTGGCGGCCGCCGATGAGGTGGGTGGATTTATCGCATATACGTTGATTCTCCCGGCCCTTCGCGAAGCGCTGCGCACGGAAGCAGCGCGCGCGTCCGTGCGCGCGGTCGATATCATGGGGCCTATGATGGCCGCTTTTGAGGATGTGTTTAACGCGACGCCCAAGTTGCGTCCCGGACTGTTGCATCAGCTTGACGATGAATATTTTCGGCGGGTCGAAGCCATAGAATTTGCGGTCAAATATGACGATGGCAGAGACCCGCGCGGGCTGCTGCGCGCCGACGTGGTCCTGATCGGGGTTTCGCGCACCTCCAAGACCCCGCTCAGCATGTATCTGGCCCACAAGAGAGTGCGCGTGGCCAATGTGCCGCTTGTACCGGAAGTTCAGCCGCCTGATGAGTTGTTTGAATTGCCGTCGGGCAAGGTCATCGGGCTCACCATTAACGCCGATGAACTCAATGGAATCCGCCAGGAGCGGCTGCTCGCCCTGGGGTTGCGGGCACAGGCCTCCTATGCGAGCAATCAGCGGATTCTTGAGGAACTCCGCTATGCCGACTATATCATGAGGCAACTCGGCTGCCCTGTCATTGATGTGTCGCGCCGCGCTGTCGAGGAAACAGCCAGCATCATCCTCAGTCTCGTGGAAAGCAGGCGAACGTCCTGATGGGGCGTGGGGCTGTGCAGGCGAGTGGGTGAGTGGGCGGCGCGCCGCGTTGCGCTTTTGCGCAGCCCCCTTATGTTCGCGGATTTTTTGTGTCAAACGAAGGGCTGGCATGATAGACATCCATGCTGCTGCACAGCACCAATAAACGGGAAGAAAATACGCCTGCGGCGATTTTCCGGGATAGACTTTCATGCCTGAGTTTTGCGAAGCAAAATCTCAGTTGTGCGCCACCAAAAACCGGGAAGAAAATACGCCTGCGGCTATTTTCCGGGATAGCGGAAGGATTTTTTTCAGATATTTGCGTACATCTATATCGAAGCCCTGTTGCCTGCGTTTAGATTTCCTGACAGAGTGACAGAATAGTCAAATGTCGAACACTTTGTGTCGCTAGAAAGTGGGGGAGAATTTTCTCGGTTTTGGTGGCAGGAAAGTGTAGAATCTTGGCGAATAAAGTTATCATCGGGGAAAAACCGAAATGGCGCATGTCCGATGCCATCCAATGTCGCTCTGGCAGAGGGGGATTACGACCAGTGAACATGCGTATTCCGGAAGACTTTCTCGCCCTGTTGCGACAAAAGATTGACATTGTGGACATCGTCTCTGAGTATGTCCGCTTGAAAAGGGCGGGTCGATCGCTGGTTGGACTGTGCCCCTTTCACTCTGAGCGCACGCCCTCGTTTCATGTTACGCCAAGCAAGGGTTTTTATCACTGCTTTGGTTGTGGCGCGGGAGGCACTGCGATCACGTTTCTCATGGACATAGAGCAACTCAGCTTTTTGCAGGCCATAGAACGACTGGCGCAAAAAGCAGGTCTTACCATGCCGGTGATTGAAGATCGGCCCGCCGACGACCAGTACGGCCAGAAGCGGTCGCAACTATTGCAGATCACTGATTTGGCGGCTAAGTTCTACAATCATATTTTAATGAATCATGATGCAGGAACGCAAGGACTTACCTACCTGCTAAACCGGGGCTTGACGAAAAAGACGGTGGCGCAGTTTGAACTGGGCGTCTCCGCAGGGACTGGCCGAACGTTGAGCGATTTTTTGCGGCGAAGGAAGTTTCCGGTGGATCTGATCGAGGAGGCCGGACTCGGGTTCCTGACTGATCGAGGCGAACTGCGGGACCGCTTTCGAAAGCGGATCATGTTCCCCATTGCGGACATCCAGGGGCGGACGATCGGCTTTGGCGCCCGCGCGCTGGGCGCTGAGGAGCCCAAGTACCTCAACACCCAGGAGACCCTTCTCTTCAAAAAGGGAAATGTGCTTTACGGGTACTCGCGGGCCCGGCAGGCCATCAGGCAAACGGGCAAAGTCCTGCTGCTTGAAGGGTACATGGACGTCATCGGTTTGCATCAGGCAGGACTTTCCAATGCGGTTGCGACCCTTGGCACCGCGCTCACGCCCGAACAGGCGGGGCTGTTGCGTCGGGTGGCGGAAGAAGTCATCCTGGTGTACGACGGCGACTCTGCGGGAAGACAGGCGGCGCTAAAGAGCATCGACGTGTTGCGCGCCCTGCAGGTGCCTGTAAAAGTCGCGCAAATGCCGCAAGGCGTCGACCCGGACGAGTGGGTTCGCGAGCAGGGTGCAGAGGCGTTTCGCGCGAATATTGTTGAGACGGCCATGGGCGCCCTGCAGTTTGAACTCCTCATGCTGACCCATAAACATCCTGACCACATGTCGTCCGGACGGATCGAATATTTGCGGGAGGCCATGCAGACCGTCGCGAGCGGAGACAGTTCAATCGAACGGGAAGCGACGATCGAATGGCTGGCCAAGACGTACTCCATATCGCCGTCCGCGCTCCGGGAAGATCTCCAGGCGCAACTTCGCGCAAAAGAAAAGCGAAGTCAAACGGATAGAAATGCAAAAAAGTGGAATACTGTGAGCCGGACCTACTCGGTGGAACGCCAAACTGACCATGTGCAACTGCCCGCCAAACACGAGGTGGCGGAACGGCAACTGCTGACTTATATGTTACTCGATGCGGCTGTGGCGAAACAAGTGGAAAGCAGTTTGGCGACGGAATTTTCCTTACCCATCCATAGTGCGTTGCAAGCCTATCTGTACACCTTTTATGCGGATCACGACGCGGCCGACCCGGAACTGTTCCTAAGCGGCGTCGATGACCTGGAAGTTCTCCAATTTGCGACCAAGTTGCTGCATCACGCCCCGGAAACGGCGGCGCTGGAGAGTGAGACGAGGGCGATCCGGGATTATATTCAGTGCGTGATCGCCCATGGATTAGAGCAGGAATTGGCCATCGTTTCAACGCAATTGAAGCTGGCCAGCGAGCGCGGCGACGCCGCGGGCATGAAGACGATGGAGGCAGAATTGTGGCGGTTGCGAAGAGAGCTGTCGACTGGGGTGCGGGAAGTTCGCGCAAAGGCTTAAGTACCGAGAGGAGGAGCGGAAGATGAACAAAGAGTTGCAAGACGAAGCGCAATTGGGCCAAACGCTGGAGGACGTCCGTGAACATCTGCTGTCTTCCGGGAAAAAGCGGGGCGTCTTGACATACACTGAGATCATGGACCGGATGTCTCCTTTTGATCAGGAAAGCGAGCAGATCGAGGACTTCTTCGAGCAACTCACCGACCTTGGCATTGAAGTTGTCAACGAGGCGGATGACGAGGATGCCGAAGACGCTGATGAAGACGCCGCTCCGGAAGATGAATTGACGGAGCGCGCGGCGCGTCAGGACGATGAGTTCGATGTCACGGATTTGAGTGTTCCCCCAGGCGTTAAAATCAACGATCCGGTTCGCATGTATCTGAAGGAGATTGGACGGGTGTCCCTGCTGTCCGCCGATGATGAGATCCAACTCGCCAAACGGATAGAGGAAGGCGATGAGGAGGCAAAACGCCGGCTGGCGGAGGCCAATCTGCGCCTGGTTGTCAGCATCGCGAAGCGCTACGTGGGGCGCGGCATGCTCTTCCTGGATCTTATTCAGGAAGGGAACATGGGTCTCATCAAGGCCGTGGAGAAGTTTGACTATAGAAAGGGTTACAAGTTCAGTACGTACGCCACCTGGTGGATTCGCCAGGCGATCACGCGGGCGATTGCGGATCAGGCCCGGACCATCCGGATTCCCGTGCATATGGTGGAGACGATCAATAAGCTGATTCGCATTTCCCGCCAACTGCTGCAGGAACTGGGCCGCGAACCGAGTGCGGAAGAGATCGCTGCGGAGATGGACATGAGTCCGGAGAAAGTTCGCGAGATTCAAAAAATCGCCCAGGAACCCGTATCTCTGGAGACCCCGATCGGCGAAGAGGATGACTCGCATCTGGGGGATTTCATTCCCGATGAAGACGCGCTGGCGCCTGCGGATGCGGCGGCGTATGAACTGCTGAAGGAGCAGTTGGAGGATGTTCTCGATACTCTGACCGAACGCGAGGAGAATGTCCTGCGCCTGCGGTTTGGATTGGACGACGGACGGACCCGAACGCTTGAAGAGGTGGGAAAAGTCTTTGGCGTGACACGGGAACGCATCCGCCAGATCGAGGCGAAGGCGCTTCGTAAACTTCGCCACCCGAGCCGCAGCAAGCGGTTGAAGGATTTTCTTGAGTGAGCGGCGAGACTGGCGGCGGTTGCGCTGCAACCGCCGCTTTTGCTGCGAACAATGGCGACTGACCGTTCGGTCGGCTGGCACAAGCACGTGGGGGGGAACGGGACTTGAATTTTGACCTGACGCAGGAACAGACGATGATCATGAAGATGGTTCGCGATTTTGCACAGGGAGAGATCGCGCCCAAGGCGGCGGACATTGACAGGACCGCGCGTTTTCCGCTGGAGACATTCAAGCGGCTGGGCGAGCTGGGGTTGATGGGACTGCCGATCAGCGAGGAGTACGGAGGCGCCGGAGGAGACACGGTCTCCTATGCGCTGGCTGTCGAGGAAATCGGCCGCGCCTGCGGGAGCACTGGGCTCAGCTACGCGGCGCACGTATCGCTGGGATGCGGTCCGTTGTATTACTTTGGCACCGAGGAGCAAAAGCGGACGCACCTGACGCCGCTTGCGACGGGGCAGGCCCTGGGCTCGTTTGGGCTGACGGAACCAAACGCAGGATCAGACGCGGGAGGAACGCAAACGCGCGCGGTGCGCGAGGGCGATGAATTTGTCATCAATGGCAGCAAGGCGTATATTACAAACGCCGGATACGCAAAGACGATTGTTGTGACCGCCATTGTCGGGAAGAAGGAAAGCCGCAACCAGATTGGCGCTTTCATCGTACCGACAGACACGCCGGGCTTTTCGGTGACCCGGACATATGAGAAGATGGGGCTTCGCGGGAGCAACACGGTGGAACTCGCTTTGGAAGACGTTCGGATTCCTGCGGCCAACATATTGGGCAGTGAGACGGGTGGATTCAGGCAGTTCCTGTACACGCTTGACGGCGGCCGCATCAGCATCGGCGCACTCAGCGTCGGGATTGCGCAGGCTGCTTATGACGCGGCGCTCCGTTACGCCAAAGAGCGTACACAGTTCGGTCAGGCGATCTCGAAATTTCAAGCGATTCAGTTCAAACTGGCGGACATGGCCATGCATATTGAACTGGCAAGGACCATGGTGTTGAAAGCGGCGTGGCTCAAGGATCAGCACCGGCCATTCACACGGGAGTCGGCGATGGCCAAACTATTTGCCTCGGAAATCTGCATGCGGACATGCGATCAGGCCGTCCAGATTCATGGAGGAGCCGGTTATGTACAGGATTTTCCTGTTGAACGGTACATGAGAGACGCAAAGTTGATGGAAATCGGCGAAGGCACTTCGGAGATTCAACGCCTGGTGATCGCTCGTCAGATCGGTTGCTGACCGTGTGATATTCATCGATCGGTGGTGTCTATGAGAGGACTGACCGCGCGTCTTGCAAGGGTTGCGGAGTTGGTGGGCGATGTTCGCTGCGTGGCTGACATTGGCAGCGATCATGGACTGCTTCCGGTCGCTCTGGTGCAGGAGTGCGCGGCGAAGACCGGCGTGGCGGTTGAACTGACTGACGGACCCTTGAGAGCGACACAGGAAGCGGTGCTTCGGGCCGGCCTGCAAGACGCCATCTCAGTCCGTCAGGGCGACGGTCTGCAGCCGCTTGCGTCTTTTGAGGCGGACGCCATCGTGCTTGCCGGCATGGGCGGGCAGACGATATGGGACATCCTGACGTCCAGCCACGCGGCCAGAGTATTGGCGGCGGAACCTGTGCGGCTGATCGTGCAGCCGATGAGCGGCAGTGGCCTGATCCGCCACTGGGCCGGCATATACGGGTATCGGATTGCTGCGGACGTCAGAGTCAGGGATTCAGGAGTCATCTACGAGTGTCTTCGCCTGGACGCGCGAGTGGACGGTCCGCGCATGCCTCCTGTGGATTGGGTCGGCGTCGCGCCACAGCGGAGGCGCGAGTTTGAAGAGCTTGACTCCGACGGCAAATGGCGGCTCACATTCGGCGAGTACGCGCTGCAGGTTGGCTGTCAGTACGCAGCGGAGCAGATGAGGGACGAGGGGGCCAAGCTGCGGCGGGCGCTGCGCGAACTGGCCTATCCGAAAAACGATCGCGCCTATGCGCGGGCGGCCGCACTCGGCGCGGATCTTGCGGCTCTGCTGAAGCTGTACGAGAGTGTGTTCGGGAGCCGCTTCTGACGCGGTTGCGCCGGACCGTGCTGCGAATGCAGGCGAAGCCGTCGGCCCGCAGGCGTCTGTCGGCGCTCGTCGGCACTGCGAACGCAGGCGAAGCCGCCAGCCCGTCGGCGGCGCCCATCAGATTTGTCGGCTCCTGCCGACAAGCGGCGAGAGACCGATTGTCGGTTATGCTTCCGGCGGTTTTGTAAGTCCTCTGCGGAAGATGACCGTCCACATGGTGCCGACGCCCAGCAGCCACAGGGCGACTGTGACCAGAACCCCGACCAAAGGTACATTGGTGACAAAGAGAATCGCCAGCGAGCCATACAGCGCGACAATCCTGCGCGTTGGCTGTTGCATGGCGGAGAGCACAGTGCGGCCGATTTTGTTGGATACAAAGACCAGTCCGCCAAGTCCAAGCAAAGTATACAGAAATCCGACGGCGATCGTTGGCACCCAGATGAGCGGAGTGCCGAAGCTTGCCGCCATGAGGATGGCTGGAACCATGCTGATCATCACGCCCGTGCCGAGCAACCGCAGGTACTTGCGGCCAATCCACGCGCTGATGTGTTCATCCCTGGCGTACACCAGGTTGCCCCCCGCCAGCAGAATGAAGAATAGAGCGGCGGCCAGAGTCGTCCGCAAAAAATACCCGCCAATGCTCAGCAGACTGGCGAGGGTCAGCGTGGTGACCAGTCGGTTGCCTTCGCCGATGGCAAACACGCCTTCCGTCACCCGGGCTCGCGGCGACTGATACACGGGGCCGCCAATCGACAGGACAAACGAGGTCACAGATCCAGGCAGGAGGTGGATGTCGCTGCCCACGGCGATGACCGAATTGGAGACGACGCCTCGAATCCATACGGGATGTCCGACTGTGAATACTGTATCGACATTCTCGCCGACGGGCACAATGACAGAAGAGGGGTGCTTCGACGTTACTGCGGCCGCAGCCGCCGGCGTGCTTGCGACTGCAACCGCGATCAGAAATACGGCGAAGGCAGCAGCACGCAACCATCGGCGCATGCCGCGGCGCTCCCATGACGGGCGCGGTCTCATCGCTTCACCCGCCAGTGCGCGCCAGGCGGGTGGCTGACAGCGTAAAAGCGCCAGCCGCACCCACCAACAGCGCGGAAATGATGAAAGCCGCCACAGAACCTGCTCCGGGGGCTTGCAGAGGGGCTCCAATCACACCAGTCTGCAGAGACGATCCCAACTGCCAGGCGAGATAGAGCACGCTTCGTCCAAATGCGACAAAAAGCAGCGCCAAGGGTGAGGCGAACCCCGCGGCGCTCACAATCATCGTCAGCCGCGCGAGTTTCATGCGACGTTTGGCGGCTGTGCGGCGCACACTGTGCAGGATCGCGCTGTCAAGACCAGCGCGCGGCTCCACGGCGAATGCGGTCAACAGGGAGGCTTTCGCCTCATCATGAAGTTCCGTGGTTGTGTACAATTCATCGTTTCCCATCTTCTGTCGCCTTCCCTGCGTGAAATTCATCGTTATGCCTGACATGCGACTTCTTTGCGCGGTGACTGCTGTGCGCGCCTGTCAGACGTCGCCCTCGTCACCGGCGCCACGATCGTCAAACCGCTTGCGCACCGCTTGCTTGGCATAAGCGAGGCGAGATTTTACCGTGCCGATGGGAATGGAGAGAATGGCGGCGATTTCCGTGTACTCATAGCCGTCGCGTTCACGCAACAGAAGGATCGCCCGGTGCGCTGGCGACAACGCATCGAGGGCCTCTTCAATGATCGGTCGCGTAGCCGGATCCGCGCGGATCTGTGCGATATCCTCAATTGATTCCAACGGATCGGAACGGCGCCGTTGCGCCTGGCGGACCCGATCAATCGCCAAGCGCGTCGTGATCGTTGTCACCCATGCGGGGAACGCGTTAGGATCCTTTAGCGTGTGCAGTTTACGATGAACCTTTATAAATGCGTCCTGAGCCACCTCTTCGGCATCCAGTCGCGACCGTACGATGGTATACGCGGTCTGGTAGACATGTCGGAAATACTCTTGGACCAGGTCCGAAAATGCATCTGCATCACCCAATTGCACTCGTCGAATCAGACCTGCAAGCTGTGGCTCCTTCTCACCCTGCAAGGCCTCATCCGCCTCCTGCTCTCGTCATGCGAGGGTCCATCGCTCCCATCCATTATAGCATCCCTTTCTTTACGGTTCATTGCAGAAGACGAGACCGCGACCCGTTTTGTTCGACGCCGTCGGGCAGGATGTCTCTGGAGCGACAGACATGTCTCGGCGGGCCGTCAAATCATGTAAGTTTCAGGAGCGGTAGACAGAGAGCTTTCAGGCGCTGACAGTGCAGTAACGCGGCAGCGAAGAGCATTTTCTTACTTCCGAACATATAGCGAAAAACAAGTATAGGGAATTAATATAAATATTTACTCTTGCCAAGCGCGGTTGACTTGTGTTGTAATATGTGTTCGGAAGTAAGCGAGGCAATCGCCGGCGCAGCGCCGAAAGGCCGCGCGGGAGGAAAGTCCGAGCTCCGCAGGGCAGGGTGCTGGGTAACCCCCAGTGGGAGCGATCCTAAGGAAAGTGCCACAGACATGTAGACCGCCGATGGCGGTGCGGGGAGTTCACGCCGTGTTATAACGCCGTGGACATAGCGGTTGCTCTGGCGACCGCTCCCCACGCTGCACAGGCAAGGATGCAACGGTGCGGTAAGAGCGCACCAGCGCTGCGGAGACGCAGCGGCTAGGTAAACCCCACCTGGAGCAAGACCGGATAGGAGTGCACTGTGACGGCCCGTCACGCACTCGGGTAGGTTGCTTGAGCGGTATGGAGACATGCCGCCTAGATAGATGATTGCCGCCCTCGTCGTGCGAGGCGCGACCGTTGGCGCAGCTTGCGGACTATGTCCGCAAGCGTGCAGCCAGCCCGCGCCGCTTGCAGCACTGAGGGAACAGAACTCGGCTTACTGCTTGCTTCCGAATTATACATAGCATGAGGCGCGCTGTGACAGGTCAGAATCCTGTCGCGGCGCGATTTTTTACGTGTGTAGGTCGAGCGGTGGAACTTTTGATGCGGAAAGTGATACGCGGACAGGGCAGGGGAGGATAAAATATCCGTCAGTGCAAGGTTTATGTGTAGAAAGTGAAAGGTTCAAATCAGGACGGAATTGGGTATAGATACACGCACAACATTCTTGGGTATGGTTTCTCCTGTCGGAGTCGTCTTACTGGTTATGGAAGAGAGGGATTCGAGAGTAAGGCCGTACGATCCGAAACACCGGAATGGCGAAGAGCCATAACCAGCGTGGGCATTTGGTGGACAGCAGGATCTTACACAACGCGCCCTGTCCAAAGCGCTCTGGCGTGCGTCAAGAGTTCATCAGTGAGATCGAGGTCGGCAATAAGAAACCGTCGCTGGAGACCGCGTAGCGACTGGCGCAAGCCCTGGGCGTCAAGATCGACGATCTGATCGATCCAATCCGACGGGCAGTCCGATCCTGCGGACCGAAATAAGTCGCAGGCGCCGTACATCGCCAAACCGCAAGTGGCGTGTGGTACGATAAACGCAGATAAGAGTAAACGGAGAGAGGGTGACCAACATGAAACGGGCGATCGTAGAAACCGTGTTGACGTTTCTGGTGGCGGCGTGGCTGATCACGTCCATATTCTTGCATCTGCCAAACCTCGTGCAATGGGCCAATCTGATATTGGCAATCGGCGTTGCGGCGTACAACGTGGTCCGCATGGTGCAGACTAGACGGGCGCATCGCCAAAGGTCGTGAAACGGCTCGTAGGCGTGTCCGGGGCGGCGACGCATAGAGAGAACGGCTTCGCGTCTCTGTGGGCCGTTTCTGTGCGTTTGGAGGTGCATGTTGACCACGGGAGCGTGTCTGGGAACAGTTGCAACCTCGTGGTATACTTAGGGCAGAAGATCTGGGGCAAATGGAGGAATGCGGATGCCCGAGCTGCTCAATCCCACGATGGATTTCGTGTTCAAGCGCATCTTCGGGGACGAGAAAAACGCGGATGTGCTGATGAATTTTCTGAACTCGGTGTTTGAGTCGGCAAATGAACCGCTCATTGAGTCCGTTGAGATTCTCAACCCGTATATCGACAAGGAGGCGCTGACCGACAAGATGTCGGTGCTCGATATTCGCGCCCGCACGGAAACGCGCACGCTGATCAATATCGAGATCCAGCTCTGGAATGCCGGGGATATGCCCAAGCGCACGCTGTACTACTGGGCTCGGTTGTATGCGGGACAGATGGAGGAGGGCAATCAATACCGGACATTGCAAAAGTCAATTGCGCTGAATATCTTGGATTTTGACGTGATGGACAACAAGCGGTATCACAATGTTTTTCATGTGCGTGAAGACACGACGGGGCAACTGCTGACCGACGTGTTGGAGATTCACTTTCTGGAACTTCGCAAGCTGCGAGAACAGGCGGCGGGACTAGAAAAACGGCTGGTACGGTGGATGTTGTTTCTCGCGGCGCGCACGCGGGAACGAATGGAGGAACTCGCAGAGGAGGAGCCGATGATGCAAAAGGCACTGACAACCTTGGAGTTTTTGAGCCAGGACGAACAGACGAGGAAGCTGTATGAGGCCCGCCAAAAGGCCCTGCACGATTATGCGTCGGCGATTGGGGAGGCCGAAGACAAAGGCCGGATGGAAGGCCGGATGGAAGGCCGGATGGAGACTGCCAAGGCTATGCTTGCAAAGGGTATGGACATTGCTCTGGTGTCAGAAGTGACAGGATTGTCGCTTGAAGAAGCTCAACGTCTCCTCGCTCATTGAGTCCGTGATGCGACAACCACGAACCCGGCCAGATTGGTGCGGGTTTTTTGCTGCTCCAAAAACTTGCGCGAAAAGCTGCTGTTCCTGATAATGGATGTGCGCTATACTGAGTGCATCGAAAATAGGGATGGATCGCCAGGCGCCTTGGACGATATAGGGATCTTGGACAGGGGGACGGGCGATTGAAGGGAGAAGCCGATCAGGAAAAGGGGAAGAGGGGCTTTGGCAGAAACTTCGCCAAGGTCGGTGTCGTCATCATGACGACAATTATGCTGGGCGGCTGTTTTCCGTCAGTGAGTTCGGCCCACGCGAAGCCTGCCGCTTCACACGCTGTGGGCCGCAACGGAACAATCGCTTCCCTGACCTTGATGCACGAGAGCGGGGAGTTCGCGAATCCCAAAATCCGCGTGTTCAGGATGTTTTATTGGAGCGCGGGGAAAAAGGTGGAGGCGTGGTTGACGGAACCTGTGCGTCCTGGACACTACCCTTTGCTGGTGTTTTTGCACGGCGGATGGTCCGTGTATAGTCGATACACGCATCATGTGACGACGATCCAAGGCGTCCAAGTGTTTCCCAACTCTCCCTGGACCGACTTGTCCTCACAGATCGTTTCAATCTTGCCGGCCTATCGAGGGTATGGGGAGAGCCAGGGGAGTGTACATGGGATGCTCGGTGATACTCTGGACGCCGAGGATGCGATGCTTGCTGCGATGTCGTTGCATCATGTGAAACCGAACGACACCTACTTGTCGGGAGTCTCAATGGGTGGAGGCGTCGCTCTTATGCTCGCCTCGGAACAAAAGGGGATTCGCGCCGTGGTCGCCAACAGCCCGTTCGTCGGCTGGGATATCACCGCCAATTGGGCCAAGAGGCTGAAGGAGACGGCAACATTCAATTCTGGAGAGGTTCCCTACGCCACGTACACTTACGGAAGTACGCACTTTGCAGTGCGCTCACCGTATGATCACACAACGACGATCCACGCTCCGGTGCTTCTTTTACAGGGGAAGGAAGATAATGCTGTCATCTGGCAAACGGTGGAGTCGTTGTATCAACGGATGAAGAAGGAAGGCAAGGTTGTCAACCTGGTTCTGTACAAAACAGGTCATCACGCCTTGTTCAACAAGCATTGGTTTGTTTCGACCTATGCTTCGATCCAGTGGATGAATCGATATGGTCTGCCAGGACTGTACGCTGCTGGATTCATGAACTCGGTCGGGTTATGACGCATGTATTGCGGGAGTGCCTGTGGACATTAGTCGCGCGGCATGTTTCGAACTTCATGAGCGCATCGCGACTTTGACGCAGACCCGCCTGATATACTGGTGGACAGGATGAATGCGAGGAGGTGCGCCCCATGCATGCGCGCAGAGACAATGTGATCGATGAGTACCACGGATGGCGAGTCGCAGACCCGTATCGCTGGCTGGAAGACGCAAAGTCTGCCGAGACGCAGCAGTGGATCGCCGAGCAAAACGACGCCACGCAGTCGTTTGTCGGCGGTCCGCTGCGGGATTCTCTGCGGGAGCAATTGACGGAAATCTGGGACTATACGAAATACGGTGTTCCGGAGGAGGCCGACGGACGGTACTTTTACACTCGCCAGGAGGGCTTGCAGAATCAGCCTGTGCTGTGCATGCAGCAAGGACTTGACGCAGAACCGGAAGTGATCGTCGATCCCAATACGCTGCGCGAGGACGGAACGGTGGCCCTGACAGGGTTCGAGTGCAGCCGCGACGGCCGCCATGTCGCCTGCGTGGTGTCCCAGAGCGGGAGCGACTGGCAGACGATCCGCGTCTATGATGCAGATGCGCGCAGAGAGCTTCCGGAGAGGCTGGACTGGTGTAAATTCACAGGCATCGCGTGGCATCCGGACGGCGGCGGGTTCTATTACACCCGTTTTCCCGAGGTGGACGCGGACGCGCTCTACGGGGCAGCCAACCGCCATCAAAAGGTTTTCTTTCATTCCCTCGAAACAGCGCAGTCGGAAGACGCGCTCGTCTACGAACGCCCCGATGCGCCGGATCTCATGTTCGATCCCCATGTATCGAACGACGGTCGATACATCTATCTGCTCATCACGGAGGGCACGGACCCCAGAACTCGCGTGTATGTGCGGGAGATTGACAGCGCGGAGCCCTTCGCGCGCGTGCTTGACGCGTACGACGCCATGTACATACCGGTCGGCAACGACGGCCCGCTGATTTACGTGCACACGGACCGCGACGGACCGAGGGGGCGAATCGTCGCCATCGACATTGAAAAGCCGGAGCCGCTTCACTGGCGCGAGCTGATCTCGGAACGGACCGATGTCATAGACTCCGTGCGCATCGTGGGCGGCCAGTTTGTCATTGTCTATCAGCAGGACGCGCATCATCGGGTGGAGTTTTTCCATCTGGACGGACTCCCCGCAGGCCAAATTGGGCTTCCGACGGTGGGTTCGGTGCTCGGTCACTCGGGAAAACCGGAAAGCAGCGAACTGCTCTTTGGCTTCACGTCGTTTCTCTATCCATCCCAGCCGTTTCGGTACGATCTGGCGACAGGAACATTGAGCGCGTTCCAGACCGTGGATGCTCCCTTTGACCTGTCGAAATACGAGACGCGTCAAGTCTTTTTCCATTCCAAGGACGGCACGCGCGTGCCGCTGTTCCTGACGCACAAAAGAGGCATTGCACTTGACGGCTCACATCCGACGCTCCTCTACGGTTATGGCGGATTCAACATCAGCCTCACGCCGGAGTTTTCCGTTTCGCGACTGGCTTGGCTGGAACACGGGGGCGTGTATGCCGTGGCCAATCTCCGCGGCGGCAGTGAATACGGAGAAGAGTGGCACAAGGATGGGATGCTGCACCGCAAGCAGAACGTATTTGACGATTTTATCGCGGCGGCGGAGTGGCTGATCGACCAGGGGTACACGCGATCTTCCCGCTTGGGGATCATGGGCGGCAGCAATGGCGGCCTGCTGGTCGCCGCGTGCATGCTGCAGAGACCGGATTTGTATGGGGCGGTCGTCTGTCAGGTGCCCGTCACGGACATGCTGCGCTATCACAAGTTTACGGCGGGACGCTTCTGGACGTCGGAGTACGGAAACGCCGAGACCAGCGTGGAAGCGTTTCGGACGGTCTACGCCTATTCGCCGCTGCATAATGTGCGGTTGGGCGCGGTGTATCCGCCGGTCCTCATCACGACCGGGGATACGGACGACCGCGTCGTGCCGATGCACGCCATGAAATTCACGGCGACGCTGCAGGCCGCGGCCGTGGAGGGAGCGAATCCGATCCTGCTGCGGGTGGAGACAAGCGCGGGCCACGGCGCCGGAAAGCCTGCCTCCAAGGTCATCGCAGAGGCGGCCGATCTGTACGCCTTTTTGCTGATGGCGCTGAACCGCGCAGAATCCGTGTGATCGACCGCGCACGCATTCTGCAACACATTCTGCTGGCAGTGTCCTCAGTGGCTACGCAGTCTCCTGATCGGCGACGCGAGCAGCCATACTGCTGAGCCAGACAGCCCGCAGACGGCGATGACGAGGGTCGGGCGAATGCCGAACCACTCTCCCGACAGCCCTCCAAGCAGACCGCCGATGAGCGCCAGCGCGGCGGTTGTGAGCTGAAACCCTGCGTTGACGCGCCCCAACATGTCATCGGATGCGCGCATCTGGCGCAGGGTGAGCCCATGAACTTCGTAAATCACTCCAGTGAAATCGCCGAAAAATTGCGCTCCCATCAAGCAGGCGACCGCTCTCCACAGAGGTCCGCCCGCAAGCGGAATGAGCAGGGTGGCAAGCGCAAAGGCCTGCAGCGAGCCGATCAGCGTGACGCCCAAGCCAAAACGGCGAATCAGCCTGGCGCTGACGGCGACGCCCGCCAAGGCGCCGATTCCCCCCATGGTCACAGTGACGCCAAACAGCGCTGGAGAGAGGCCGAGAGTGCGAATGGCAAACAGCGTGTAAAGGGGACCAATCATGCTTCCGAAGAGAGCCAGGATCGCTTCGGCGGTCAACAGGGCCGCCAGATAAGGGTCGCGGATGATGACCCGCAGTCCATGCGTCATGTCCCGCAGCCAATGTGTGGTCTCCGGGACCGTCTGTCGCTGCTGGAGTTCCGGTGTGCGAATCCGCCAGACGAGAAGCGCCGAAATCAGATAGGACAAGGCGTCAAATGCAATCGCAAAGGGCGCTGTAAAGACTTGAACGAGCCCGCCGGTTATACTTGGTCCCAGCGCTTCCGCCGCAGACGCGCTGAATCCCAGCTTGCTGTTGGCGTCTGGAAGGGCTTCGCGTGTGACGAGCGAGGGTACATAGGACTGGTAGGCCACTTCAAAAAACAGCGCCAGCGCGCTGGTGCAACCGGTGATGACAAGCAGCAGCCACAGATGCAACAGCGAAAATAGCGCCGCCGCGGGTATCGTCAGCAACAGCAGGGCGCGCAGGATATCTGCGGCAATCAAAAATGGACGCCGCCGCAGACGGTCGATGAGCACGCCGGCCACGAGTCCAAGCAGCAATACCGGCGCACTTGCAGCGACCCGGAGCCAGGCCATCGAAAGCGGGCCTGCGCCCAGTATCATCACGGCTGTAAGCGGAATACCCTCTCGGCTGATTCTCGATCCGATTTCTGAAATAGCCTGGCTCAGCCAGAGCTTCCGGAAATCGTTGTGCTGCCAAAGTCCGTGTTGATGATGTCTCTTTTTCTGCACATTCACTCTCCACGCAGCGTCTGCTGGACTATCGACACAAATTCGAAAAACACCAAACACGCGACAGCACTGTATCCGTCTCTTCGGCTCAACCATGGCATATGATTGCAGACATTCTGAAAGACCTTCGCACGTCCGTGAAGGTCAACAATTCAGATGCTGAGCAACGAAAAGACTGTCATCGTGTGCGCGCTCCTATCGCCGATCTGATGATTGCCCAATCACCATACCACAATTTCTTGCCGCTCACGAAGACAGGCACACGGCTGCCACCGTGTTGATCGCACCGTATTTGACTGGTTCAAAAGCTATTGCATTTCCATTGGTTCAGAGTAGTATGGATGTGGGGCGTGGAGTTTCGTCTTCCGCAATATCTGGCAGCGGAGGTTGCAGATGAGGAAGGCAGGATGTTCGCCAGACGTTTTGCATCATAATGTTGACAGGGAGGGTGGCCCATGTCGGTGCAACTCAGGGATTCAACGGCCATTTCGGCAGAGTTGATTGATAAGTTCAGTAAGGACCTGAAAGACCAATCTAATAATCGGACCCTGATGAACGCGGTCAAGAAAAATGGGATTAACGCCGTGGCCATGAATCAGGACGCGGTTGTGGACATGCAATACACATTTTCCGACGAGATTGAGACGGGGCCGATCACCCATCAAAAACAGAGCGGGCGTTGCTGGCTGTTCGCGGGGCTCAACACGCTGCGCGTCAAGGTGGCCGAGCGATGCAACCTGAAGGAGTTTGAACTGTCGCAGAGTTATCAGATGTTTTGGGACAAATTTGAGAAGGCGAATTATTTTCTGGAGAGCATCCTGGAAACGCTCGACGAACCGACGGAAGGCAGACTGATTGCATGGCTGCTGGACAGTCCTGTGCAGGACGGCGGACAGTGGGATATGTTTGTCAACCTTGTGGACAAATATGGCGTAGCGCCAAAGTCTGTGATGCCGGAGACGTTTCACAGCAGTCAATCCGCCATGATGAATAGATTGCTGACTGTCAAATTGCGCGAAGACGCCGCCGGCCTGAGGGGCAGACACCAGCGCGAGGGCGCTTCCGCGGACGCGCTGAGGACCGACAAAGAAGCCATGTTGGGCGAAATCTATCGCATGCTGTGCCACTTTCTCGGCGAACCTCCGGCGCGCTTTGACTTTGAGTATCGCGACAAGGACAAAGAGTTTCATCGCGACCGCGACATGACTCCCACGGACTTTTTCAAACGGTATGTCGATGTCGATCTCCATGATTATGTCAGTGTCATCAATGCTCCCACCGCCGACAAGCCGTTCCTGAAGACATATACCGTGAAATATCTGGGCAATGTCAAAGGCGGCCGCGATGTCCTCTATCTTAACGTCGAAAGCGAGGCGTTGCGCTCTCTGGCGGTCGCGCAGCTGCGGGACGGAGAGCCGGTATGGTTTGGTTGCGATGTCGCTCAGATGCTTGACCGCGATTCGGGAATCATGGACACTAAACTATACGATTACGGGGCGACTCTTGGCGTTTCGTTCGGGATGAGCAAGGCCGAACGGCTGGACTACGGCGAGAGTTTGATGACGCACGCCATGGTGTTTACCGGCGTCAACCTGGTGGATGGCAGGCCGAATCGCTGGAAGGTGGAGAACAGTTGGGGCAAGGATCCTGGCAACGAAGGTTACTTCATCATGAGCGACCCGTGGTTCGATGAATTCATGTATCAGATCGTTGTGCAGAAGAAATACCTTTCGGACACCATGCGCGAGGCTCTCATGCAGCCTCCGAAGGCGCTGCAGCCCTGGGATCCCATGGGCTCTCTCGCTGTCATGCGGTGAGGGGGCGAAAAGTCGAGATGGTCAGGCGGGCCGAGCGTTCGCCTTCTGCTGTCTGTGAGGCCTAGGGGACATGTGATAAACCCAATTTTGGCAGGCGCACTGCGGCGCATGTCCTCTAGATTGCACGGATTTCCAGACTCCGGTTATAGACCGCCCGTTTTGCGGGCGGTCTATGGCGCTGTGTCGCTATGGGGCAGCGGCTCATGCAGACCGAGACAGCCGAAGAAAAAGCAGTGCATGAATCTATGGCGCCTATTGCGACGCGGCCGCCCTCCCAGATGGGAGTATAATGATGGAGAGCGCGACAGCGCGCCATCATTGTTGGTTCCACAAACGCACTCCACGTCCGTGAGGGGAGCACGCCGCATGGAACATAGACTGTTCGCTTATCTCTACTGTTTTAATGTGACGAAAGACTACTTTGAGTGTCATGAATATGGAGAATCGCTCTGGCTTGACACTGGTCGACCTCAGATCCTGAAGGGTCTGATCCAGGCGGCCGTCAGTCTCTATCATCTGCAAAACGGCAACGTCAAGGGCGGGTATACCATGTGGCTGCGTTCCCGTCGCTACATGCAACCATACATGCCGGTCTATGAAGGCATCGATATCGAGAAGCTTGCGGCGGACATCGATGCAGTCTACCGCCTCGTGCCCTCTGAGTGGTACAACCGGGTTGTGGGATCCGAGGCGGTTGCAAGCCTGAGGCTGCCGACGGTGCAGATTCGGGTTTCGCAGGATGTGTTGGACGAACTGGAACGTTTTAACCCCTCAGGGCTTTCTTGCGACTTCGATGGCTGAACTGTCTGCCGCAGGCATGTCCATGGCGGTTCAACATCGGTCGTCATATGCGGTAAGATAGCGGATCTACTGATAGCATAAGAAGGGGCGAGGCAATGATGGCGATCGACCAGATTGTCGAACAGTTGCGGAACATGGAGGAAGAGGAACTCCAACAAATCTCGCGACTGATCGATGCAAAGAAACGGACATATCAACAACCGCTGGCCTTTTTGCAAGAGGTCATGGGGTTTTGCGTCCTTCCCAAGAACGGTGAAACATTCATGTACAGGATGACGATCGGCGATGATCTGCTCAATCGCTACGGCATCGTGCACGGCGGCGTGCTGACAACATTTATCGACACGGCAATGGCGGAAACGGCCTTTCAATTGGACGGTCACCTGAAAAGGGCGGTTACCCTCAATCTCACGGTGAATTTTGTGAAGGCGGCTGTTGAAGGCGGCTTGCGCTGCGCCGTCACGGCAAGACAGAACAGCCATAAACTCGCGTTGTTTGCGGCGGAAATTCACGACGATCAAGACGATGTTGTGGCCACCGCCACCGGACACTTCTACAAGACCGCCCATGCAGAGTCCCCTCCCG
>JAJYTO010000294.1 GCA_021793015.1 Bacillota bacterium
CTGAAGCGCCGTCTGGACGAGTGTATGGCCAGGGCGTAAGATGGGGGGACGCGGTCCGATTCAAAACGTTGGATGCGGGGTGGGGCCTGGAACCATTCTCCGCCGGCGGAGCGGTGTGGAAATCGCTCCGGGCAAAGGACGGCGAATTCGCAACCGTGGAAGATCTATTAAGGAGTCATAGCGTGGACGAGATACTGGATATTTTCGACGAACATATGCATCAGATCGGGACCGCGTCGCGTTTGATTGCGCACCGGACCGGCGCATGGCATCAGACGTTTCACTGCTGGGCGCTCCATCGGACGCAGGCAGCGGACTATTTGCTGTTGCAACGCCGCCATGAGAGTAAGGATACACATCCGGACAAACTGGACGTGAGTTGTGGCGGCCATCTGGAAGCGGGTGAAACGCCCTCGGACGGCGTCCGGGAATTGAATGAAGAACTCGGGATCGAGGTCGACTTCATCAGCCTCTTCCCCGTCGGCGTACACAGGCACGCGGCCGATTTCGGCGACGTGAAGGATTGCGAGTTTTGCCATGTCTTCGTGCTCGTTCGAACGGGCGAGACACTGTCGGGGTATACCCCGGCGACGGGAGAAGTGAGCGGACTGTACCTGATTCGCGTCGACGAGATGGAGAAGCTCTGCCTCGGCGAGGTGGAAGCCGCGCCGATCGTCGGCTTTGAGGTCGATACGGTTGGCAGGCGGCTCGACCGATCGATCGAAATTGGGCGGAATGATCTGGTTTGGCATGGCGCGTCATATTTTCATATGTTGTTCGATCGAATTCGGTCGTTGCACCTCTGAACAATTTTATGCGCTTTTACGTCGGACGACACGCCGCGCGCACAAGAACATCTGTCACGCCTGGGAATTGAGGCATGTTTTCGCTCGGTCGTCGGGCGAGACCGCGTGGCAAAGGGAAAACCCGATCCCGCGATGGTTCACATGGCCTGCGCGGAACTGCATGTGGAGCCGAGGCACGCCATGTTGATCGGAGATACCCGCGCGGACATGGCGATGGGAAAAATCGCTGGCGTTGCCGTCACCGTTCTTGTGGCTGCCGCCGATCAAAGCGCATCTAAGTGCGCGCACGCAGATTTGGTGACAGCGGAGGTTGCAACAATCTATTCATTGATGATTATCTATGATAAAACACGGTCATGGATAACCATCGATTCTTGCCGATTCGGAAAGTTGCCGACATGCTCGGATTAAGCGTGCAGACGATCCGCCGATGGGAAAAAGGCGGCAAACTCAAGGCGATTCGCTCTCCTGGAAATCAACGGTTGTTCAGCGTGGACGAGGTGAAGCGTCTTGTTGGCATACCGCCCGGGAGTCGGGTGGTCATTTACGCACGCGTATCCTCCGCGAAGCAAAAAACGGATGGAAATCTCGGGCGGCAAGTGGATCGATTGCACACCCATGCCATCGAACACGGCTATGACGTGGTGCGCGTCTTTTCTGAACAGGCATCCGGCATCAATGAGAACCGCAAACAACTGTCAGCTTTGCTAAGGCTCGCCGAAGAACGCCAGATGGAGCGCGTGCTCATTGAGTTTCCAGATCGACTGGCGCGGTTCGGGTATCGCTATCTCGAACGATTCCTGAACAGCCACGGAGTCGCCGTGGAGGCGACACACAAAACCGAACCAAAGTCATCTCAGGAAGAGTTGGTTCAGGACCTGCTCACCATCGTGACCGTGTTTTCAGCTAGGCTGTACGGCAAACGATCGCAAGAGTTCCGACAAAGAACAAAAAAGCTCATGGACGAGATGGACGGAGGTGAGAATCACGGCGACGCTCATCAAGACGATTAAACTGGGAATTCATAAAGAGATGAACCCCGGCAAGCGCAAAGCCATTTTGGATACGCAAGCGCTGTACAATCAGACGATCGTCTTCTACATGGACTTCTTTGCCGACCACCTGGAGATCTTTGAGGAAAAGAAAGGGTATGAGAAAAAAGACGGCACAACGGGCGAACGATCATGGACCGCGCAGGAACTGCTAACCTTTGCCGAGGTTCATACACTCGAAACGAAGGCGCACCCCCATCCGATTCAACCGCTACGTGAGGTTTTGCCCATTGTTCGAACCATGCCCGTCAGCCTTCGCCGCGCCGCCATCAACCACGCCAGCGGCAAGGTCAAGGCGTGGTACAGCGCGCAAAAGAGGTGGGAGACAAGCGGTCAAAAGGGTCATCCTCCTCAACTGGGCGCACCAAACGAACCGATCACGTTCTACGCTGACATGGTAGAGAACCCCGACTTTGACCTGATCGCCCGCGAGGAAGCGCGCCACACCTTCATCAGCGTCACACTGTGGAGCGAAGACCGATGGACATTTGTCCAGATGCCCGTTGCCATCCACGACAAAGCGCGTCTGGAACTGGCCGCGTCCCAGTCGGAACAGGCGCGAATCCGTGAGGAAACGGCGACGATCAAAGCCGTAAAGGCGCCGCGCGAAAAATGGAACAGAGAAGAGAAGGAGCGAACCCAACCGCAGGTATGGTGTGCGCAGTCGTTCTCCATTTACGTGCGCAAGGACAAACGATATCCCGACGATCAGCGATTCAGTATCCATATCCCTATGGAAAAGCGGATCGAAACCCCCAAAAAGGCGGAGATCCAACGAGCGGTCCATCCGGACATGCCGGTCGTCACTGTGGATCTGGGCGTGAATCGTCTGGCGGTCATGGGGGCGTTCATCAATAGCCAACTTGTCGCCACGAAGTTTGTCCATGGCGGAGAGCTGAATCATCACCGCCATCAACTGTTATCCGTGATCAACAACAAGCGTCAACAAAGCGGGCGACTGCAACCGGATGTACAGGATAACGCGGTACTCTGGGAGAAGGTGCGGAACCTTGACGAAAACACCGCGCGGCAGGTTGCCTCGCAGATCGTCGGGTTCGCACGGCTTCACGGCGCCAAAGTGATTGTGTTTGAGTATTTGCGTCAGTACCGCGCGCCCAAAGAGAAGATGAGTCGCAGTGGACGCAAGAATCACAAACGCGGTTACTGGCTGCGCGGCCAGATCCTGAAGTGGGTGCGTGATCTGGCGTTTCGGGAAGGCGTCCTGACGGTGGAACGCAACCCGGCCTATACGTCGCAGATGTGCCCGCACTGCTGTACACTCGGCGAACGCAAGGGGCATCGGTTCACGTGCGAGAATCCCGATCATCCGTATCGTGCGGATGCGGATTTCGTGGGGATGATGAATCTGTACAAGAAGTGGGCCAAAATATTTGCGTATCCGCGCAAGAACAAGAAGGCGGATGAACCAAAGCCAG
>JAJYTO010000053.1 GCA_021793015.1 Bacillota bacterium
TCGACGTTGGCGGATCTTCGCGAGGTCTTCGCAGAGATTTTGACGGGCTGGCGCTGCTCACTCTTGGAGTTTGGCGGTGAGGCGGATCATGTGCATCTGCTGATAGACATCCATCCGGCCTTGCAGATTTCCGTGCTGATCAACAACCTCAAGACGGCCAGTTCCCGGCGCATTCGCGCGAAGTACGCGGACCATCTGCGACGATTCTACTGGAAGCCGTTCTTCTGGCATCGGGCCTACTACGTCGGCAGTGTCGGGCATGCCAGCTTGGAGACGGTGAAACGCTACGTGGAGTCCCAAGGACTGAGCAAGCCCAGAACAAAGACAAGTACCAAAAGATAGCCCGCTTGACCCCCTCCTGGCGCTTCGCGCCTAGGAGGGGGAATGCGCGGGCAGTTCGTTCATAATTGAACCATGGAGGAGTCCAATGATGATGCACCCGCAAGACTCACTGACGCATGTGCGCATCCTGATTGCCTGTCCGGATCAACCGGGCATCGTCGCAGCGGTGGCGAGCGCACTATACGGAATTGGGGCAAATATTACGGAGTCAGCGCAACACACGACCGACCCGTCCGGCGGCGCCTTTTTTATGCGCATCGCCTGCTATATACCTTCCTATCGCGAGGTAACAGCCAGTGATGAAGCCAGTGACGTGGAGACGTCCCTATTCGAAGCATTCAGACCTCTCGTGAACCGCTTTGCCATTCGTTACGAGTTGTCTTTTGGCCATCAGCGGCAACAGATGGCCATCTTTGTCTCCCGAGAGGATCACTGTCTCGTCGAGTTGCTGTGGCAGCGCCAGAATGACGCGTTATTGGCTGACATTGCAATGGTGATCAGCAATCATGAGACACATCGGGCCACTGTCGAACGGTTGGGCATCCCGTTTCACTATACACCGATAAGCGCAGACACCAAGACCGCCGTGGAGAGCAGACAGCTGAACTTACTGGACGGCCGCGCAGATTTCCTTGTTTTGGCACGCTATATGCAAGTCTTGTCACCCCGTATGATCGCGGCTTTTCCGAATCGGATCATCAACATCCATCATTCCTTTTTGCCAGCGTTCAGCGGAGCAAAGCCTTATGAGCGGGCATTTGCGCGCGGGGTCAAAATTATTGGCGCCACCGCCCATTACGTGACAGAGGAACTCGATGCCGGCCCCATTATCGAACAGGACGTGCTGCGCATCGATCATGGATACACCGCGGCGGATATGAGGCGCGTCGGCCGGCAGATCGAGCGAACCGTGCTTGCCAGAGCCGTGCAGTGGCATATCGAGGGCCGTATCCTGGTCCACGCCAACAAGACGATCGTCTTTCCATAGGAACCGACGCAACAACATGTCAAAGGATAGACAAATCATCGACGCGCCTATTGCGGGATCTTGCTGCTGCGCACCAGCACAGCCAACAGAGGTGAAAACTTGTTCGGTCGGGGTGGTTGCGACGCGCGCGGCGTGATCGTGTTGACCAAGGCCGCTCATGCGGCTGCGCTTGCGGCGGAAAGTCCTGCAAACGGAGAGCGCATCCCGCCCAGTCAAAGAAGCGCAGGAGACAACCAGCAACGCGGCCGCTCTCCTGCGCAAACTCGCTAGTGTAATTGGCGGTCAAACGGCGTGTGCGCATCACGCGCAGCCAATACCACAACCGCACACCGCGGCACCCTCCTGCCCATGCGGTGTACGGTTACTGAAACTGCGCCAACAGACGATCGAAATCCGACTCAGTCAAGACATGCTGCGCGGTGGCCAGTCCTGTTTTCAGGAAGTTGGGGACTGAATCCTCATAGGTCGGCCGGTCGTGCTCATACAGGACGCCTGTGACTACTGATTGCGATTGTTCCAGTTTTGCCATGGCCAGAGCCGCATTTGTTGAATCGTACCCGGCGTCGTCCTCAACTTTGACGATGTTTGATTTGTAGAATTCATAGGTGTTTTGCTTGTTGAATGTAACGCAGGGACTGAAGATGTTGACAAATGAAAAACCTCTATGCCGAATGGCGCGTTTGAGGATCGCGCTGAGCTGGGGAATATCGCCGGAAAATCCCTGCGCGACAAATCCGCAGCCTGCAGACAGCGCCAGCGACAGTGGGTGGACGGGAAATTCAACCGCTCCCTTGGGCGCCGTTTTCGTGACAAACCCCGTGTCGCTTGTCGGCGATGTTTGTCCTGTGGTCAGCCCGTAGATGTGATTGTCCATGACAAGGTACGTGATGTCAATATTGCGGCGCATGGCGTGAATGAAGTGTCCCATCCCGATGCCGAATCCGTCGCCGTCGCCGCCCGCCGCAAGGACCGTGAGCTCTCGGTTGGCGAGCTTGACACCCTGCGCCGTCGGCAGAGTCCTGCCGTGAATGGTGTGCAATCCATATGAACCAAAATAAGCCGATAATTTCCCCGAACAACCGATCCCAGACACGACCACCATGTCCTCTGGATCGAGTCCCAATTCAACAGCCGTTCTCTGCAGGGCGTTCAAAACGCCGAAATCCCCGCAACCAGGGCACCATGTCGGTTTTTCCCCTTTGAAATCAGTTAATACTGCCAACTGATATCACCTCTTCCACCCGTTTCACGATGTCCTTCACAAGCAATGGATCACCGTCATACTTGAGACACGATGCAATCCTGTCGTGGTAGCCCAGTTTCAGGCGCAACAGATCCGCCAATTGCCCGCGCGAGTTCACTTCCACCACCAGCACGGTTTCCGCGCCGGCAATGTAAGGCCGGATCAGATCCGCCGGAAAGGGAGCAACCACGCTCACCTGTACGTGAGCGACGCGAATGCCCTGTTGCATGAGCACTGCGCGAGCTTCATCAATGACGCCGCGAGTGGACCCGAATCCAACGAGTGTGATCTGGGCGTCTTCCGGACCATCCACTGTCACTCCGGACAGTTCGTGAAAGGCGCTTAGTTTGCGCGCCCGCTTGTCCATTTGCAATACCCGCATGGCCTGATCTTCCATTTCGCTGCCAAACTCATCGTGTTCATTGCCAATGGCAATGAAACGGCCGCCCCTCTGCCCGGGAATCGCGCGCGGAGAAATGCCGTCTTCATTTACCTCGTAGCGCTTGAACTCCCCTCGCGAAACCCCTTCCAGATCAGATTGGGTTACCAGCTTGCCCCGCGTGATCTGAACCTTGGATGTTTCAAGCGAATCGATCGATCCCTTGCTCATTCCCATGTACAGATCACTCGCCAGAATGACGGGACACTGATAAATCTCCGCGAGGTTGAACGCTTCCACTGCATAGCGAAAACACTCTTCCACGGTGGTCGGCGTCAAGACGATGCGCGGAATCTCGCCATGGGATCCATACAATGCTTCATATAGATCACTCTGCTCCGTTTTGGTCGGCAGGCCGGTGCTGGGACCGCTGCGCTGCACATCAACGATCACAAGGGGCGTCTCCGAGATCCCAGCGAGCCCGAGGGTTTCCATCATGAGCGAGAAACCAGGCCCGGAGGTGGACGTCATCGCACGGGTGCCGGCGTAGTTTGCACCAAGCGCCATGTTCACGGCGGCGATCTCATCTTCAGCCTGAACGACCACCCCGCCGTACTCCGGCAGATACTTGACCAACCAGTACATGATCTCCGTTGCGGGAGTGATCGGATAGGCGGCCAGAACCCGGCAACCTGCGGCCAGAGCGCCCAGCGCCGTCGCTTCATTGCCTGAAATGTAGAGGTGGTTTGACGGAACGGCGGCAGGCCGCGCAGGCAGTTGAAGATGATGGGAGAAGTGCTGATTGTAATAGTCATATCCGATGCGCACCGCGCTGAGATTGCTGTCGACGACCGCTTGCCCTTTCTTTTTGAAACGATCCTCAATGACCGACAGAAAATCCTCTGGGGTCAGACCAACGATCGCGGCCGTCACGCCAACCGCCACCATGTTCTTCATGATGGCGCTGCCCGCTTCTTTCGCCAAGCCGGTAAGCGGTATGCTGCAAAAATGCGCACTGCCCGGCGGCGGCTGAATCTTGCCGCTGGTGCCGTCAGCAACCACAATGCCTCCGTCAACCAATTCATTCCAGTTGACATTAACCGTCTCCTGATCAAATGCGACGAGGATATGCAAATCGTCGCCATGGTGACCGACAGCCCTGTCCGTGATCCGAATCTTGTAATTTGTGTGTCCGCCTTTTACGCGGGACATAAAATGTCTATAGGCAAATGCGTAATACCCCAGTCGGTGCAGAGTCCAAGCGAAAATCTCGCCTGTGCTATCGATGCCCTCGCCCTGTTCCCCGCCGACCTTCCAGCCGAGTTCGCCGTTCAACCTGAATCGCCTCCCCGAAGTCACGCGAAAACTGCCATCTGTTTCATCTTCATATTAGCACTGTTCTTGAAAAGTGAAAGGGGGTTGTCGAGAAAATCGCGGCCCAAGAGCATAACCGGCTGGCTTCCGGGAGATTCTATAGGCGCCACTTGCGTTACCATGCCCAATCCTGAGGTGATTATGTCCATGGTTCCCATAGGTGCCGTGATTGCCTGCGGCGCACTGTTGTTGGCGTCAACTGGAACAAGCGTCTGGCACGCGCCGCAATCGAACGTCCTGTCTCTGTCGCCGTGCGTCGCCAGGCATAATGCAACAGAAAGGGTGAAGCGCAGGTACACTGAGGTGAAGCATGCCGGGCATCGCCGCGCTGCGTCCACAGTATCATACAGTCGCGGCCAAACAATCGAAACAGTAGAGGCCCTGGCTACACTGAGCCCTGTGTTGAACGCCGCAGAATCTTTGCGAAAGATGGCCGTGATCAACACGTTCGATTGCAAACTGACAGCTTATGGCCCCGGCTTTGCTTCCACGGGAAAACATCCGGGAGATCCCGGATATGGAATCACCGCGACCGGACACCTAGCGAAACCCCGACGGACAGTGGCGGTTGATCCAAATCTCATCCCGCTCGGGTCCCTTATGTATATTGACGGGGTCGGTTATCGCATTGCCGAAGATGTGGGAGGCGCGATCAAAGGCCCGCATATCGATGTGTTCTTTGCGGATGACAACGATGCTAAAGTGTTTGGCGTCAAGCGCCATGTCAAAGTATTCGTCTTTGCGCACAATCGCGGCCGGAGGACGCCGTAGCGCAGCGCATCGCTGGCTAAGCCTGAGCAGCGGCGTGAGAGTCTGTCCCGAAAATACGGTGGGCCCTGCCCGCCAGGACGGATCATGGATGCCGCTGCCGCTCAGACAGCCGCGGCCTAAAGGCCGCTAATACTCGCCGCAGCGGCATGCATGATCCGTCCTGGCGGGAGTTCTCACCGCTGGCAGCGGCCGCCGTATCCCGACTCACGACTTCCTCGTCGCGCAGCACATCGATGATATCAACATAACTGGCCGGATCGCGCATCAGCAGGGCGTCGATCAGCACATTGCCGATGTCGGCCAGACACTCGATCGCAACATGAACCAGGCGCTCGCCGCCCCGCAGAAGGATCTCGCGGCGACGGCCCGCCTGCTCTCCGTCCGGAAGGTCAATCGACCCCCAGCAAGGTTGCCGCTTCACTGAGCGTTCCACACGGCAATTCCATCCGGACGCGAATTTCCGGCGCGATAAACAATCTCCCATTCCCTCACTCTGGGTCCCATGGCGCTGTTTTTCCGGGACCCAAGTTCGCCACGGACAATACCCCGACGAAAACGAGGTTGTCATGGCGCCATTTTGCCGGAACCAAAGCCCTCACCGCAAGGATCGTCCGCGGCGGCGACAGCCAAAATCGTGAACCGATGTCCAATCATTGTTCAGAAAGCGATCAAATCTGCGACCGTCACGTCATGAAAAATCATCGGCTTGGGTCTTCATTTCCGCGCTCCATCAGTTATAATGAAATTGAGAAAATCCTATGGATCAATGGATTGATCCATATGCCGCCGACCAGCCGATGCTGACAGCACGGGAGGGGATTCACGCTGAACCGCCCTATCGTTCGCAAGAATGGGATCCCACTCTATGTACAGGTAAAAGATAGAATTCTATCTGACATCAGAACTGGCGTGTATCAAGCAGGTGACAAGCTGCCCACAGAACGGGACTTGTCCGACGCGATCGGGGTAAGTCGCAACACCGTAAGTCAAGCATATCACGATCTTGAGGCGGATGGAGTTATCGCCTCGCGGCAGGGACGCGGCACTTTTGTTTGCGACCGCGACGACAATGTGCGGCTCGGAAACAGGCGCGAACTGCTGAAGAAAGTCATCGATATGGCTTTGGAAGAGAGTCTGCAGCTTGGCTTTACGTTTCACGATTTCATGCAATTGGCCGCCGTCCGCACGGAACAAAAGGCCGCGCTTTTGAACCGGGCACAGGTCGTCTTTATTGAATGCAATCGGGAACAAGTGGAGTACCTCTCGCGCAAACTGGAATTTGGAGGTGTACACATAACGCCCGTTGTCATCGACGACTTGCGCAAGGACGGGTTCGATGATTTGGAGTTGGTTGATTCGGCTGATCTCGTGGTCACAACATTTTTCCATTTTGATGAAGTGCAATCTCTGCTGGGGCATTCCCGTACTGTGCTTGCGATCGCGCTTGACCCAGAACTTGAAACGATTGTAAAGATTGCTCGCGTTCCAGAGGACGCGCGGGGAGGACTCGTTTGCCGAAGCGACAATTTTGCCGGAAAGGTTCGGCTGGCTCTAAAACAGGCAGGACTGGGCAAACTGCACCTTGACGTCACAACGACTGCGGATGAGAACGTATTGAAAAGTTTCCTCCAGACAGTCGACACAGTCATCGTATCACCGGGCCGACGCCGCGAAGTGGAGCGTTTGGCGAGACCGCGTCAAGCGGTCATTGAGTTTGTCTTCAGACCTGATTCGGCTTCCATCAATCTGCTGCGCGCAGCGCTTGCCGATATCAGGCAAGACATGTAACCTCGACGCTTTTATATGAAACGTTCGGGGAAATAAGGAGTGACTGGCTCATGTTACAAGAGTTGTCCTGGAAAGTTGGCGGTCAACAGGGTGAGGGCATCGATTCCACCGGAAAGACGTTTGCGACATCCCTAAACCGCATGGGGTATTACATTTATTCATACAGACACTTCTCCTCCCGGATCAAAGGTGGACACACCAACGACAAGGTGCGTGTCAGCACTTCCCAGAAAGGGTCCAGCGCAGATTTTCTTGATATCCTGGTGGCGTTTGATCAGGAGACGATCGATTTCAACGGACATGAGTTGCACGCTGGCGGCATCGTGATCGGAGACGCCAAATTCAACCCGGTATTGCCGGCGAATATTGCTCCAAATGTAAGGCTGTTTGCCATCCCATTCACAAAACTGGCTGAACAAAGCGGCGCCGTGATCATGAAAAACATGGTCGCCCTCGGAGCGACCGCCCGCGTGATGGGACTGGACCCGAAGTTTTGCGCGCCGGTATTGCAGAGCCTGTTCGGTCGCAAGAGCCAAAAAATCGTCGATCAAAACCTGGAAGCCGTGCAAGCGGGTTACGACGCCCTGGACGCCGAAGGCGCCGATTTCTCCGAATACCAGTTGGCGCCTCCGGTGCCTGACAATCATCTGCTGATGATCGGAAATGACGCCATCGGGTTCGGCGCGCTCGCCGCAGGTGCGCGAGTGATGCCGGCCTATCCGATCACGCCGGCCTCGGACGTCATGGAGTATCTCATCAAAAAACTGCCGCTGGTTGGCGGGGTCGTCGTTCAGACGGAGGATGAAATAGCCGCGCTCAATATGACCATCGGCGCGGCCTATGCGGGAGCGCGCGCACTCACAGCCACCTCGGGGCCGGGTCTGTCGCTCATGATGGAAGCCATGGGTCTGGCGGGCATGACAGAAACCCCGGTTGTCATCGTGGACACGCAGCGCGGAGGACCCAGTACGGGATTGCCCACCAAACACGAACAGAGCGACATGTTTGCCGTATTGTTTGGCAACCATGGCGAAATCCCCAAGATCGTGCTTGCGCCGTCCACACCGGAGGAGTGCTTCTACGCCACGGTCGACGCCTTTAATTACGCAGAGAAGTACCAATGCCCGGTCATTCTGATCACCGATTTGGCGCTGTCGCTGGCCAGCCAATCCGTGAAGCCGTTTGACTATGACGCCGTGACCATTGACCGTGGACGGCTCGCGAGTGCGGAAGAACTCGCGCAAACTCCGCAGGGGCAGATGTTCAAACGGTATGAGCGCACTCAAAACGGAATCTCACCGCGCGTTTTCCCAGGTCAAAAGGGCGGCATTCACCATGTGACGGGTGTAGAACATAGTGAAATTGGACGTCCGGATGAAGTCGCCAGCAACCATACAGCAATGATGGACAAACGCCTGGGAAAATTCAGGAACGTCGAACTTCCCAACAGCGTCAGCTATAGCGGCGACGCCAACCCAGATGTGCTGCTCGTGGGTGTAGGGTCTTCCGCAGGCCCGATCGCCGAAGCGCTCGCCCGCCTCAAGCAGGAAGGCCTGAAAGTTGGCCACGCGCATGTGAAAGTACTGTCGCCTTTTCCCGCAAAGACGCTTCAGTCATACCTTGACAAGGCCAAGCAGGTGATCGTGACAGAAAGCAACGGCACGGGCCAACTGCTTCACCTCATGCGATTCGCAGGTCTAGCGCACGCCGAAATGAGCAGTTTCCTCAAGTACGACGGCACGCCTTTCTTGCCCAATGAGATCGCAACCCAAGTGAAAGGATCGATGCTCGTATGGCAACGGTAAAGGAATTCAGAAATAATGTCAGGCCCAACTGGTGTCCAGGCTGCGGCGACTTTGCCGTACAGGCTGCGATACAGCGCGCATTGGGCAATCTTGATCTGGAACCTGAGCAAGTGGCCATCATTTCCGGAATCGGTTGTTCCGGGAGAATCTCCGGCTACGTGAACGCCTATGGATTTCATGGTGTGCACGGCCGGTCTTTGCCGGTGGCCCAGGGAGTCAAGCTGGCCAATCACGACCTGACCGTCATCGCCTCCGGCGGCGACGGAGACGGCTTCGGCATCGGCATGGGTCACTTCATGCACGCAGCAAGACGCAACATGGACATCACCTATATCGTCATGGACAACCAGATTTACGGTCTGACAAAGGGACAGCACTCACCGACAAGCGCCTTTGGATTCAAGGCCAAGACAACGCCGGCCGGCAACATCGAAAACGCAATCAGTCCATTGCAGATTGCGCTGGCGGCGGGCATCACCTACCTGGCCCAGGGCTTCTCACACGATGTGAACCAACTCACCGAGCTCATTCAGGGCGGCATCGAACACAAAGGCTTCTCCCTGATCAATGTATTCAGCCCCTGCGTCACCTACAACAAGGTGAATACGTATGAGTGGTACAAACAGCATATCGTGCATCTTGAAGATTTCCCGGATTACACCGCCGACGATCGTTCCGCCGCGATGGCAAAAGTCGCTGAAACAGACGGCCTGTGCACCGGCTTGGTCTTCCGCGATGACACACGCAAGCCATTTGACCAATTGATTCAGGGTTACCGCCCAGAGCCGATCATCGCTCAGGATCTCACGCTTGAGCGTGCAGTGTTTGACAAAGCGATGGCGGAATTTGCATAGGAGAACGAGAACGCACGCGCAAAGGGGCGGTTCCACTATCCGGAACCGCCCCTTTGCCGCGCTTGCGCTCATATGTCGCGTTGTCTTGACGGTTGGACCGTCCATAGCTTCGGCGTTGCCACCAAACAAGTCAACTTGCCGCAGCACCTTCGTTCGCAAGCTTTGTTCGCAGGTTGGCGCGGCGGACTCAGCCGCTGCTGTTGCCACTGCTGTTGCTGTTGGCGGGCGTCAATCCCACGAAGCTGTCAAGGATCCTGTTGGCAGTCGCCAGTTGCGACGCCGGCAGATAGACATTCACCCCGATCGATCCGCCTGAACTGATATTTGCCTGTATACCCTGCTGCAGATAGGGATTGTTCGGATTCGACACGGTGAATCGAACCACTTGATTGGCCACCAGCCAGCTCACGGAGTTCGCCGGTTGTGCGCTGTAGAAAGCCTGCAGGTTGCGTTGCGACGACATGATGACCTCACTGACCATCTCGGAAGGATCGGCGCTGTTGACAAGTTTCAATGAAGTTCCGCCACTGCCGAGCGATGTCGATTGCAACGTCCAGCCGGTTGGGAGTAAGATGGTTTTGATGCTCTGCGACACAGGCACAAATACATCATTGGCGCCTGTCACGCCGACGCTGACGGGTGACAGTGCAATCGAACCAACGTTAATCGTCACTGATTGTTTTTTGACGGCGCCCGCTCCGGACGCGCCGTTTGATCCCGTTGTATGGGGGCTTTGGCTGCTGCTGCTTCCAGCTCCGCCCTGAGCGGACGCTCCGCCTCCCTGTTGGCCCGTGGACGTTTTGGGCGTTTTGGACGTTTGCTGACCTGGAGTGGCGGCGCTCCCCTGCTTGTGCTTGACGACAGTATGCGATGACGGTGTTGCCTGTGACTTGGGCGACGATTGGATGGGCTGGGAAACCGGACCGCTGGAATTCGCGGACTGGGTGCCGCACCCGACCACTGCGACGGACGCTAACAGCGAGAGTATGAGCAGAAAGCCTCTGGATGCGTTTTTCACTGTTATCACACCTTTTCTAAGGAGATCGATGGATGCGGGTTTTCTTACGGACAACCTACACTGTCCGAGCGGGCACAGCGTTGGGCGCGATGTCTTTTTTACTGCGATCGTCGCGCAGACCGTTTCCTCTTCGCTGCCAACCGATACGGCGGGCCGTGTGCTCACCCGCGTCTTCTCCCCTTACTATACACTGACCGCACTGCTTTGTGTCGTTCGCTTTGTATCATCTTTCGGTACATACGCGACCAATCCAGTTCACATCGTTCGTGATTCGCAGGGTTTGATCGCCGTCGCGCAAAACTCAGCTCTGAACGTGTGTCCCGTTATTTTGCCTGATCGTCTTTGCCACGATCGGACGAACCGAGTAATCAACAGCCAATGAGAGGGGTTTAACCATGTCACGAGACTGGAAAACCATACGCATCAGGGAAGACGCCGAACTGCAGCGCAAGGAGTGGTTCACCTATCAGGTCGGCGACAGCCGCTTTAACATCGAACTCTTCGAAACGACAAAGGGAGACTTCTACGCCATCGGAACGCCGGCCGATTCCTCACGGTTATTCATATATGGCAGTTCGCTTGTGAGCGATCCGGCGCTTGCCCTGGAGCAGGCGATCAAAAAGATAAACCGGGACCATGACCAGGCTGACATACTTGCTGTTGGAGAGGATGTCCACGACGATGATTCAGTCGGCGGCGAATGAACCGCAACCCGCATGGTTTCCATTTGAATTCTGACATCGCAAACCATGACTTACAGACTCACAAGGTGGCTATGACAGCAATGACAATCCCAAGGATGCATCCCATAAATACTTCGATCGGTTGATGTCCCAGCATTTCCTTCAATTTTTTCTGATACGCTTCATTGCGCAGGCCCACCGGCCAACTGTCGATGTATTTGCCGATCTCCGCCTCCAATTTGTTGATGGCGATGGCCTGTTCTCCCGCATGGCGTCGTATGCCGGCCGCGTCATACATCACGATAATGGCAAACACCACACTCGCGGCAAACAGCATGGAACCGGTGCCAGCCCGTATGCCGACAACAGTCGCCAGCGAAGACACGGCCGCAGAGTGGGAACTCGGCATGCCGCCGGTAGACATCATCTTGGAAATATCCCACCTGTGATCAGTCCAATAAAATATAGGAACTTTTATCCCCTGCGCTACGAGGATGGAAGCGAGAGCAGCCAACAGCGCGGGATTATGCCCGATACCTCGCAGGAGTGCAGTGAACCACACTTCAGGGGCCTCCTTTCATGCCAATCCCGTGAATTCGTGTCCGATCAGAATGAACGACTCCTGCCAAGCGGCGTCAGACCAGGAAAATGGATTCATTCAAGCAGTAGATCGCGCGGTTCCACCCTAAAGTAGTATACGCCATCTTGATCCATGGCAAAAGGAAAAAGAACAGGCGGGCGTTTGCGTTCGGATAGACTGTCATGGCGCTTGCGCGCCACCAACAACCGGGAAGAAAATGCGCCTGCGGCGATTTTCCGGGACATTGGCGTATGAGCATTTGCGTCCAACCGTTCTCATGCGGGATCAACGCCAGGCGCAGGAGGTTGACTCGTGAACTGGGCGGACGAAAACACCAGCGGATTCCCGGCATCGGCAGGAAATACATACAACAGTCGCACCGCGCCATCAACAGGCGGCTTGATCCCCGGAAACAGCAGGCGATGGGCGGCCACAGGAATTTCATCAACGATCACCCGCCGGGCCTTGTCCGCCCCATGAATCGATTCTTCCGCCATCCGCGCGTCCCAGAGAGAGCGATGGCGCAACAACTCACTGAACAGGCGTCGCCGATCCCCGTCTGAGAGTGGGGAGTTCCACCACAGGCTGCGCGGCCGCACCTTCTCCCGCAGCAGATGGTCGGCCCTCAACAGCGCGCCGGCGACATCGTCAAACTTGCCTTCACGCTCCAAAAATTGAATCAGGCGCCTTACCAAGTCGAGCGGTTGATGCCCGATGCGCGACCAGCCCTGACCATGCCAATAGGAACCGAAAGCCTGGAAAAAATCAAACGGAGAGTTGAACAGGCTGTCCGTCGCGTATTGCATGATGTGTGGAAAACGGCCGGAATTATAGTATTTTTCCAGTATATCCTCCAGTTGCTTGAGACGCAGCACATCGCGAAACGGCATGATATTATTGGATAGTGTCTCATAAGGCGCGGTATCCATAAAGACATAGCCAAAACGATCGGCCATCGTGCGCAGCCCCGTGCCGCGGAGCAGCTTGAGAAAACCGAGCTGGAGCTCATCCGGACGGAGCGCATATGCATCGTTGAACGTTTGTTTGAAAGTGGCATAATCCTCTTCGGGAAGTCCGGCGATCAGATCGAGATGCAGCATGATATTGCCCGCCTCGGCGATCATCCGAACAGTATGGCTCAACCTGGAAAAATCCTGGCGCCGTTTGACGATCGCATTGGTGATGTCATTCGTGGACTGAACGCCTATCTCAAACCGGAACAACCCTGCTGGAACATTGTCACAAAGCCAGCGTACGATATCAGGTTTCAAAATGTCGCCCGTGATTTCAAAGTGAAACGTGGTGCGCCCAGGGTCGGCAATCAAAAAGCGGAATATTTCCATGGCGTAGTCCCGGCGCAGATTGAACGTCCGATCGAGGAACTTGATCTGTCTCACCCCAGCGCCGATCAGTCGCGCCAGATCCTCTTTGACGCGCGCCAAAGGAAAATAGCGAACCCCGCTCTCTATCGATGACAGGCAAAACTGACAACTGAACGGGCACCCGCGACTCGTCTCAAAGTAGACAATGCGATCGCGCAGTTCATCCATTCTCTCGTTCGTGTAGGGGGAGGCGAGTCGTTCAAGATCCACTTCTCCCCTCTTCCCCGTACTGTAAATGCGCCCGCTTTCATCCCTGACATAAAGACCGCGGACAGCAGCAAAACTCCGGTCGCCCTGCTCGCACCGATCAAGCAGTTCTTTGAGCGTCTCTTCGCCTTCTCCTGTGACAATGACGTCCGCGGCGGGGAAACGCTCCAAAAAATACTCGCAATCGTACGATACTTCCGGGCCTCCCAGGACAATCAACGTGTGCGGCAGTATTTTCTTGATCAGAGGCAATAGGCGTCCCGTCTCTTCGATGTTCCATATATAGCAACTCAGTCCGACCACATCGGGAACCGCTTCAAACAGGGCTGACAGGATACGCTCCACAGGATCATGAATGGTGAACTCCAGCAGGGTGACATCATGAGCGTCTTCAACCGCAGCACGCAAATATCGCAACGCCAGCGATGAGTGGACGTACTTCGCATTGAGCGTCGCCAGCAAAATCCGAGCCATAACCCACCCGCCTTCTGCGAATTGTTTCTGTCGTCATCGAAAGCATTGGCACAACGGACGACCCTGGCCCCATATGCTACAGAAACAGAGAGGGGAATCCATGGCCATGGTGAACATTACGCCCATTTCGCTTGACGATGCAATATGCCTGGCTGTCACCGTTGAACTTCCCAAGACGCGTCTGGTGGTAATCAAAACAGATATCGGATACATCATGTGCGGCGCGTTGGATGTGCGCCTTCTGAACACCAGCCTCGCCCATCGGCGCATCATCGCCGCGCGGGCAGTGGGAGTCAAGACCGTCGAGCAACTCCTTGAAGCGCCTCTTGAATCCGTCACCGGGGAGGCGGAGAGCATGGGCATCCACCCCGGCATGACAGGAGCCGATGCGTTGCGCGTGATGATCCGCCACGCCAGAGACGGACGCAACGCCGCTCTCCCGCTTTAGGGGAGCAGTGCATCCCTGGAATCACTGCGCCTGCATCGAAGACTTTATCACTGCTCCCCTAGGGAATAATTCTCCTGGCCTGCTTTATCCCCGTCTCACTCGCTGTCTCAACCGCCGTCAAGATCGCAGTCCCTCCGGAGACTGCAGTGACAATTGTACGGCGCAAGTCCAGATTCTGTGAATTCGGCGTACGTGCCCGTGAGCAGAATTGACCGGGCAGGAGTGCACAGTTGCCTCTGGCTCACATAACAGTGATGAGTTGTTTACAGAACATTTCACAATCCACTTGTGGATCTCTATGAATTGATTCCCAAGAACGTCGTATGGTACCGATCCGACGCTTTGACATAGCGGAAATTCAATATGGAGGGCAGGGATATCGAGCACTGACTTCTTGTCCTCCACATGCCTCGGTTCCATTTTCAGATTCAGGTACTAGATGGATATAATCCGTTCGTTTTCCTGGAGTTTGAGGGCTGCATTGAGAAACGCCATCAAAATGGGCTCGTTTCCGAGCTTGCCGAACAACTGCTGGAACGCGAAATCGACCTTCAAATCCATCAACGGCATCTGAGTTCCATACCTTCACCCGCACTTGGACACATTTTATCATATCGCGCGGGATTAATCTTGACAGAGGCGGACTCGGAGATTCATGTGCGTGTAGACTGCCAGTCCACCAACCTGTATACTAAAGTGGTTATTCTGGTAGTACATACGCTATGGAGGGTGACGCCCATTGCACGGTCTTGCTTTGAGTCTCGAACATGCCATTCGCCATTATGGCATCGCAGCCGTTTTCTTTACCATGCTGCTGGAAAGCGCCTGCATCCCTTTGCCGAGCGAACTGATCATGACGTTTGCAGGTTTTGAGGCATACCAAGGCAATATCGGCTTCGTCCCTGCGGTAATCGCCGGTGTGGCAGGCAACATAGTCGGCTCCATGTTCGCATACTATGTCGGAAGTCGCGGCGGTCGGCCGCTTCTCAGACGATATGGAAAGTACATCCTGTTTTCGGAGAAACATTTCACGGCGGCTGAACGATGGTTCGCGCGCTATGGCGCATGGGCGGTGTTAATCGCCCGCGTGCTTCCCGCCATCCGGACATTCATCTCGCTGCCGGCCGGGATCGCAAACATGAAACGGGGACAGTTTCTGCTTTACACGACCATAGGAAGCATACCCTGGGTCTTTGTGCTGACACTGCTTGGCTTTCAACTGGGTCAGCACTGGGAAGCGATCAACGCGCACTCCACAATATTCACGTACATCTTTGCAGCCTTGTTGCTTGCAGCCTTGGTCTGGTTCTGGACCCGCAACCGCCAGTCTAGCCGCCAGTAGCAGTAGATGGAAGTTCACCGCCGGTTCACTGGGGAAGAGTCATATATTGCGCCCGTCGCGAGTTGTGCGAAGCGCTGGACTCCGCAGGGGCGCAATATATGACTCCGACCGGCGCGGACCGCCGTATTTTCGGAATCGTCGTTATGAACAGCTTCCCGGAACACCCGCCTCGTCCTTCGTGCGAAAACTCGATCCGCAGCCGCAAGTGGATACGGCATTGGGATTGTAAATTTTAAACCCCGTTCCAGTCAGCCCCTCCACATAATCGACTTCGGACCCTTCCACATACGGGGCGCTTTCCTCGTCGATCAACACCTGAATGCCGCGATTCATAAGCACCCGGTCGAAATCCTTCCGCACGTCGAGCGCCATCCCATAGCTGAACCCTGAGCAGCCGCCCGGTTTGATAAATATCCTGAGTCCCATGGCCGCGTCTGTTTCGGCCAGAAGATCTTTGACTTTGTTCGCCGCTTCATCAGTTAAAGTAACCACTTGCGCACAGCCCCTCCCTTCAGGTCTCCCTGGTATTGTACACCGAAGTCCCGCGAAAGGTCCACCACTCATCCGGGCGGTCAAGCCCTCTCATACCCATGTGTCAACACCGCTGCGACCCTGCGCGGCCGAATCTGGGGCAGAACGCCGCCACACGGACCCGCAACCCGATACGCGGCGCCGCAACTGTACGAGACACCGTGCGAACTGCGGGCGCCGCGCTCCACAGCCGCAGCCATCAGCTCCCTGGCGCCTTCGCGCGCGCCTGTTTCGCGATCCACGATGTCACCTGTCTTTCGATGTCGCCCGCAAAGAGAGCATCGTGGCGTAATGCCTGGCGCCACGATGGATGGGACAGGACAAAGGCCGCCGCCGCTTTCTCCTGGCCCGCAATCCAGTCGCCGATATCCGTGCTGCCGCGGACCAGCAATGGGCGGGGCGCCATCGCCAGGACGTAAGCACCCATCCCCAACACAAAAAGCATCCCAAGCTTGCGCAAAACAGACAACTCCCTCGGACGGAATTGTTACCAGTTTCGTCCTGGGAGTTGTCCATTAAACATGATTCCTGCATGATCCCCGGAGAGCGATTCTTTATTGATGCTCCTTAACTAAAGCGAATCTTTCAGGTCGGCAAGCACTCGCGCCGCGTGCCCTTCCACCTTCACCTTCGGGTACACCGTGTTAATCAGTCCGTGCCGGTCAATCACAAACGTTGTGCGTTCGATCCCCATGTACGTCTTCCCATACATGTTCTTCTGTTTGTAGACGCCGTACCGTTTGCAAACCGCCGCCTCCGGATCGGACACAAGCGGCATGGTGAGACCGTATTTGCCCGCGAATTTCTCGTGTGATTCGATACTGTCTGTGCTAAGCCCTAGCACCTTGGCGCCGAGTCTTTCAAACTCATCGTGCAGAGCCTGAAACTCGTTGGCCTCCTTGGTTCAGCCAGGTGTGGCGTCTTTCGGGTAGAAGAACAGCACCACGGGCTGTCCCAGCAATCCCGCCAGATGGATCGTCTCTCCCCCGGTCGCCGGCAACGTGAAATCCGGTGCGGCTTGTCCTGCATGCAAGTCCATGGTCAGCCTCCCATCGCTCCGAATAAAACCCGTGTCCGCGTTTGCGCGGCGCACATCCAGTATACCTGACTTCGGACAGCGGTTGAACTGCACCACCATGGATTATCGCCGCAAAAGCATTCAACGGGAGACAAGCTGGACACGGACGTGTTCCATGCCAAACCGATTCGCCTGCGCCGCGGTCGGGAGGTAGATATCGATGCGATTGCCCTGGATCGCTCCGCCCGCATCATTGGCGATCGCATAGAATCCACCCCTGGGCAGCGCAGGATCGTTGTAACCGGAAATGAAGAGTCGGGAACCCAGTGGAATCACGGACGGATCGACTGCCACATCGCCGAATTGCAACGGTTGGCCGAAATAATTGACGGCGCCCCAGGGCCCATTGGAAGCGACTGATCCGTCATATGACGTTGCCACCATGCGGAACGCTGCGACGCCGTTGCTGCTGGCGCCACCGCCGTTGCCGCCGTTGCCGCTATTTCCGTCCGCGGCCGCTGTTGTGGTCGCTGCGCCGGACAGCATGCGCGGGGAGGTTGCTGGGCGCCCCCATGTGGCTGCGCCCACGCTTCCACGCGCCAGCAGAAGAGTTTCCGTGGGGACGAGGCGGCCATCCGGCAGCCCGTTCAATTGCCGGATGGCCGCCACAGTCGTCCGATACCGCCGTGCAATGTACCATAGCGTGTCGCCGGCGTCCACTCGATAGAGAAACGGCATGGCCACCCGCTCTCCCGCCAGGATCGTTGACGATACCGTGAAATGGTTGACCCTGTTGAAATCGGCTATCCCCACATTCGCAACGGCCGCCAGTTGATACGCTGTATCGCCCGCCTGGACGGTGTACGGGGCGGGCGGCAACGTGGCGGCGAGCGCGTTCACCGGGGCCGCAAGCATGCTGATTGCGCACACGGACAATCCTGTCGCTAGTTTCGCAACAGGCAAAGCCAAGATATGTTTCATGATATCCTCCCGTGCCTCCGGAGTTAGCTGACGGATTCGGGCGAAGGTTGCCCGCCCCAGGTTTCTGGAGTTCACCCCAAAGCTGACTTGGTTCCTCCGTACGCTTGCGCGATTCGGCTATGTGATCTCCTGTCGACTATAGCGGATAACCCCTCTCCCTGTCAGCCTGCAATCCTTGCCATGGGAACTATTGCAATTCCCTGACCACGCGAACCGTCTGGATGGTTGGATCATCCGGACCCTGCACCGGCAGCCCGGCGCGCAAATTCTCCTCGACATACTGCACATTGTCCAGCGTAACGATTTCGCCCGGCAACAGGACGGGAATCCCCGGAGGATATACTTTTATGACATCCGCGATCACTCGTCCGACAGCTTCACGAAGCGAAACCACGACGGTGTCCGCATAAAATGCTTCGCGCGGATTCATGGCCAAAACGGGCGTTGACGGAACGACGATGACCGGTTTATGCGCCGCGTCGGGATGGGCCCTGCCGGCAATGTCTGCGATCGCTGCGACCAACAGATCAATCGTCTCAGATCGTGTCGCCTGTGGAAACAATGCAAAGAATATTGTACAAATCAGACAGTTCCACTTCGATATTGTACTTCTCTCGCAGCAGCGTCTCGACATCATGGCCTGACAGGCCGATATCCACCACTCGAATCGTGAGTTTCAGCGGATCAAACGCATGCGTGGCCGAAGAGTGCAAAATCTCTTCGCCAAAACAATAGATTCCCGGAATGTCATTGAGGCGCTGGCGGGCTTGCCCGGCCAGTTTCAAGGCCCGATCAAGCAGTTCCCGACCGTGCATGGCCAACTGCCTGCGGGCGGCGTCAAGCGACGCCAGCAGAAGGTACGACGTAGAAGTCGTCGTCAGCAGCGACAGGATGGAATGCACGTGGCGAGCCCTCACCAATCCCTCGTGAACGTTCAATACGGAACTCTGCGTCAGAGACCCGCCCAATTTGTGGACGCTGGTGGCCGCCAGATCACAACCAGCCGCCATGGCCGAAGGCGGCAACTGTTCATGAAAATGGGTGTGGGCGCCGTGAGCTTCATCGACCATGACCACGACGCCCTTGCGGTGCGCAAGGCTTACAATCGACCGCAAATCAGTGGCGACGCCAAAATAGGTGGGATTGATGAGCAGCACAGCCTTTACGCCAGGATGCTTCTCAAGTCCTGCGGCCACGGTTTCCACCCGCACACCGTGCGCGATTCCCAGATACAGATCCACCTCCGGCTGAAGAAAGTACGGTCGCGCGCCGGACAGGATGATTGCTGAGAGAACCGAGGTGTGGATGTTCCGGGGAACAAGAATTTCATCGCCCGGTCCGACGACGGACATGATCATGGCCATGATGGCGCCGCTGGTGCCCTGCACGGAAAAGAACGTGGCGTCCGCCCCAAATGCCTCTGCGGCCAATTTTTGCGCCTCGTCGATGATCCCTGTCGGATGGTGCAGATCGTCCAGCGGTCCGATGTTGACCAGATCGATGGCGAGCGCCCTGTCGCCCATATACTGACGAAATTCAGGATCCATGGCGAGTCCGGTTTTGTGGCCCGGTATGTGAAACTGGACTGGTTTGCGATCCGCGTGTTTACGCAGAGCGGTAAAGAGGGGGGTTCGCGATTGATCGGGCATGCGTTCACATCCTTATTTCCGGTGGTTAAACTGTTCGCGGCAGTCCCCGCCGCATGACCGACAAGGCGGCGCGGAGGACCCGCACCGCCTTGTCTTGCGCCGCTTCGCGCCCTGTCACTGCAACGATTCCTTTTCCGCCTCGGCGTTCCGTCGAATGTCTTCGCGGCTCTGTCGAACAGAATCCATTTTTGCCTGCAAAATCGCAATCTCGTCAGCCGTCGCAAATTCCCGCCAGACGGCCTCCGTTGCATTCTCCCACAATTCCGGCCGCAGGTTGCGCACAAACCGAGATC
>JAJYTO010000295.1 GCA_021793015.1 Bacillota bacterium
CGGCCGCGCGGTGGAAGCCGCGCCGTTTGAGGTGACATGGGATGCTCAGGCAGCCGAAAAGGGCGGGTACGACCACTACATGCAGAAGGAGATTTTCGAGCAGCCGAAAGCAGTTCGCGACACTCTGAGCGGACGGATTGCGGAGAATGGCGCAGGCGTCGTCCTGCCCGAACTCTCGTGGTCGGCGGATTTCGCCGCCCGCATCGACCGCATCCACATCGTGGCGTGCGGCACCTCGTATCACGCGGGACTGGTGGGGCGTGCGGCGATCGAAGCGCTCGCACGCATTCCGGTGGACGTGGAGATCGCCTCTGAATACCGCTATCGCGACCCCATTCTCTCAAAGGATACTCTGATTATGGTGATCTCCCAGTCGGGAGAGACGGCGGATACGCTGGCCGCGTTGCGAAGTGCAAAAGAGCGCGGCAACCGCGTGTTTGCGATCACCAATGTGGTGGGCAGTTCCGTGGCGCGCGAGGCCGACGACGTGATGATCACGTGGGCCGGGCCGGAGATTTCGGTGGCGTCCACGAAAGCGTACACGACGCAACTGATCGCCCTGTATCTGTTCGCCGCCTATCTCGGACAGACGCGGGAAACGGTCTCGGGGGATGACTTGGCGGAACTCGTCGCAGAGCTGCGCACCCTGCCCGAGAAAATCGAAGAGGTGCTGGACACCGCGCCGCGCATCAACGAAATCGCGAAAGATTTCTCCACATGGAATGACGCGTTTTTCCTGGGCCGGGGGATCGACTATTTCGTGGCGCTGGAAGGCGCGCTCAAGTACAAGGAGATCTCCTACATCCATGCTGAGGCGTATCCGGCGGGCGAGTTGAAACACGGGACGCTCGCGCTCATCGTGGAAGACGTGCCGGTGATCGCTCTTGTCACACAGGATGCGCTGTACGAAAAGTCACTCAGCAATATCAAGGAAGTAAAGGCGCGCGGCGCCCAGGTACTCGCTCTCGCATGGGCGGGTGACAGCGAAATTCACAAGACGGCGGACCGCGTGCTTTATGTGCCGCGCACGCTGCCCTTCTTGGCGCCGGTGATGCTCGTCGCTCCACTGCAATTGCTCGCCTACTTTGCGTCCGTGGCCAGGGGCAACGACGTTGACAAGCCGCGCAACCTGGCCAAGAGCGTGACCGTGGAGTAGTCGGATCGGGGTCGGGGGGCGCTATTTATATTCGCAAAACCACCTCCTTCCCTCCGCAAAATGGTCCTTCTGTGAGAAAAAATGGTTGTTCCCTGCAGTACGGGTGAATTCGGGTCAAAAGTCTGAATTCGCCCGTTCTTTTTATTACGCGAGAGCGAAAGGCGGCGAAACTCAGAGTCAAATTTTGAAGGAGACAAGACGCGAAAAAGCCAAACAAATCAAGGATTCACCGACCATTCCCGAACAAAAATGCGGGAAAATACACGACAAAAGAGGATCTGGACTTACCGTGGGGGAGGATCGCCAGGAAGGCGGGAATTCGGGGCGAGGCGGCGGAGCAGTTAAGGGATCACTTCGAAACAAAAATACCCTTGGGAAACGGGGGTGAGTAGGTTTTTTATGGGTAATCATTACCAGTGGACAGGTAGCTTATCACAAACTCGAAAGCTTGTTCCAAGGTTCGGATATCATGATTTGCTTCTACAGGTTTTCTATCATACAAAACATGGTGACGGTGATGTGGATCTGTTGAAAGACCGTGATTGTGTTCGTTCTCCCAAGCACTGATGTTCCCTGCGGGTTTGCTGTTCATTTCCCAGCAGTACCGGTATTGTACCAAGTCGTCATTTGAGTCATACCATTCGCGAATGCGAAACTTGGTAACACCCAATGTCGGGTGCGGAGTGAATTCGATGTTTAGCACCACCTTCGTCTCATTTGTGTACGGATCGACGCCTAAATTCAGAAGTGGTGGCGTTGCAATGTAAGAACTGTACTTTGATATTAAATTGGTATATTTGTATGATATGACCACGAATTCGCCCGTCACCCGTTTAATCGTTCAAGCAGCCGTTGCTTTTCTTCTTCAAGCACTTTCCAGTCCTGAATATCCACCGCCTCTGACATTCCATCAATGTCCTCAGAACTTAAGTGTCCAAACACATGATGAAATGTTCCTCTATACTCTCGTTCAAATTCATCGATCTGTCTGTTGAGTGATTCAATTTTCTGTTCAATTGTTTGATTGCGCTCTCTTTTGACCTGGTAAATCCATTGCATCTGAAGAGCGTATGCGGGATTTTTCCAGGCATCCAGAATAAATCGAGGTATCTTTTGGCTTCCCTTTTCGCCGACCACTTCCAGACCACGATCAATGTACTTGTACATCATCGTTCTGGATACACCGAGTTGCTCGGACGCATCAGAAATATTGACCAAAATATCTGGGTTGTAGTCGTATACCAAAGAACCTTGGTTTGTGATTTCATAAAACCATGAGTCGAAAGTTAGTTTTAGCTCAACTGGCTCAATCCGTTCAGAGAAGATTCTCTCCGAAAAACTCAATACCTTCTTTAGCGAAGACAAATATTTGTCGCTAAAGAGGAACTGAGGCTCTGTTCTCAGTTTCACTCTAGTGGGTTTTACGTAGTTGAAAACACGAGAGTATACATCGGACAAGTTGATGGCAAGGTTGTTCAGGACGAAGAGAGTTTCCTTTTCTAACAGAGGAATGTCGTGTGACTCAAAGGCTTTGTTGATTTGGTACTCTGTCTTCGTAAGAATTTCCGTTGTCATTTTCAATCCCTCCACACCCCCATTGTACATTGTGGTTGACAGAATATCAAAGGTGTATACTTTACAGTATGTCGATATCGTCATATTTAATACTGGTTTGGGCAAATGATCAGATGTTGGGTTGGCGCATGAACGACGAGAAGGGTGTTCGTTCGATGAACGCCTCGTACGTGTTGATGGACAGTTGGTTTACGTATGCGCCGCTGATTCGGGCCATTCTGGACAGGGGGCTGGATGTCATTGGCATGGTCAAAGCGGACAATAAGCGATATCTGGTGGGAGGACGCCGCTTGTCCTTGCAAGAACTGTACTACGCCGCAACGCCTGTGCAAGCAACGAAGAAAAGCATTCTACGTTCCATACGTACTCAGTTGAGTCCGGGCATTTCTGTCATGGTGGTGTTCGTTCGTCACCGCACCAACAAGAAAGAGTGGTTGGCTCTCTTATGCACGGATATTTCCCGACAGAAGAGGAGATCATCCGGATCTACGGGATGCGGGGGGGGGGGGGGGGTCGAAGTGTTTTTCAAATGCACCAAGTC
>JAJYTO010000296.1 GCA_021793015.1 Bacillota bacterium
AAAGAGCAAAGCCTGCAGAGGCGCTCCCCGTTCCACGTACACCGCGACACTGCGCAGCCCCTCAACCAGATAGGCGCCTGACTGTTCCCGGTATTTTCGTTCTTTGAGCGCCGCCCACGCCCTGACGCGCGGATTGCCGGACGATGTCAATAATTCCAAAGTGCACTCCGCCTTCCCCCGGCCTGTCCGACTGCCATCGCGTCGGTGAAATCCGACTCACGCGCTTCAAATCAGCCGATCCCGGAAATCGCCGTAGGCGCATTTTCTTTCCGGTTGCTGGCGGTGCGAATGCGGCGATATTTTGCTCAATCCTCCAAAACCGCCCCCGTGTTGGCGGACGTGACCAATTTTGTGTACCGCGCAAGCCAACCCCGTTTGACAGAAGGTTCGGGAGCGCGCCAGGCCGCCAGGCGCGAAGACAGTTCCTCTTCAGACAGGCGCGCCTCGATCAGCCGCCGGTCTGTATCGATGACAACCACATCCCCCTCGCGCAACGCCGCGATTGGGCCGCCCGCCGCCGCTTCGGGTGAAATATGGCCGATGCTGATACCACGCGTCGCGCCGGAGAACCTCCCGTCCGTAATCAACGCCACGTCAGCGCCAAGGCCCATCCCGACGATGGCCGAGGTCGGCGCCAGCATCTCCGGCATGCCCGGCCCCCCTTTGGGGCCCTCATACCGAATCACGACCACATCGCCTTTCTTGACCCGCCCCGCCTTGATGCCCTCCGATGCGGTTTCCTGCGATTCAAAGATCACGCACGGCCCCTCAAAATGCGTGACAGCCGTCGCCCCGCTCTTGATCACGGCGCCGTCTGGAGCCAGGTTGCCCGTCAGGATGCGCAGACCACCCTCCTGACTGTACGCCTCCTCAAGCACGCGGATCACTCGGGAATCCACAATGTCAGCCGCAGCGATGTTCTCTCCGAGGGTCTGACCGGTGACGGTCAAGCAACTCGTGTCGATCAATCCGGGGCGCCGCGACAATTCCTTCAAAATCGCCGAGACACCGCCCGCGCGGTCCACGTCTTCCATATGCCACTCCGAAGCGGGGCTGACTTTGCAGATTTGCGGAACCCGGCGCGAGATCTCGTCGATGCGCGCCAGCGGATAGTCCACCTCAGCCTCATGCGCCAAGGCAAGTGTATGCAATACGGTGTTTGTCGACCCGCCCATCGCCATGTCGAGCGTGAATGCGTTGTCAAATGACGCCTGTGTCACGATATCCCTCGGTTTGATCTGCTCTGCGATGAGATGCTTGAGGTGCGCCGCCGACCGCTTGACGAGTTCCTTGCGCAGAGGCGATACGGCGAGGATGGACCCGTTGCCAGGCAGCGCCAGACCGAGCGCCTCGGCGAGACAATTCATCGAGTTGGCGGTGAACATGCCCGAGCACGAGCCGCAGGTCGGGCAGCCCTGCTCCTCAATGTCCTGCAATTCCTCCCCCGACATCCTGCCCGCCTGATACGCGCCCACGCCCTCAAACACAGACATCAGGTCCACCGTGACGCCCTTCGCCGTCTTCCCCGCTTTCATGGGTCCGCCGGACACAAACACGGTGGGAATGTTGACGCGCAGAGCGCCCATCATCATGCCCGGTGTAATCTTGTCGCAGTTGGGGATACAGATCAGTCCGTCAAACCAGTGGGCCTGCGCCATCGTCTCCAGCGAGTCGGCAATCAGTTCGCGGCTCGGCAGGGAATAGCGCATGCCAATATGCCCCATGGCAATGCCGTCATCGACGCCGATGGTGTTGAATTCAAACGGAATCATCCCGGCCTCAATCACCGCATCCCGCACCAGACGGCCAAACTCCTGAAGATGAATGTGCCCTGGAATGATCTCCACAAACGAGTTGCAGATCCCGATGAATGGTTTGTCAAAGTCGGTGTTTTTCAGTCCGGTCGCCCGCAACAGACTGCGGTGCGGCGCTTTGTCGATCCCTTTTTTGATCATGTCGCTGCGCATGCCGTTCTCCCCGCTCTCTCCCGCGCCCAGGCTTTCTCCGTGCGCATTTTTTGACTATTGTAGCTTTCTTTTCGCCATTACACAACGGGGGTCAGTGGGCTCTCGCCCGTCAAGACGGCGCGCACGTTAGCCGCAGCCAGGTCCGTCATCGCGGTGCGCGTACGGATGCTCGCGCTGCCGATGTGCGGCAATGCCACAACATTCGGCAACTTCAGGAGTGGATGATCTGGGCCGACCGGTTCCTTTTCAAAGACATCCAGTCCCGCGGCAAAGAGCCGCTCCGCCTTTAACGCCTCATACAAGGCAGCCTCATCGACCAGCGGGCCACGCCCCGCATTGATCAGACAGGCCGTCCGCTTCATCAGGGAGAGTTCCCGCCCTCCGATCAGATGGTGCGTATCGTCTGTTTGCGGTGCGAGCATCACCACGAAGTCAGACTCCCGCAACAAGTCGTCAAGAGATCTGTATGCAACTTCGAGGCCAGCTTCCGCCTCTGGATTCCGGTTGCGATTATGATACAGAACCCGCATCCCAAACCCTCGGGCGCGCCTTGCAACTCCCATCCCGATCCGCCCCAGTCCAACAATGCCCAGCGTCGCACAGTGGACATCCTGGCCTGCCATGAGCAGCGGCGACCACGTCTTCCACTTCCCCTCGCGCAAATACGCGGAAGCTTGCGGAATCCTGCGCGCCGTAGCCAGCAACAGGGCGAACGCCAGATCCGCCGTGGTCTCCGTCAGCACGTCGGGCGTATTGGTGACGATGACGCCGCGCGTTCGCGCTTCCTCCGTGTCGATGTTGTCGTACCCTACCGCCGCATTGGCCACGATTTTCAGATTCTTTCCTCTCGCAAACACCTCGGCGTCGATGCGGTCCGTCAACATCGTGATCAGCGCGTCAGCCGAGCGAACCTGCGCAAGCAACTCCTCCCGCGACACCGGCAACTCCTCAAAATTCCACACGGCAATCCTGGATACGCCTCGCAAGACATCCAGAGACTGCTCAGGAACAATTCTCGTCACATATGTGTTCCATTGCATCGTCGCACCGCCTCCCAGGAGTCCCAGTACCAGTATCAGTATCAAGGATGGTTCTGTCGAACAGGATGGCCGAACGCGTCCATACCATCCATGACGGACGAACGTGGGCAGCAGGCAGCGTTGCTCCGTCTGTCTGCCAGACCGGCCGATCGCAGGACCTTCCCGTCGGCCATGGGCCATGGCTTCGCATATACGGAAGGCCACGCCTGTCACAAGGTGTGGCCTTCCGTATATAAGCCGTGGCCCATGG
>JAJYTO010000297.1 GCA_021793015.1 Bacillota bacterium
CGAATGCGCGAGACGTCTGCTCCGGGCTCATGGCGTGCTGCAAACGATGCTCGACGACTATAAATTGGCTTCGTTGTATGAACAGGTCGAGGCCCCGCTGGCGGTTGTGCTCGCCGGTCTTGAACTGTACGGCGTGCGTCTGGATGCGCCGCGATTGGAAACGATTGGCCGGGAACTCGCGGCGGGCATCGACAGACTGACAGCGCAGATTTATGAATTGGCAGGCCATCCTTTCAACATCAACTCAACGAAGCAACTCGGTGAAATCCTGTTTGACAAGATGGGATTGCAGCCGGTGAAAAAGACGAAGACAGGCTTCTCCACGAGCGCCGATGTCCTTGAGAAATTGGCGCCGCACAGTGAAATTGTCTCGCTGATCCTGGAATACAGACAGCTTGCGAAGTTGCAGTCCACGTACGTCGAAGGTCTCCTGCGCGTGGTGCGCGCGCCGGGGTCGCGGGTGCACACGTCATTTCACCAGGCCATGACGGCGACCGGACGCTTGTCAAGCGCGGACCCCAATCTGCAAAATATCCCGATTCGCATGGAGGAGGGGCGGCGGTTGCGCCAGGCCTTTGTGCCGAGCCACCCAGAGTGGCTGATCGTATCCGCCGACTATTCGCAGGTTGAACTGCGCATCTTGGCGCATCTGTCACAGGACGGGGCGCTCATCGACGCGTTCATGCACGACATGGACATTCACACACGCACCGCCAGCGACGTGTTTGAGGTCCCTCCTGAACGCGTGACGCCGCTCATGAGGCGCCAGGCCAAGGCGGTCAATTTTGGCATCGTGTACGGCATCAGCGATTATGGATTATCGCAAAATCTCAATATTTCACGCGCTCAGGCGGCTGACTTTATCGCGCAGTATTTTGCCAAATTTCCCGGTGTCAAACGGTACATGGAGGAGTCGGTCGAACAGGCGAGGGAACGCGGCTATGCGGAAACCGCGCTTGGCAGAAGACGGTATCTGCCACAAATTCGCAGCCGCAATTTTAACGAAAGAAGCTTTGCCGAACGGACAGCGATGAACACCCCCATCCAGGGCACGGCGGCGGACATCATTAAAATCGCCATGGTCAAGCTTGGGGCGTTTCTGCGCACCGAGGGACTGCGGGCCCGCATGTTGCTCCAGGTGCACGATGAACTGATCTTTGAATGTCCCGAGGAAGAACTGTCCATCCTGTCGGACCAGGTCCGCAGCGCGATGGAGGGGGCCGTGGAGCTGTCCGTTCCCCTGAAGGTGGATTTGCACGCCGGTTCCACCTGGTATGATGCCAAATAGGCATGTCGTCGTCACCGCCTGATATCAAAGATGGGATGGGAGGTGGCTGCTGTGCCCGAACTGCCCGAGGTTGAAACTGTCCGCCGCAGTCTGGAAGCGTTGATTGTAGACCGGACGATCCGTTCGGTGGACGTGCGTTTGAACCGGATTGTGCGGTCGCCGGCTGTTTCTGAGTTTTGCGCCCGCTTGCTGGGACAGACGGTTCGAAGCGTGGGAAGACGGGGTAAATATCTGTTGATCGATTTGGATTCGGATGTACTGGTGTCCCATTTGCGGATGGAAGGTCGATATGGGTTCTACAGTTCCTCTGATCCGGTGGAAACTCATACTCATATTATTTTTCACTTTGATGGCGATGCGGAGTTGAGATACAGAGATGTTCGACAATTCGGCACCATGGACCTGTTGGCCCGCGCTGATCTTCATCTGTTGACAGGCCTGCGCGATCTGGGGATTGAACCGCTTGCGGCCGATTTTGATGGAAGGCGGCTGATGGCCGCGTTTCACAATCGACGGGCGCCCGTGAAGGCGGTGCTGCTCGATCAGACGGTGGTGGCCGGATTGGGCAACATATATGTGGATGAGGCGCTTTATCGCGCGAGGGTGCATCCGGAACGGCGAGCCCAAACGTTGTCGGCCAAAGACGCGTCTGCAATTGCTTCCGCAGTTCGCGAGGTCATCAGTCAGGCTGTCGAGCAGGGCGGCAGTTCGATCAAGTCGTACGTGAATGGATTCGGAGAACCGGGGGCATTTCAACTTGCCTTGCAGGTGTACGGGAGGGCAGGACAGGCGTGCGCCAATTGCGGCCGCCCGATCGTCAAGGGTCGCGTTGCGGGCAGGGGTACGCACGTATGCGTGCATTGTCAACGACCACCGCGCCATGCGACAATATCGCTCAAGTCATCGGACGTGTCGCCCCGCCGAACGGGTGTGAAATGAGACTGGGACTTAGCGTGGGTCCCTCGGCCGCGGCGAGAGTTGAGTGACAGACTCTTCCCAAGTGCTCCCCCGAGTGAGGCACAGTGGCCCACAGTGGGCCAGAGAGCGACGTCGCATGGTGGGCTTGCGCGGGGTGGCGGCATGTCAGAAAAATAACCCCATGTTGGATGCCGTCGCACTGGCTTGCTGGCGCTCTTGCATAGGGCGTCGTGCTGGCAGTCACACTGACTGACGCGGCAGGCTGATGCCAACCATTGACGCAACCATTGGCGCGGCAGGCTGATGCACTCGCCATAGGGCGCCGCGTCGGCTTCTCCTCTCGCAGAGTGTTCGGCATGTACCAGACGGCCAGCGTCAACAGTGGGGGTGCGCGCGGTGATTGTGGGATTGACGGGCGGAATCGCTTCCGGCAAGAGCTCGATTTCTAACCAATTGGCCAGAATGGAATTTCTCATTATTGACGCCGATGTTCTGGCTCGCGAGGTTGTGCAGCCTGGAACGGACGGTCTGCGGGAGATCCTTGCTGCATTTGGGGAACAGTATGCAGGCGCCGACGGAACTCTCGACCGCGAACGGCTGGGAGCGCTGATTTTTTCTGATCCGGAGGCGCGGGCAAGACTAAACGGCATCGTACATCCACGCGTTCGAGAGGCTATGCGCGAAAAGGCTGAAGACTACACCAGGGCGGATGCCCGGCGCGTTGCCGTTCTGGATGTTCCCTTATTGTTTGAGGTGGGTACGCATACACTGGTAGATGTAACGGTGCTTGTCTATGCGCCGGTTCCGATGCAACTCTCAAGACTCATGAAACGCAATGGGCTGGATGAGCATGCTGCGAGGCAGCGTATTGGGGCGCAGATGGATATTGAGGAAAAGCGGCGCATGGCCAATGTGATCGTGGAAAATGTGGGCAAAGAGGAGAACGTGCCGAGATTGGCCACGGCGCTAGGCAAGGTATTGCGGGCCATGGCTGCCGAAGGTGCGCGCGCGGATGGATCATTTGACAGAGCGCATGTAGGGAAGGTAACCC
>JAJYTO010000298.1 GCA_021793015.1 Bacillota bacterium
GAGGAACTCATCGACCGGAAATTGCAGGTGCTGGCGAGGCAAGTCCGGATGGATTCACTCGACCGCCAGGATCTCAAGTTGCTTGTGGTCAACACATCGCAACTCGACTCTCGTTCGGTGGTGAAGTCGAGCGTATATTTTCTGGAAGAGGACGACGTCCATGATTTCTGTCTGGAAGATGCGCAGGGCCATTCTGTCGAGTACCGCGTGATCCGCAGTGAGCCGAGTCGCATTCAAGTGCTCAGCCCCATCAATCTCCCCGGCGTACTCAGTGTCAAGCGGTTTGACATCGAGTGGACACCGTCTGTTCCGGCCTTGGGGTATGCGACGTATCGCGCTCGTCCGCACCATGCGGGCAACCACGTAGAGGAGCGCGGGTTGTCTGGGCTCCCGGTTCTGGAAAATGGGCATCTGCGGGTTGAAGTGCAGGAGGACGGCGCGTTTCGCATCACGGACAAGCACACGGGCGCGATTCTGGATCGTTTGGGGCAGTGGGAAGACGCGGGAGACGCGGGAGACCTGTACATGTTCAAGGCGGTGCCTGAAGAACAGCCGCGCGTGTGGTCACGGGCTGTGGAATTCGTCGATGGGCGCTCGAACGCGTTATACGACGAATACCGTTACCGATTTGTGTGGGAGTTGCCGGCGGGATTGGATCGTACCTACACACAAAGGCAAGCGGAGGCCGTTCCCTGCGCATTTGACGTGACTCTCCGTCTGGGGAGAGACTCCCGCCAACTCGACTTGGCGGTCGAAGTGGACAACCAGGCCAAGGATCACCGCTTGCGCCTGCTGCTTCCTTCGCCGCGCCAAATCTCGCATGTCCTGGCCGGCGGCCAGTTTGACGCCGTAAAAAGAGCTTGGGATGAGGGCCGGGAGTTTGACCGCGAAAGCAACCAGCAGCCCTTTTGGAAATGGGCGGCGGCCGTGGACGACGAGGGTGGTTTCGCGGTATTCGCAAAGGGACTGCACGCGTATGAAACATCCCATGACGGCAGGACAATGGCCATCACCCTGTTGCGCGGTGTTGAGAATATCAATATAAGGGCATCGGTGTCTCTGGAAACCGATGTGCAGCCGAAGGGGCAATGTCTCGGGAAGCACAGGTTTGAGCTGGCCATTCGCCCGACCGGCAACACGGCCGCCGGCGAATCCGCCACCCGTCTGTATCAAGAGGCGGAGGCGTTCCACCAGGGGGTGAAGACCAGGTTGTTGGCGGTGGACGAGGAGAGGTGGTCGCAGGGGAGGCCGTGGGTGCAAGGTTCCAAATTGACAGGCACGTTCACGCGGCCGGATCCGAACGAACACAAGGAAAGGCTTTCGGCAGTCGATACATTCATGGCGCTCGACGGCGATGCGATGCTGTCCGCGGCGAAATATGCGGAAAACGGGCAGGGAGTCATTGTCAGACTCTATAACGTCGAGGAGAAGGATGTTTCCGTGAACATGGGCTTTTGTCGGCAGCCGGATCGGGTGTATCAGGTGAATCTGCTGGAAGAGCCGATTGCTGGCGGGTCCAGTGCGGACGGCGCCAGTGCGGGAGGCAGTTTCAGCGCCTCGCTCGCTCCGAAAAAAATTGCAACCTACCGTGTTATGTAAGTTTCGGATCATCTCTTTATGACGAACTGATGTCGGCATGTTGCTGAGGTGAGCGCATGAAACGGCGGGTAATCGCCAGGAGCGGGACTTTGCGGCGCGCCGCGGGGCTCATGGTCGGAGCAGCGGCGGTCAGTTTAACTTTGGGAACCGCCTGCGCAGGAGTTCATGCGGCGGCGACTGGAATAATGACCTGCAGGCGCCCAATCTGAATCCCCGCCTGTTGGCTGATCTGAAAGCGTTTAAATCAAGCGGCGGCGCCATTGTCGCGAGTCCCGTGGCCGCAGTTGCCAAGGCTTTCTCATTCATGAATTTACTGCGATGGGCGATCTGGTCCGCAAACCCGTCTGGACGTAGAATCGAAGCAGATTATCACGGTCGAAGCGACTTTTTTGGTGACCGTGTGGAGTTTGCTAGACCCTCCTTGTGTTGATTTTGTTTCGTATTTTCGGTCTATATTGTTATAATGATAGAGGTAAGTTGTTTGATACGAGAAGGGGTGCGCCGCGGTGTTGAGTGTGGAAAGGCAGGCGCTGATCGCGGAGATGGCGCGGGAAAAGCAACTCGTGAAAGTGGCCGAGTTGATGGAGAAGTTCGACGTCTCGGATATGACGGTTCGGCGCGATCTCGACATCTTGCAGAAACGGGGGATCATCAAGAAGGTGTACGGCGGCGCCGTGTTGGCCACGTCCGTGACGGGCGTGAACCAGGATGTGAACATGGATGTGCGGGTGGGGGCGTTCGCGAATCTGAAGCGGGAAATCGCGCGCCGCGCCGTGGAACTGATTGAGCCGGGGGATGTGATCATCCTGGATGCCGGAACGACGACGCTGGAATTGGCGCGGATGCTTCCGCGCTATGAGGATGTCGTCATCGTGACAAACTCGATTCCGATTGCGCATGAATTGAACGGCAAGGCATCGTCGCTGCTGTTGGCGGGCGGCATCGTGCGTCCCTCCACACAGTCGACCATCGGCCCCAAGACGAAAGAGTTTTTGAGCGACCTGCGGGCGAGCAAGCTGTTTTTGGGGGCCTCCTCGCTTTCTCTGAAACGGGGGTTGATGAACTCGAATCTGTACGAATCGGAGATCAAGCGGACGATGATCGCCTCGGCCGACCAGGTCATTGTGCTGGCCGATTCCAGCAAGTTTGAGAGCACCTCGTACCATGTGTTCGCGCGCTGGGACAGCGCAGACATCCTGGTCTCCGACCATCTCCTTCCGGAGACCATCAGGCGCGGCCTGGGCGATCAAGGCGTGCAGGTGCTGACGGGCGCCGGACAGGAATGATACAGACTAGAGACTTAGCAGTGGACGGGAACGACGCGGGCCTTAACCCCGTGATGGACACGAGTAACGCGGGCCTTAACCCCGTGATGGACACGAGTAACGCGGGCCTTAACCCCGTGATGGACACGAGTAACGCGAGTCTTAACCTCGTGATGGACGGGAGTAACGCGGGCCCGACTTCGCGCCGGACAGGAATGACGCGAACCTCAAATCCGTGACGAAATGGAGTGGTGATCTTTTATGTCCAAATTTGCCCGACTCAATCGTTTGTTTGCCGTTGACGGAAAGTGTTTCGATGTGGCGATCGATCATGGATTCTTCAATGAGCGCAGTTTTCTCACCGGGATCGAGGACAT
>JAJYTO010000054.1 GCA_021793015.1 Bacillota bacterium
ACGGGACGTGCGTTGCTTCAGGGCGTGCAGCACGGGGTTCACGTTGCAGGACAAGCCAATGTCATTGATGCGCGGCAATAGGATTCTCAAGGCCGTCAGGGTGTTGGCCGGCGTGTTTCGCGATCCGCCGTTGTCGTGCAGCAGTATGATGGCCCCGTTCTGGAGACGGGCGCCAATGTTTGCGACAATCTCTTGTACGCGATCGTTCCCGGTTTGCCAATCCTTGGCGGCCAACGTCCATAGCACGGGAACCAGTCCGACATGATGGGCGATGGCCAGGCTGCCCAAGGTGAGTCGACCCCAAGGTGGACGGAACAGCGTGACAGGCGTGTGTGTGATCTCTTCCAGGACTTGCTTTGTTCGGACTATGTCCCGGTGCAAACCCCAGGGTGTCTGAAACCACGCATTGCCGTGACGGTAGGTGTGGATTCCCAGCACATGGCCTCGTTCATGGATGGCCCGGACCAGTTCCGGATATTTCTTCGCCTGCTGTCCGACCACAAAAAACAGGGCTTGCGCCTGACACCCGTCCAGAAGCTCCAGGAGTTGAGGGGTATACAGCGGATGTGGGCCATCATCAAACGTTAGCGTAATATCTCTCGCGAGGTCGTCTCCTTTGTATATGCCGCCCACCTGAAAGAGATCCATAATCAACTCTGCGATCGGACCGTAGATAAGAACGAGGATGAGAAAAATGACAATGAGCACAAACAATAATGACAAATGCGGACACCCCAATTCATCATGGCAAGGCTTGTGTCAGTCCGGGAACAGACGGCTTCGGCGCAAATGCGCGGAGTTCCCTAGGAACTCGGCTCAAGGCGGCGGCCAAGACCCGGAATGCGCATGAACACGTACACGAGGCCCATCACGCCCACCACGGAGGCGCTCAGCAGAAACGGAGCCTGCGGTCCGACGGTCTGCCACAGTCGACCGCCAATATAAGGTCCTGCGGCCGTTCCGAGGCCTTCAACAGTCATGAACACTCCCCACATGGCCCCCCTCTTCTCGCGATCAATCGCCCGATCGAGCACAGAATTCCAGGACGGCAGGATCATCGCGTACGAGAAGCCCAGCAGCACCATGAATCCGATCGCGGGCCAGACGCTCGTCTGCAAGGTGAACAGCACGAGTGCGACCGCCGTGAGCAAAAACCCGCCAGACAAAAACGGTCTTGCGCCCACCCGGTCTATCAGCTTGCCCATGACGGGCAGCAGGATGACCGTTGCGCCGCCCACAGTCAGCATGGCGACACTCTGCATCTGCGGACTCACTCCCAGCACCACTCGGGCATAGGGGGTCAGCACCGGGATCAGTATGCCGATCGCCAGGGTTTGAACGAACATGCCCGGAAACAGCGCGCGAATCTCTCTTAAGTGTACGATGATTTCCCGCAAATATCTATGCGGATCAAACGGCGGCAGCAGTCTGTCCGCAGAGGCGGGCGAGCGGACCGGGTGAGTCGAGGCCGCGGCGAGCAGTCCGCCGGCCAGAAGGATGGCGACAAGCAGTGTAAAGGCGGCGCGATAGGACCAGCCCAGGATAAAATTGATCAGGACGGGCCCGGATCCTCCTCCGATCAACCAGGCGATATAAATGTAGCCCATGGCGCTTGCCTTTTGTTTCTCGTCTCCGGTTGCCGTGACGGTCGTGATGACAGCAGGCCACAAGGGGGAGGTGCCGACGCCAAGCAGGGCCGCGCCGCCTGTGAGCGCCAGCGCGCCAGTGGCTCCGGCGATGATGATGAGTCCAAGGGCGGCCACGCAGAGTCCCAGCGCGAGCACGATCCGCTGCCCGAAGTGATCGGCCAGGAATCCCATGGGCGTGCGCAAGATATTGTCAAAGAAATAGTGCGTGCTGATGGCCAGTCCAATCGTTGCAGGCGTCAACGCCAAAGCGTCGATTCCGATATTTGGCAACAACGACAAGATGAGCGCTCCCCGGACGAACTCAACCAACATCAGAGTGATCAGGGAGGACATAACGTGGGACTTGAGAATCTGCCGGGGAATCGCCTTCATGACTGCTCCGCATAGAGGCGCTTGTCGGCCGGGGTCTGCGCGCTCACCGTCGCGTCGGACGCGATCTCCGCGAGTTTTCTTGCGATATCCCGCGCCGCCGTCACTTTGCGAATGGTGTTCGTGTTGACGCGCATGCGCCTTAGCCGCGACCCGTCATCACGCAAGAGGCGGTCGATATGCCCAATCACCTGCCGTCTGGTCCGGGCAAGGACAGCCACCCTGGACTTGACGAGAAAGGCGGCGTTCTGGGTTTCCTGGCCGGGAATCGGACGGTATAAGAGCATGGGCAGTTCCATGGCCAGCGCTTCGCTGACCGTGAGCCCGCCCGCTTTCGTGACAATCAGGTCAGACACCGCCATCAGTTCGTGAACTTCCCGCGTAAAGCCGAATACCCAGACCGGGTTTTTTGCGTCCCTGGACAGTTGCTCGATGGTCTGGCGAAGCTTCTCGTTGCGTCCGCAGACAACGATGAGTTGAGCGCGCCTGTCGGATTGGAACAACTCTTCGCAGATTTGGACGATGTCGCCGAGCACGCCATAGGCGCCGCCCATAATGAGAATGGTTGGGTAGTCTTCTTCAAGGCCCAGTTTCAAGCGAACCCCCGCGCGGTTCTTCGCCGCGAGAAAGGCGGGCCGGACCGGAATTCCCGTCACGGAGATGCGATCTTCATCGACTCCGCGAATCATCAGGCCGCGTTTCACATGTTCGGAGCCAACGAAATAGTGGTCCGTGTAATGGTGTATCCATTGGCTGTGGATGGCGTGGTCAGTGATCACCGTCGCCCCCGGTATGTTGATCAAACCCCGTTCCTTGAGCAGGGACACCACGCCCGCCGGGGTCGGGAACGTGGAGAGTATCACGTCTGGTTTGTAGGCGCTCAGATAATCGGCAAGATCTTCATAGCCCAAATGGTTCAACCGGCGCTGGATCAACGAGGACGGCGCAATGCGGCTCGTTCCTTTGTAGAATAGGCCGTACAGGGACGGAGCGAAACGGACGCTCTTCATGTAGCAGTAACGCGCCACGGAGTTGAGCATTGGGTGCACCATGTCCAAGTAATCAACGATTTGCAGGTCGAGACCAGGATTCTCTTCCATCAACGCATCGCGAACCGCAAGCGCGGCCTGTTGGTGGCCCTCGCCATACGAGGCCGACAAGATCAGCATTCGCCTCAGTTTTGGCACGGAACATCCTCCTTATCAGCAAACGAATGTGCATGGACATCCTCTGTCATTGTAGGCCACAAAGGTTAGAATGACATTAAAATGCGTTATAACTAGTCAATTTTAACACTCTGTCGCCATTCTATACCGACTTGAAGCGAAAAGAGAGCAACCTTAGCCCTTGCACCTTCAGTATAGCTCCGATGCGGTCTCCGTGCAGCGGCGCTGTGCGGGGTGCTCCACGGCTCTTCGGCGCGGCTGCTGCTGCATGGTTCCCTGCGGTTTCCGTACTGAAGCGCGCTTCCATTGTAGCTTATTGACGGGCTCGTTTGGTATAATGATTCCGAGTGTCACAGGGAAGGTAAGGAGAGTTGTACTTGAGACCTATTCACTGCGTTTCGCATCCCGTGGCTCTTGAAAAGATCGGTCGATTGCGCGATCGCTCCACTGGCGTGTCCGAGTTCAGGCAGCTTGTGCGCGAGTTGGCGGTGTTGCTCGCCATCGAAGCCACGCGGGACTTGACTTGCGATGAGTACATCGTGCAGACGCCGGTGGCCCCGGCCAAGGCTGTCCGCACCGTGGAACCGATCGTTCTGGTGCCCATTTTGCGGGCGGGTCTCGGCATGGTCGAGGGGATGCTGCAGTGGATGCCCGAGGCTCGCGTCGGACATCTCGGCATGTACCGCGACCCACAGACGCTGTCGCCGGTTGAGTATTACGCCAACACGCCGCCTGAGTTGGACAAAGGTCTCGTGATCGTCCTTGACCCCATGCTTGCGACCGGAGGGTCGGCTGCCGCTGCTCTCGCCGCACTGAAAGCAAGAGGAGCGAGGCGGATCAAGTTGACCGCGATCATCGCCGCGCCAGAGGGAATCGCCAAACTCGACGGATTGCATCCCGATGTTGAACTGTATGCGATCGCGGTTGACGAGGGGTTAAACAGTCATGGATATATTGTGCCCGGCCTTGGAGACGCGGGCGATCGCATATTTGGAACTCTGTGACGGCAAGGAGTTGTAGCGATGCCTCGCATCCGCGTGATGACGATATTTGGAACGCGCCCTGAAGCTGTGAAGATGGCGCCGCTCGTCAGGACTCTTCTTTCGGCGCAAGAGTTTGAGACGGTCGTATGCGTCACCGCCCAACACCGGGAGCAGCTGGATCAAGTGCTGTCGACGTTTGACATCGCGCCCGACTTCGACCTGAACATCATGGAGTCCAGGCAAACACTGACCCTGATCTCCACCAAAGTGCTGCAGTTGCTTGAGAGTGTCCTTGAAGAGGTGAACCCGGACGTTGTTCTCGTGCACGGCGACACCACCACCACGTTTGTTGCCAGTCTGGCCGCCTTTTATCAGCAGATCACGATCGGGCACGTGGAGGCCGGCTTGCGGACATGGGAAAAATATTCCCCCTATCCGGAAGAAATGAATCGCCAGTTGACAGGCGTGTTGGCCGATCTGCATTTCGCTCCGACGCAGGTGGCGGCCGATAATCTGTTGCGGGAAGGGAAGCCTTCGCACGCGATTTACGTGACCGGGAACACGGCGATCGACGCCATGAGGACCACCGTGAAACAAGATTACCAGCATCCCGTCCTGGAGCGGATCAACCCCTCGCAGCGGCTCATTTACATGACGGCCCATCGCCGAGAAAATATCGGCTCCAGGCTGGAACAGATATTTTCGGCCGTGCGTGCGCTGGTCGACACGCACCCGGATCTGTTCGTGGTCTACCCCATGCACCTCAATCCGGCAGTCCGGGAACCTGCGCAGCGCATCCTGGGCGATCATGGCCGCATCGCCTTGATCGAGCCGCTGGATGTGCTTGACGCGCACAATTTTATGGCGCGGGCGCATCTGATTCTGACCGACTCCGGAGGGGTGCAGGAAGAAGCGCCGTATCTCGGGGTGCCATGTCTTGTGCTGCGCGATACGACCGAACGGCCGGAAGGCGTCGAAGCGGGCACGCTGAAACTCGTCGGCACCAACCGGGACGAGATCGTGCGGACAGCGGACGACCTTCTGCGGAACGCCGATTCTTATCAGAAGATGTCAGTGTCCGCCAGTCCTTATGGAGATGGGTTCGCTTCGGATCGCATCGTGCAGGCTCTGCGCCACTTCTTTGACCGGGGATCGGCGCCGGATCCCTTTGTGCCGCGTCCAAAGCAGAGGCTTTGATGGTTCGTTGCAATATATCGGCATGCGTGTTTAGGGGGAATGGATCATGGAAGAAGCGGTCATTGTCTCGGCCGTCCGAACGGCCATCGGTACTTTTGGGGGTAGTTTGGCGGGGGTGCCAGGCACGGATCTTGGTTCCTTGGTAATCAAGGAAGCGCTTTCGCGAGCGGGGATTGATGGATCTGCCGTGGACGAGGTCATCATGGGCAATGTACTCCAGGCGGGTCTCGGACAGAACCCCGCGCGCCAAGCCGCGCTGCACGCGGGGCTGGCGCCGGAATTGCCGGCGTTCACGGTCAACAAGGTGTGCGGATCCGGTCTGAAGTCCATCGCTCTCGCGGCCCAGGCGATTCGGGCGGGCGACGAGGAGATTGTGGTTGCGGGCGGGATGGAGAATATGAGTCGAGCGCCCTACCTGCTCGAAGGCGCGCGAACGGGGTTTCGCATGGGCGATCAGACCGTCGTTGACAGCATGATCAGGGACGGTCTGTGGTGCGCATTCGACCACTGTCACATGGGAGTCACGGCGGAGAACGTCGCAGAGCGCTACGCGCTGTCCCGTGAGGCGCAGGACGCGTTTGCTTTGCGTTCACAGGAGCGGGCCAGAGCGGCGATAGCGGCGGGTCACTTTGCGCAGGAGATCGTCCCTGTCCCCATCCCGCAGAAAAAAGGCGACCCCGTGCTTTTTGCCACCGACGAGCACCCCCGGGAAACCACCCGCGAAGCATTGTCGAAGCTGCGGCCCGCCTTCAAGCAGGGTGGCGTCGTTACAGCCGGCAACGCGTCCGGAATCAATGACGGGGCGGCGGCCGCGGTGGTCATGTCCGCCGCGCGGGCGGCGCATCTGGGCGTCAAGCCGCTCGCCCGCATTGTCGCCTATGCTTCTGCGGGCGTTGAGCCTTCGGTGATGGGGCTCGGTCCGATTTACGCAACCCGAAAACTGTTGAAAAAAACCGGGCTGTCGCTGGGCGACATCGATCTGGTTGAGGCCAATGAAGCGTTTGCGGCGCAGTCTCTGGCGGTTGCCCAGGAGTTGGGTTTTGACGAGGCGAAATTGAACGTCAGCGGCGGCGCCATCGCTCTCGGGCATCCGATCGGCGCATCCGGAGCCCGCGTGCTGGTCACGTTGCTGTACGGACTGCTGCGAACGGGCGGTCGGATGGGTCTTGCGACACTCTGCATCGGCGGCGGGCAAGGCGTGTCCATGGTGATCGAGCGTCTGTAGCCGATGTGTCAACTCCCGGAACTATGGAAGGCCGGACCGTGGCGGGAGGGGTTTTGCGGTTGCTCCTCCCGCCGTGTTCATTATAGACTGTTACTGAACGCGCCAGTGGAAATGCATGACCAGGGCGCGATTGCAAGGAGGTGAAGTCCATTGTCCCACCATGTTCACTGGGAATTTGACTCCGAGTGTCCGCGTTGCGGGAAGATCAACCACGTTTCAGCTCCCGCCGGCGAACGGATTGTGCATGTGCATTGTGAGCACTGCACGCATGGCTATGATTATACGCACGTGGTTGTTGAGCACACTGATGTGGAGGACGAATAGGCGGGAACTCGGATTTCGCTCAGATTCGTTGACAACGAATTTTCCTGTAGTGTAGTATTAGCGGGGGTTCGGGTTGGCTGAGACAAAAGCGGGATCTTTGCAGGTGTGGCATGGAGCGTATTTTCGGTCATTGGCGTTTGCCGTTGGGGTGGTGAAGACAATCGCTGACCATCGTAAATCTCCCGGATCGTCACTTCGTGAATGGAAAGCGTTTGCCGTCTTCTCCGGACTCGGTCTTCAACTTCTGGTGAATATGCTGGTCTTCGGCTATCTGGGCCATCTCCTCGCTGTCAGATGGCATCATGCCTGGATAACCGCGCTAGGCGTCTTGGCGGGGCTTGGCGTCGGCGTCTATGGCGTGTCCTATCTCATCAAACGGATGTTGGGTGATAAATCGTGAATGAGGTGGAGTTCTTTCTGCTCCGGGTGCGCGGCATGGTCATGGTCGGCGTGGCCCTCGCGGCGCTCACCGGGGTGTGTTGGGCGGTGTTTGGCGCGATCCGGGCGGACATGAACGGCCTGCTGCTCGGCGAAGCGGGCGGAGCTTATGTTGTCTACAGCATGGTGAGACAGGGGCATCTGAAGGACGGCCTCGAGGGCAAGGCGTTGTTTGCGTCTGGCATGATGGGGATGTTGACCAGGCTCGTTGTGCTTGCGGCCGTGATGGTTGTCGCCGTAAAGACGCCGGGAGTGAATCCGATCACCGCGTTGTTGGGCTATTTGCTTGGATTTGTGTTCATATTCTTCGGTCTATATGGGTTGGCTCGAAACCGGGTGAAATCTTCAGGTAAAATCCTCAAAGGAAAGTAGGTGATAAGATGCCGGCGTTCCCCTATTTGTTTGCGAACAGTATTTTCCGTATCAACCTGATCACGATCGCCATGATGATTCTGACCGGTCTGGTGGTGCTAATTGTTCTTCGACTCTCCATTCGCAAGCTCGATATGCGCAACCCGCGCGGGTTACAAAATTTAATTGAATGGGCGATAGATTTTACAGCGAACATGGCGCGGGACACGATGCCCAGTGAACAGGTCGTACAGTGGATTTTGCCGCTCGCCTTCACGATGGTGATCTTTCTGTTCGTGGCCAACTGGCTGGGGCTGATTGCCACAATCGCGATTCACCAGCAGCAGCCGATTCCGTGGCTGGGGATAACGGCGCAGAGTTTGGCCATGGCGCACGGGGAAGTCCCCCTCTTCGACTCGCCGACGGCCAATATGAGCATGACTCTCGGCATGGCAGTGATGGTCTGGGTTTTGAGCCACGCTGTGGGGTTGCGGCACCCAAGACAATACTTCTGGCATTTCGTGAAGAATCCCCTGGGGATCGTCGAGGAGTTCACGAACCCGTTGACGCACGGCATGCGTCTGTTTGGCAACATATTTGCCGGCGAGGCGTTGGCAGGCGCCATCCTCACGATGCCCATACTGTTCGGGGTTGTGCCCACCGGCTTCCCGTTTCTGTTGATATGGTTGTTGTACTGCGGGTTTGTCAGCACGATTCAAGCGTATATCTTCACGATCCTGATGACGCTCTACGTCGGCCAAAAATCCTTTCACGGCGGCGTGCACCACACATGACACGCCGCTTGGGGAGCAGTGATAAACCTGATTCCGGCAGGCGCTGACCGCACCATCAATCACTTTCGGTAAGTACCGTCAAGGAGGACATCAAATCATGGTAAAGGCATTGTTCGATATTGCGGTGGCGCTTCTGTTGGGCCTGGCCGCAGTGGGTTCCGGCGTAGGCGACGGCCTTGTGATGAGCAAGTACGTCGAAGGCGTTGCAAGACAGCCTGAGGCGCGGGGAAGCATTTTTGCAAGCGCACTGATTGGCGTGGCCCTGGTCGAGGCGTTCCCGGTCATCGCGCTCGCGTTCGGCATCATCATGCTCTTCACACAGGGCGCCCTGTAAACCGCAGTCGCAGTCGACGAAACCAGCATCGGCCGTCCAGACTGGGCGTCAACATGATGCGGAAAGGGGAGCAGGAATCCAAGTGCAAGTGTTTGAACTGGGAACATTTCTTGTATCGATCGTGACGTTCCTGATCATGTTCTTGATCATTAAACGCTATGGGTTCGGTCCGATGGCAAAGATGCTGGAGAAGCGGCGGCTCTATGTGGAGACGCAGATCACCGACGCCGAGCAGAACAGACTCCAGGCAGAACGGTTTTTGACCGAACAGCAACAATTGCTCGAATCGGCCCGTCAGCAGGCGAAGGAACTGCTTGACACGGCGCGGATCAGGGCAGACGAAATGGCGCGCGAGATTGTGAACGACGCACAGGCGGAATCCCGCCGCCTGCTGGAAGAAAACCGCCAACTGATCGAACGCGAGCGGGCGGAAGTGCTGAGCGGCGTGATGGCCTCCGTATCGGGCCTGACGGTGGAACTGAGCGAGAAATTGCTGCGGCGCAGCCTCTCTCATGAGGCGCACCGGGAAATGGTCGAGGAAGCGGAGAAACTGCTGGGTGAATTGATATGTTGAATGGAGCGGTAACGCATCGCTATGCGCGGGCCCTGTTTGAGGCGGCCGCAGACACGGAACAGGTGGAGGCCGTCGATCAAATTCTGCAGACAGTGGCGGAGGCCGTGCGCGCGACGCCGGATCTCCAGATGGCGCTGGAGCATCCCCTGCTCACTGCGGACGAGAAGTCCGGCGTGGTCGAGAGGATTTTCGGCGACGCGGCGCAGCCCTTGCTTTATCGTTTTCTGAGACTGCTGTTTGTTCGCGGTCGCAGTGAGTATATTCACGCTGTGGCTGCAGCGTTTCATCAACTGGCCAATGAGAGCAGGGGCCGTCTGCAGGTGGAACTGGAGAGCGCCGAGGATCTGGACGAGGAGCAACTGCACAGCATCACATCCATCGTCGGTTCACAGTTGGGCAAGAGCGTCAGCGCCGAAGTGTCGGTGCGGCCGGAACTGCTGGCCGGATACAGGCTGCGCCTTGGCAATCGAGTGATTGATGCAACGCTTAAAGGAATGCTCACGGATTTTGCCCATAAGTTGTCAGGCGGTCGAGTTGGTAAGGAGGGACGGTTGTGAGTATTCGCCCAGACGAGATCAGTGCTCTGATCCGTCAGCAAATCGAGCAATTTGAAACACAGATTCACGAATATGAAACAGGCACCGTACTGCAGGCCGGCGACGGCATCGCGCGCATCTACGGCCTTGACAGGGTCATGGCAGGGGAATTGGTGGAATTCAGCAACGGCGTGTCCGGCCTCGCGTTCAACCTTGAGGAGGACAACGTCGGCGTCATCGTGCTGGGCGCCATGCAGGGCATCAGGGAAGGGGACGAAGTGAAGCGCACGGGTCGCATCGCGCAGGTGCCGGTGGGACAGGCGCTGCTTGGCCGCGTCGTGAATCCGCTCGGACAGCCGCTTGACAATCGCGGCCCCATCGAAGCCGATGCGTTTCGTCCGATGGAATCACAGGCGCCGGGCGTTATCGAGAGACGTTCCGTGTATGAGCCGCTACAGACGGGGATCAAGGCGATCGACGCGATGATCCCGATTGGACGCGGACAGCGCGAACTGATCATCGGCGACCGCCAGACCGGAAAAACGGCGATCGCCATCGATACCATCATCAACCAAAAGGGCAACGGCGTTAAGTGCTTCTATGTGGCCATTGGGCAGAAACAGTCCACCGTGGCCCAGGTTGTGGAGACGCTTCGCAAATACGGCGCGATGGAGTATACCACCGTGGTGGCGGCCAATGCGTCAGACCCGGCGCCGCTTCTGTACCTTGCCGCTTACGCGGGCTGCAGCATGGCCGAGCACTTCATGTACAACGGCGAACACGCGCTGATCATCTACGACGACCTGACCAAACAGGCGGCCGCCTATCGGGAAATGTCGCTGCTGTTGCGCAGGCCGCCGGGTCGGGAAGCGTATCCCGGCGACGTGTTCTATCTGCACTCCCGCCTGCTTGAGAGGGCTGCCAAACTCTCTGACGCACTCGGCGGAGGGTCGCTGACGGCCCTTCCCTTTATTGAAACGCAAGCGGGCGACATTTCCGCGTATATTCCGACAAACGTCATTTCCATCACGGATGGACAGATTTTTCTCGAATCCGACCTGTTCTTCTCCGGCATTCGTCCGGCCGTGAACGTCGGCCTGTCCGTCTCGCGTGTGGGCAGCGCCGCGCAGGTTAAGGCGATGAAATCAGTCGCCGGCACGCTGCGCCTTGACCTGGCCGAATACCGCGAACTGCAGGCGTTCGCCCAGTTTGGTTCCGATCTGGACAAGGCTACGCAAACCCGTCTTGCCCGCGGCGAGCGCACGGTGGAGATCCTCAAGCAGGGTCAATACGCGCCGCTGTCCGCAGAGAGGCAGGTGGCGTCGCTGTGGGCGGTGGTCAACGGCTACGTGGACGATATCCCGGTCTCCGCAGTCGGCCGTTTCGAGAGCGAGTGGCTCGCTCATCTGAAGTCGCACCATGCGGATCTCTTGGAGACGATCGCGACGACCAGACAACTGGCGGACGACACAGTGGCCAGCCTCAAGGAAGCCGTGGAAAAGTTCAAGACGACATTCGTGGCGTAGCACCGCCTCTCGCCGGGCCGCGCCGTCAGACACCCGCAGGGCTGAAAGGTGGTGAATGCTTTGCCGCAGAACCCGAGAGAAATCCGCCGTCGCATCAAGAGCTTCCAAAATACCGCGCAGATCACCAAAGCGATGGAGATGGTCGCCGCCGCCAAATTGCGGCGTGTGCAAGAGGCGGTGCAACAGTCAAAACCGTATCTGGAGAAGTTGCAGGACATGTTGGCCGACGTCTCCAGGTCCGCCCGCTTCGTCAGACACCCGCTGCTCGCCGAGCGCCCCGTCCGCAAAACAGGGTACCTGGTGATCACGAGCGATCGCGGTCTGGCAGGGGCGTACAACGCCAATGTGATACGGCGCACCCTTCAGGAAACGCGCAACAGGGATAATTCGAGCTACACCATATTTGCCGTGGGACGCAAAGGACGGGACTTCTTCCAACGAAAGGCCTATCCGCTCGGCGGAGAAGCGACCGGGTTGCCCGATTCGCCGACCTATCCGAACATCAGCGCCTTGGCTGCGCAGGTGATCACGGCGTATGGGAATGAGGAGTTCGATGAATTGTATCTGGTTTATAACGAATTTGTTAACGCGGTGACGCAGCAGACCGTTTTGAAAAAGGTGCTCCCGCTTCGCAGAACCCGTGACCGAGAAGACCAGGGACTGGTGCGCACGAATTATCTGTACGAGCCGGATGAAGAGACCGTGTTGTCGGCGATGCTGCCGAAGTATGCGCAAACGCTCGTATACCAGGCGGTGCTCGACGCCAAGGCCAGCGAGCACGGTGCGCGCATGACCGCCATGGGCAATGCGACAGACGCCGCCAAAGACATGATCGAATCGCTCACGCTCGCGCTCAACCGCGCCAGACAGGCGGCCATCACGACGCAGATCGCGGAAGTGGTCGGCGGCGCAGAAGCGCTCAAATAGCAACAGACCCGCATGATCGTCTTCTTCCGATCACCAGCAGTACATGAAAATCCGGGTTGATCAGGAAGACGATCATGCGATGGCACAAGCGATCTTGCATTTTCAAGATAGACCCGTTAGGAGGAGATTGCTTGAACAAGGGACAAGTCGTGCAAGTCATGGGTCCTGTCGTCGATGTGCGGTTTCCGACAGGCCAGCTTCCGGCGATCAATCAGGCGCTGCGCATCGAATGGGACGGCGAAGCGTCCATTCGCCTGACGCTTGAGGTGGCGCTGCATCTTGGCGACAACATCGTGCGCACCGTGGCGATGTCCTCCACGGATGGGTTGGTTCGGGGCACGGAAGTGGTCGATACAGGTTACCCGATCCGCATGCCGGTCGGGCCGCAGACACTCGGACGAATCTTCAACGTCCTCGGCGAAACGATCGACAACGCCGGAGATGTCGAGGTCACTGAGCATTGGCCGATTCATCGCGACTCACCGCTGTTTTCCGAAATCACAACCAAAGCGGAAGTATTTGAAACCGGCATTAAGGTCGTCGACCTGCTCGCCCCGTACCTCAAGGGAGGGAAGGTGGGCCTGTTCGGCGGCGCCGGCGTCGGAAAAACAATTCTGATTCAGGAATTGATTCACAATATCGCCAAAGAGCACGGCGGTTATTCCGTGTTTGCCGGCGTGGGCGAGCGGACGCGGGAAGGCAACGACCTCTACCACGAGATGAAGGGATCCGGCGTCATCGACAAGACGAGCATGGTCTTTGGCCAGATGAACGAGCCGCCCGGCGCGCGGTTGCGAGTCGCCCTGAGCGGACTCACCATCGCCGAATACTTCCGCGACGTCGAGCAGCGCGATGTACTGCTGTTCATCGATAACATCTTCCGTTTCACACAGGCGGGCTCGGAGGTGTCGGCTCTACTTGGGCGGATGCCGTCCGCCGTCGGGTATCAGCCGACACTCGCCACGGAGATGGGGCAACTGCAGGAGCGCATCGCTTCGACCATTCGCGGATCCATCACCTCCATCCAGGCGATTTACGTTCCCGCCGACGACTATACGGACCCGGCGCCGGCGAACACATTCGCCCACCTGGACGCCACGACCAATCTGGATCGCAGGCTCGCTTCCATGGGGCTGTTTCCGGCCGTGGACCCTCTGGCCTCCACGTCGCGGGCGCTGTCACCCGACATCGTGGGCGAGGAACACTACCGCGTGGCGCGGGGCATTCAGCAGATTCTTCAGCGCTATCGGGAACTGCAGGACATCATCGCCATCCTCGGCATGGACGAGCTCGGCGACGACGACAAGCTCGCCGTGAACAGGGCGCGCAAGATTCAAAACTTCCTGTCCCAACCGTTTTTTGTGGGCGAACAGTTCACGGGTCTGCCGGGCAAATACGTGTCCGTCAAAGACACCGTCCGCAGCTTCAAGGAAATTCTGGACGGCAAATACGACGACATATCAGAGACGTATTTCCGTTACTGCGGCGCCATCGAAGATGTGCTTGAAAAAGCAGAACAGGACGGCGTCCGGGTTTGACCCAACACCGAATTCACAAGGAGGTGACTTCGTGACGGTGCCCTTTGAAGTCGTGACGCCGGACAGAGTGGTGCTTGCGATTGATGTCGAGATGGTGTCTCTTCGCGGCGGCGGGGGAGACATCGGCATTTTGCCGCGCCACACTCCTTTGTCCACCACCGTGAGCCCAGGGATTGTCAAGGTGAAGCTTCCGGAAGGGGAGGACTATGTCGCCGTGACGTCCGGCTTTCTTCAGGTTGTGCCGGACAGGATCACGCTGTTGGTCGAAACGGCGGAAGTGGGTTCTCTCATCGATATCGACCGCGCCCTCCGCGCCAGGGAACGGGCGGAGAAGCGCATCACCGAACACGCCAACGAGGCCGACATTGTGCGCGCCGAAGCGGCGTTGCAGCGCGCGCTGAACCGTCTGGAGGCGGCGGAGTTGTCAAGCCGTTACGGAGATTTGATCAGACAACGAATGATGCAATAAACTTCATCACCCAAAGCCGGAGGCTTCCATGCTGGCGGCGCCTTTTTTCATGTGCAATTTGTCACAAGGCGGCGAAAACTTTGGCGCAGACTGCGGGATAGTCCGAGCGGGCGGTTTTACTCATCGCTTCGCCTTTGTTATAATAGCCGTGTTTCATCACGAGAAATACTGTCTCATACCGCGACAGGCAACTGTAGCAGTGAGCGCGACTTGATCAGCCGCAGTAATGGTGGGTTGGGGGTGACTGGTTGATGTACTCCAATAACTTTGTGTTTGTCCTCATATTTATGGCGTTGGGCGTTCTGCTGCCCGTGGGGGCGCTCGTCGTCCTGGGGCCGCTTCTGCGACCCAATCATCCAACGCGCGCGAAAACGACAACGTATGAAAGCGGTCTGGAACCAATCGGGGACGCGCGCATCCGGTTCAATGTAAGATACTATCTGTTTGCCCTGCTGTTTGTCATCTTTGACGTTGAGATCGTATTTTTATACCCCTGGGCGGTCGCCTACCACGCGCTGGGCGTGTTCGGTTTTGTGGAAATGGTGATTTTTATCGCCCTATTGGTCATTGGGCTTGTCTATGCCTGGAAGAAGAAGGTGCTCGAATGGAAATGAACTCTTCAGTGCATCTCCCGACCATCGAATACGAGGGATTTACCGAGGAGGAGTCTGCGCAGTTGCGCCGCTCCGGCGTCGTGGTCAACAGTCTTGAGCAACTGAAGGGCTGGGCGCGCAGCAACAGCCTGTGGCCGCTGACGTTCGGCCTCGCCTGCTGCGCGATTGAGATGATGGGAACGGGCGCATCGCACTATGATCTGGATCGCTTTGGAATCTTTTTTAGAGCTTCGCCCCGCCAGTCGGACGTCATGATAGTGGCCGGAACTGTGACAAAGAAAATGGCGCCGTTGCTGCGGCGGCTCTACGACCAGATGCCGGAACCCAAATGGGTGGTGTCCATGGGCTCTTGCGCCACGGCGGGAGGGCCCTATGTCCGGTCCTATTCTGTCGTCAAGGGCGTCGATCAGATCGTGCCCGTGGACGTGTACATTCCCGGTTGCCCTCCGTCTCCCCCGGCGCTTATTTATGGACTGAACAAGCTGCAGGAACGCATCCGTCTGGAAGCTGCCGGAAAGAAGGTGACGGGCTAGGTGAGCGAAGAGAAGAAGCCAGCCGCAGCGCCCGCCGCCAAACCGGCAAAAGCGGCCGCTCCGCCCGATCCGAGGGTGGTTGCCGCCACCGCCTTGGCGGATGAGATCAGGGCCAGCATCGAGGCCCGCCACGGCGCGGGCGCGGTGGAGGAGACGGGAGCGGCGAAGACGATTCCGATGATCCGCATCGCCCCTGACAAATGGCGGGACGTTGTCACATTTTTGCGCGATTCCGAAGACCATCGGTATGACTATGTGGAATTGATGGCGGGAACAGATTACAAGGATTATATCGAACTGGTGATTTATCTGTATTCGATGAAACGCGACGCGTACATCACCGTAAAGACGCGCACGCCGCGCGACGCCGCTTCCCTGCCGTCGCTGACGCCGGTGTTCCCCGGCGTCAACTGGGAGGAACGGGAAGTGTACGACCTTCTGGGGGTCCACTTCGAAGGGCATCCCGATCTGCGCAGGATCATGATGTGGGATGAGTGGAAAGGTTACCCTTTGCGCAAGGATTATTCCGATTTCGACAACATCCCGACTCGGGGAGGTGAACCTCGCTAGTGGAAACGCTTCATTCCGAAGAGATGATCCTCAACATCGGTCCGCAGCATCCCAGCACTCATGGCGTCTTTCGTCTTGTGGTCACGATTGACGGAGAGCAGATCGTCGCCGCCGATCCGGTGGTCGGCTATCTCCACCGCGGCACGGAGAAGCTTGCGGAGAGCCTGCAGTACACGCAGATCATCCCGTATACGGACCGCCTGGACTATGTGGCGGCGATGCTGAACAACTACGCTCTTGTACATACGGTCGAGTATGCGATGGATCTGGAAATTCCGGAGCGCGCCGAATACCTGCGCGTCATCGTCATGGAACTGAACCGGGTGGCTTCGCATCTTCTGTTTGTCGGCGCGTATCTCCTAGATCTCGGCGCGATGAGCCCGTTTCTGTACGTCTTCCAGGAGCGCGAAATGATCGTCCAACTGTTCAACGAGATCTGCGGCGCCCGCCTGACGTACAACTACATGCGGGTGGGAGGCGTCAAATGGGACGCGCCTCCCGGATGGCTCGCCAAGGTGCGCGACTTTTTGCCTCACATGCGTGAAAAGCTGAAGATGTACGATGCGCTGATTTCCGGCAACGAGATCTTCCTCAGCCGCGTTCGGGGCATGGGCGTCATCACGCAGGAGGAAGCAGTCGCATACTCGCTGTCGGGCATTAACCTGAGGTCCACCGGATTGCGCTTTGACCTCCGCAAGAAACGCCCATACGGCATTTACGACAAATTTGCTTTTGACGTCGTGGTGGGTCAGAATGGCGACTGTTTCGATCGCTATTGGTGTCACTTTTTGGAGATGGAACAATCCCTGAATATCGTCGAACAGGCGCTGGAAAGCATACCGGACGGTCCGGTGCTCGGGAAGGTGCCCAAGCTCATCCGGATACCCGCCGGCGAATACTACACGAGCATCGAAGGCGCCCGCGGCGAACTGGGCGTGTACATCGTGTCCGACGGCAAGGATAAGCCGTACCGGATGAAACTGAGGCGGCCGTCCTTTGTCAATCTGCAGATTCTCTCCAAGTTGCTCATCGGGCAAAATATGGCCAACATGATCGCGATCTTGGGCGCCGTCGACATCGTGCTGGGGGAGGTGGATGCTTAGCATGTTTTCCTGGCAGACGCAACCACTCACTGGACTCAACTTCATCGGCATGGTCATCGGAGCGGTGGTCGTGCTCGCGATCCTGCTTCTGGTCGTTATGTACTTGATCTTTTTTTTGCGCAAGGTTGTCGCGTGGATGCAAAACCGCATCGGTCCCAATCGCGTCGGACCGTGGGGACTGTTCCAGAGCATGGCGGATGTGCTGAAACTCTTGCTCAAGGAGGATATCGTTCCGGCCAAAGCGGATCGAGCACTCTTTTTGGTAGCGCCAATCATCGCTTTTGTTCCGGCGTTCACGGTTCTGGCCGTCATCCCGTATACGGCCGGGCACATCTTTACGGCTGGCCTCAATATCGGCGTCCTGTTCTACATCGCGCTCTCATCCATCACCATTCTGGGCATCGTTCTCGGAGGGTGGGCTTCCAACAACAAGTACTCTCTGGTGGGAGGACTCCGCTCGGCCGCACAGATGATCAGTTACGAAATACCGCTCGGGATGTCCGTTCTTGGCGTGGTGATGCTGGCTGGATCGCTCAATCTTACGACGATCGTCCAACAACAGGCCACGGATCGATTCGGATGGTATATCATTCCGCAAATCATCGGCTTCGTAGTTTTTATGATTGCGGCCGTCGCGGAACTGAACCAGACGCCCTTTGACCTGCCGGAGGCGGAATCGGAACTGGTCGCCGGTTATTTTACGGAATACACGGGCTTTCGGTTCGCCTTCTACATGCTTACCGAGTTTGTGTACCTGTTCGCCATTTCTGCCCTGGCCACCACGTTGTTTCTGGGCGGCTGGTTGGGGCCCTGGCTTCCTTCCTGGCTGTGGTTTGCCATCAAGACAAGCGCGGTGATCTTCTTCATGTTCTGGCTGCGCGCCACCATGCCGCGCCTGCGGGTTGACAAGCTGATGGGATTCGCGTGGAAGGTTCTGATTCCCGTGGCCCTGTTCAACATCCTGCTCACGGGCCTCCTGTCGTTGCTGGTGTAGCGGTCGGCGTGGGCGCCGCCTCTGTGTGGGCGGGCGCCGGACCAGGCCAGTGCGGCAGCCGACGGGAGCGTTGGCGCGACCGACGCGGCTCTCAGGACTGCCGGCGGGAGAGGACGAATCTGAACCATTTTGGAGGTGAGAGTCATGTTCGGCATCCTGAAAGGCCTCGGCGTTACCTTCGGTCAGTTGACGAAAAAAAAGGTGACGCTGCAGTACCCCGAGGTGAAACCCGTGTGGCCGGAGCGTTTCCGCGGCATCCATGAATTTATCCCGGAACTGTGCATCGTCTGCAACCAATGCGCGCGCATCTGCCCGACCAGTTGCATCTCGCTCTCCGGATCGCGGGACGCCAACAAGAAGATGCGCATCGACACGTACGACATCAACTTTGAAATCTGCATCCTTTGCGATCTGTGCGTGGAGGTGTGTCCCACGGAGGCCATTCGAATGACGGACCAGTTTGAACTGGCGGCCTACTCGCGCGAGGAATTTTACAAGGATATGCACTGGCTCTACGATAACCATAAGGAACACGGCACGTACCATGCGCTGCAGGAGGCCAAGGAGCAGGCTGCCAAGGAGCAAGCCGCGAAGGAACAGGCGGCCAAAGAAGCGGGCGCCAAGGAGCAGGCTGGCCGCGAACCGGTCGCCGCTTCAGAGGCCGCCACGGGAGGCGAAACATGATGCTGTTTGGCTTTCCCATCACCGGCGAGACGGTCGCGTTTTTCATGCTCGCCCTGATCATCATCACATCAGGCGTGTTTCTCATGACTCTGCGCAACGTCATGCACATGGCTCTCGCGCTGGGGGGAGTATTCCTTGGCGTGGCGGGGATTTTTGTCATCCTGGGCGCGGATTTCGTGGGTGTTGTCCAGGTGATGATTTATGCGGGCGCCATTACGATCCTGATGGTCTTCTCGCTGATGCTCACCCACTCGGGAAACAAGGCGGAAGAGGGGCCGGAAGTCGGCGCAGTGCGGGGAATCGCCACATTTGTCGGCGTGGCAATCGTTGTGGGGGCCATCCTGCTTGTGATTCGGCACACGTCGTGGCCGGTGAGTCCGACCGCCATGCAACCGTATCACCAGTCCACCGTTCTGTTGATCGCAGACGCGCTGTTTCACACCTACACGATTCAGTTCGAACTGGTGTCCGCCATACTGACGACCGCACTCGTCGGCGCAGTGATCATCGCTCGAAAGGAGGAGCAGTAGATGGCCTTGCAACCGTTTCTCGCTCTCGGCGCGATCCTCTTTGGCATTGGGCTGTTCGGGGCGCTGACAAAGCGCAACCTGATCATCGTTCTTATCTCGATTGAAATGATGCTCAACGCGGCCAACATCAACCTTGTGGCGTTCTCGCATTTTGCCCTAAAGCCGAACATCGACGGACAGGTGTACGCCCTCTTCAATATTGCGATTGCAGCGGCGGAAGTGGCCGTTGGCCTCGCCATTTTGCTGTCCTTTTTCCGGGCGCGCAGCAGCAGCGACGTCCGGGACGTCAACCTCATGAAGTGGTAGGAGTGATCGTATGATCGGCATGACTTGGTTAGTGCCAGTGTTACCGCTCGCCGCCTACATCATCCTGCTTGCTTCCGGGAGAAGGATGAGCGAGGCGGCGGCTGCGGGGATTT
>JAJYTO010000055.1 GCA_021793015.1 Bacillota bacterium
CATGCGTCCGATGCCCTTCATCCGCTCGTTCACGGCGCGGTCAAAGGGCAGTCCCATCTCGTCGGCGAGTTGTTTCCAGGCTCGAAAATGGTACTCCGCCGTGTCTGTAATCACTCCGTCCAAATCGAAAATCACGGCCTCCAACATGGCTTTCGTGGAGATTGCGGCCTCTTTCTGCGGGAACAGGTCCAGCGGGCGATTGCCGTGGCGAATCGTCATTCCTTTGCCTTCAAGCAGTCGGTACACAACCTGGCGCTGATCGACATCAATCTCCAGCAGTCGGCCCCGAAATGTGATTTTAAATCGATACCCCTCCCATTTGTCTGGAATTCTGGGGTTAAACCACAATTGCCCGTCATATTCGCGAAAACCGGCAAACCCGTTCACGACGGAGAGCCAAGCTCCTGCCATGGAGGCGCTGTGAATGCCGTCTTTCACATTGCCATTGTAATCGTCCAAATCCATGCGCGCCGTTTGCATGAAGTAATCGTACGCTTTTTGCAGATATCCGATTTCCGCGCCGATGATGCTGTACATGCACGGCGAAAGGGACGAGTCGTGCGTGGTGATGGCCTCGTAATAATCGTAATTGCGTTTCTTTTCGGCCGTGTGGAAACGATTCCCTTGCAGGAACAAGGCGAGCACGACGTCGGCTTGCTTGATCACCTGGTACCGGTAGATGACCAGCGGGTGATAGTGCAGCAGCAGGGGATAATGGTCCGGCGGGGTGCGCTCAAAATCCCACACCGCCTTCTGCAGGAACGTATCATCTTGCGCGTAGATTCCGAGTTCTCCGTCGTACGGCAGATATATGGCGTCCGCCGCGCGTTTCCATTCGCTGCTTTCGGCCGCTGCCAGGCGGATCTTGTCAGCCAAAGCCCGGTACTCGGCCGGGTGATGCTGCCGCATCCACACGGCCATCTCATGAGCGTACTCCAGGTGGTCTTTGGCCATCAGGTTGGTGTAGAGGTTATTGTTCACCAGCGCCGTGTACTCATCGGGGCCCGTCACGCCGTTGATGCAAAAACGGTTCCCTCGCTTTGGAATGTAGTCGCCCAAGTCGACCCAAAAGCGGGCGGTTTCAAAGAGCATTTCCGCCCCGGCGCGCAAAAAGAACTCCTCATCATCGGTTGCATGCATATACTTTTTGAGCGCGTAGATGATGTCGGCGTTGATGTGATAGGCCGCCGTGCCCGCAGGGTAGTAGGGCGACGTTTCCTCGCCGTCGATGGTGCGCCAGGCGTACAGCGCCCCTCTTTGAGACATTTCCCGCGCGCGCGTCCGGGCCTTGTCCAAAATACTGAAGCGATACTCCAGCAGGCGTTTGCTGATATCCGGGTGTGTATACAGGAAAAATGGAAAGATGTATGTTTCGGTGTCCCAAAAGTAGTGCCCCTCGTACCCTTCCCCAGTGACGCCTTTGGCGGCGATGTTGGTTTTTCCGTCGCGGCCGACGGACTGCAGCAGGTGGAACGCATTGAACCGGAGGCTTTGCAAAAGCGCCTCGTCCCCTCGAATCTCCACGTCGCTCTGTCTCCAATAGGCGCTCAAAAACACCCGTTGCTCTTTCGCCAACGCATCGAATCCCAACTCTTTCGCGGCGGCGGTCTCTTTTTTAGCGAGTCCGAGCAACTCTTTCTGTGGGTAATCTTTTGATGTGTGGTAGGATACGAACTTTGTCAGGCGAACCGGAATCCCTTGCTTGGCGTCAATGCGGTATTCTAGCGCGATCCGCTGCTCCGCGTTTTTTCCTTCGGACACAAGCGGATTCTCGGCCGCGAGAGGATTCTCGACTACAAACGAATTGTCGGTCGCCAGTTCGTTCTCCATCGCGCAAACCAACTCAAATTTCGTGTTCTGAGTCTTTTGCCGAAGGGCGCCGAACGCGCCGTCCTGTATTTTTTCCTCCGTTCTCAGCACCTGTCCGTGAAACGTCGATCCCACACGTGGATCGCCCAGGGTCGTCTGGTTTTGCACGTCGCCGTCAAGAGCGGACTCGAGGGTGAGAGTTCCGTTGAAGTTGAGCGGCGTCGCCTCATATGAAAAGGCGGCCAGGTGCTTCCGGTTGAGGCAGACGATTCGCCGCGCATGGATCCGGACCTGTTTGCCCGCGGGCGATTCCCAGGTGACGGTTCGGGTCAGAATCCCGTTTTTCATATCCAAAACGCGCTCGTAGTGAAGAACTTTTCCCTGAAATAAATCGAACGGTTCGCCGTCTAGAGTGAGCTGGATGATCCGGCTGTTCGTGACGTTCAACATCGTCTGGCTGTGGCGGGCGTACCCATACGCTTCCTCGCCGTACTGGATCGGTTCGGACTCGTAAAATCCATTCAGGTAGATTCCCTCCAGAGACGTTCCCGCCGGTCCGCCGTACCCCTCTTCAAAATTGCCCCGCATGCCGATGTACCCGTTGCCCAGAGCAAATATCGTTTCGTCCCGGCCATTCGTCTCGACATCAAACGAATTCTCAATAATGCTCCATTCATCGAAAGGATAAATCGGCTTCTTTTGCCCGTGCTTGCTGTGCATGCGCTGCCTCCAATTAACCAAGTGATTCTTGACAACACTCTCGAATGTATCATACATGATACCGCCCTGATTGTGTCGCCGAGCAGGAGGCCAAAATGCCGACGCCAAAAATGTCGATCACACAATTGACAACACTTCAAAAGGATGCTAAAGTGATATAGCACTCATACACGAATGAAAGGGGGAAGCATTCCCATGCGGCGGATTTTCGCGGTGTTGCAGGCGTTGCCACTCGTTGCGTCAGATGACCGCGATAATCTCAAATATGGGAATGTGACCCTATCCCGTTCCTCGTAACCGTGTCTTAACCGCATGGTTGCGAGGAAGAAGATTTACCGGAAGCGCAGGTCACGCCCACATGTGACCTGCGCTTTGTGCTTATGGGAAGATCCGGGCCCTATCGCGCAGTCGCCGATAGGGCCATTTGCGCGTTTGAAGGAGGTGTTCGCATGGTAAGCGTACTACGCAAACTGGGATGGTTTTTCAAGGAGAATCGAGGGCGGTATGTGGTGGCCCTGACGCTCCTGATGGTGTTAAATGTGATCGAGGTGGCGCCGCCCGCTCTGCTCGGCAACGCCATCAATGACATGAATCAGGGTACGATGACGCAGTCTCTCCTGTTGCAGACGGTGGGATTGTACGGCGGCTTGGCTGTGGTCTCGTATTTTTTCACGTTCGTCTGGATGTTTCAGTTGTTCGGCGGGGGAAACGTGCTGCAAAGGACGCTGCGTTCCCGCCTGATGGCGCAATTTCTGCGCATGACGCCAGCGTTTTTTGAAAAGAACCGCACCGGGGATCTGATGGCGCGCGCCACCAATGATCTGAATGCCGTGGCGCAGACGGCAGGCTTTGGCATCCTGACGTTGATTGACTCGACGACATTCTCCGCCGTCATTCTTCTTGCCATGGGCACGCTGATCAGTTGGAAGCTGACGCTCTTGTCGTTGCTGCCGCTGCCTGTGATCGCGTGGCTGATGACGAAGTACGGGAAAGTGCTGCACGAGCGCTTCACCATCGCGCAGGATTCATTTGGCGATATGAATGACCGTGTGCTGGAGACGATCGCGGGCATCCGCGTGGTCCGGGCGTACGTGCAGGAGGAGGCGGAGAATCGGCGCTTCGCCGACACGACAGAAGACGTCTACCGGAAAAATGTCGCGGTGGCGCGGATCGACGCTCTATTTGAGCCGACCATCAAGATCCTGGTCGGAGCCAGCTATCTGACAGGCCTGGGGTATGGAACCTACATGGTATTCCAGAGTCAACTCACGCTCGGGCAGCTGACCTCGTTCAATATCTATCTCGGCATGCTCATCTGGCCCATGCTGGCGATCGGCGAACTCATCAACATCATGCAGCGCGGCAATGCCTCGTTGGATCGGGTGATGGAGACGCTGGCGCAGCAACCGGATGTGGAGGACGCCCCTGAACTGGCGCACGGTCTGCGGACGGCTGGAGCGGGTGGTGCACTTGGAGGAACTGTGCCAGTTGGGTCGGGTGGAACACTTGGAGGAACTGCGCCGGCTGGAGCAACAGGGGCATTCGGAGGAACTGGCGCCTCTGTGGCAACCGGGCCGGTCGGAGCGGCTGGAGCAACAGGGACAATTGGCGCAGCTCGGGCGGTTGGGAAGTGGAGGGGCGCGACATCGGAGCCGGGTGCGCTGGCTGCGGGGCCGGGCTGCATTGAGTTTGACCGCGTCACATTCCGCTATCCGCTGTCGGCGAATGACAACCTGCGCGAACTCACGCTCACCATCCACCCTGGGGAGACGCTTGGCATCGTGGGGCGTACGGGCAGCGGCAAATCGACTCTGATCAGGCAGCTCCTGCGCGAATACCCGGCAGGAACGGGCGCATTGCGGATCGGCGGCGCGCAGATCGAGCAGATACCGCTGGAGCTGTTGCATGGTTGGCTTGGCTATGTGCCGCAGGAAGCCATGCTTTTTTCGCGCACCGTGGAAGAAAATGTCCGTTTCGGCGCGCCGGACGCGAGCGACGCCCAGATGGCGCAGGCGCTGGAAATGGCCTGTTTTGTCAAGGATGTCGAACTGCTGCCAAATGGGCTCAGGACACTGGTCGGTGAAAAAGGGGTCTCGCTGTCTGGCGGGCAAAAGCAGCGCATAGCGCTGGCGCGCGCCCTCGTCACCAATCCGGAGATTCTGCTCCTGGACGATGCGATGTCAGCTGTTGACGCGCGCACCGAAGCCCATATCGTCGCGGCGATTCGGCGTGTCCGTCAAGGACGGACGACACTCATCGCGACGCACCGTCTGTCTGCGGTTTCGCATGCAAACTGGATTGTCGTACTTGAAGACGGGCGCATCGTTGAGCAGGGAACGCACGAGGGTCTAGTGCACGCGGACGGTTGGTATCGGGAGCAGTATTTGCGGCAACGGACAGAGGAAGGCGATGTGGAAAGCGAATACGACGTCGATGTGGATGATGGGTCCACATCAGCACCAGCATCCACATCAGCAACCGCACACGCGTCGGCCTCCGCAGCGACACGCGCAACGGCACCAGGGGTGAGAGTATGAATATTCAGACGATCAACTGGCGCTTGATCCGCTACGCCGCGCTTTGCAAGCGGACGATCCTGCTGGCGCTCGCCATGCTTCTCATCTCCGTGACGGCAGATCTGGCTGGTCCCTTTGTCGCCAAGACGATGATCAATCAGCACATTCTCGGCATCGAACAGAGTTGGTACCAGACATCTGGACCGGGGCCTTACGCTGTTCGCTTTGCTGGTCGCTGGTATGAACGGGCCGTCTATTTTGCGCCTGGCCAAAAGCGGGGAGCGCCAGCCTCGATTCTGGAGGTGGGCAGCCAGTTTTATTTCGCCGGGCAGGCTTTGCCGTTTGCCGGTGAGCGGTCCGTGCGCGGCGGTCAGTTGACGGTGACGGCGGGATCGCGCCGTGTCACGCTGCCGGTGCAGGCGCTCACCGCGCGGCAACTGTTCGCCTTTTATCGTCCAGAACTGCCGGGATTGTGGCAACTGGCCCTTCTGTATTTCGCGTTGCTGCTCATCTCGTCCGTATTTACCTATGGGCAGCGCTGGCTGTTGCAGGTGGCGGCGGATCGCATCATACAGACGATGCGTCGCGACGTATTCCGGCATGTTCACCGGTTGCCCGTGCGCTATTTTGACAACCTGCCCGCGGGCAAGGTGGTGTCCCGGATCACCAATGACACCGAGGCGATCCGCGAACTGTATGTCACCGTGCTGGCCAATGTGTTTTCCAGTTTCATCACCATGGGAGGCATCTACATCGCACTGTTCATCCTCGATGTGCAGTTGGCTGTCATCTGCCTGCTGCTTGTGCCCATTCTGGTTGTCTGGGTCGCGCTGTACAGGAAGTATGCGGTGGGGATCAACCAACGCATACGCGCACTCGTCAGCGACATCAATGCCATGCTCAATGAGACGATCCAGGGCATGCCCGTCATCCGTACGTTCAACCGGGAGCAGCGCACCTTTGCCGAGTTTGAGGCGATCAATGAGGCCCAGTATCGTGATCAGACGAAAATCCTGCGCATCAACGCGTGGACCGGCCACAATCTGGCGGGCGCTCTGCGCAACGCGTTTTTTATGGCCCTGATCACGTATTTTGGGTATCAATCGTTTCATCTGGCGGGCGCGATTTCGTTTGGCGCGCTGTATGCGTTCGTGGATTATCTCAATCGACTGTTTCAGCCTGTCATTCAGGTCGTCAATCAACTTGCCAATCTTGAACAGGCCCGCGTCTCGGCGGAGAGGGTATTTGAACTGCTTGATGAGCCCGGCGTGGACACCGTTCCAGGCGCCATCGAACGGTATCGCGGCGATGTCGTATTTGCCGATGTGCATTTTAGCTATGACGGCAAGGAAGATGTGCTGCACGGGATCTCGTTTGCAGCCAAACAGGGGCAGACAGTCGCTTTGGTGGGACATACCGGCTCGGGCAAGAGTTCGATCATGAATCTGCTGTTTCGTTTTTACGATGCGCAGGCGGGTCGCATTACGGTGGACGGCAGGGACATCGCTTCTGTGGCGCCGCAGCATCTGCGCAGGCACATGGGGATCGTGCTGCAGGATCCATTTTTGTTCACAGGAACGATCGCGTCAAACGTCAGCCTGGGAGACGAGGCGGTAACGCGTGCACGGGTGGATCAGGCACTGCGCGATGTGGGAGCGGAGCGTCTGCTCGGTCACCTGCCGGGGGGCTGGGATGAGCCGGTGGTGGAAAAAGGCAGCACACTGTCCGCCGGTCAGCGGCAACTGATCTCCTTTGCGCGGGCGCTCGCGTTTGATCCAGCCATCCTCGTGCTGGATGAGGCCACATCAAGCATTGACACGGAGACAGAGGCGGTGATCCAGGATGCGCTTGAGGTCCTCAAGCGCGGGCGGACGACGTTCATCATCGCGCATCGGCTGTCGACGATTCGCGGCGCCGATCTCATTCTCGTGCTGGACCGCGGCGTGATCGTGGAGCGCGGCACGCACGAGGGGCTGATGGCCTCAGGCGGGAGATACCAGCAAATGTATCAGATGCAGCAGGGGGAACAGGTCGCTGCGATGTGAGCATGGCGTCACGATCGGTTTGCTACCATGCCGCATCGGAGAGCACCATCAGTTGTTCTACATCTTCGAGATCCTGCGGTGCAAACCGATGGAACACATCTCGAACCTGCTGCCTTTGCGGTTCGTCGGCGCCGTGCAACATACGCTGGATATCGCCAATGTCCGTACCGCGGCTGGCCGCCATCTTCATCAGGATCAGATAAGGAAAATCCAGCACGGGAAATGGTCCAATGCGACATGGACGTTGCAAAGCTTCGCCCAACCACGGCTCGTCCAGTTCCAGTATATCCAGCGATATGGTTCCGCGCCTCAGTGTCCAACCCCCGATACTGAGTTCCCCAACGACCTTGAATCCCTGTTGTCCGAGAAGAGAGATGGCGGTTCGGGCATCGTCGACAGCCAGAGCGATGTCCAGGTCTTCAGTCGCCCGCGGTGGAGCGAATTGGTTGACTGCCATCCCTCCCACGATCACATGACTCAACTCCGACAGCACATTTTCTATCCATTCCCATTCCAAGAGACGATTGGCCGCCATCTTTTTATCCTCTTCCCTATTCCACGTTGATCCGCTTCCGGGTTTTTGGTGAGTCATCATACGCCGAATCATGAACTTGCGCAGAGCCTCCGCCTCCGGGCGTGTTGTCAGCATCGCGGTGTCTCCTTTCGAACCGGCGTCGACTGCACGGCGGTTTTCATCCGGAATCATCCAAATGATTATTTTGCCACTGCTGTTCTCCAGGATATATTACAATGATGAGGGCATGAGTGCGCCAGTGTCAATGGCGACTTGGTTGATCTTTCTTTGCCCTGTATCGTAGACAAGCAGTTGAACCCTTATCAGTGGATTTATGGAGGAACAGGAGCGCCGACTTCAACACTGAGGATTATCCCGGCCGCTCTGGAAAAATTAAGTAAAGTTATTGCTTTCTTGAATTAAATTCGTATCCAAGCAAGAAAAAGCGATTCAAGAGCACACAAGAAGAAGCGCACAAAGCGGGTATGGTTAGGCGAAAATAGAACGTACATTAGTAATCACATGTTGATAGAAAATTGATGTCGGGTCCACTTTACCAATGACCACGGCATTTCTCGCGTTCAGGTCGAGGGACTTTGCTTGGTCAGTGAGCACGACGCCGCTCAGTTCCGTGAACGGAACTCTTGGATGGGTCGTGTCGATCCCCGAGGGAACCGCAACCTCGAAGGGGTAATGCCTTTCTTGCGTCGTAATAGGGACGATCATCGCAAATGTGGAATTTGCCGGATCAATAAGTCCATCCGACAGCACAATGGCGGCGCGCCAGCCGTTTTGTTCGTGCCCCCGTGTCGGGTGCATATTCAACCATACGACGCTCCCGCGCTCAACCAGTCCCGTGAGCGCCATTAAAGGATCTCATCCCCCGTTGGATCGCTAAAGATCTCTTCGTGAGCAACCATACCCGGCTTGCATTTCGCGCGAAGCAGCAGAAAATGTTTACGCAGGGCTTCTTGATTGTCAGCGGACGGGAATGCTGGGCGCAGAAGGACTTCCTTGTTCTCAGTGACGTACATTTCGATCTCTGATCCATCGGCGAATTGTACTTGCTCAGAAACGTCTTGGGGGATGCGGACGGCCAAACTGTTGCCCCACTTACGTACGGTTGCAGTTGTCACATAGACCGATCCTTTCTTTTCTTCTTGACTCAATAGTACCACGACCTTCCGGCTTCGTATATACCCAGTGTATACATGAACAGAATACGTCATACGGAAAGTAAAAAGACCACTGACGTGGGTCGGTTTGATGCGTTTGATCACACTACCGTGCATGAAGGGGCGGAGATGCGGCTTCACACCATGTGGAGCTGATTTTTCTTTGGAGTTTGACAGAATAGAGAGACTTGGGTAGAATAGTATTGTAACGATAGTTACAATACGCGAGGAGGAAGGCAAATGAAGTGGATCACGCGGGAAAATGCGAACGTGGACCGGGTGGCGTGCCCCTGGTTGATCAGGCGGTTCATCGATCCGGAGGCGGAGATTCTTTACGTTCCGTCCGATCAGGTGCAGGAAGTCGCCAATCGGGAAGGCGCGATCCCCTTTGATGTTCCGGGCGTGGAATTGGGGCATGTGGATGGCCGCTGCTCGTTTGAATCGATCATGCTCAAATATGGTTTGACCGGCATTCCCGCACTGGCGGAACTGGCGAAGGTTGTTCACGCCGCCGACGTGCGGTCGGACATTGATACTTCGCCCTACGGCCTGGGACTGCGGGCCATTGCGCACGGGTTTGCCTATCTGCACGGAAAGAGGGATCATCGCAAAATCGAACTGGAATCGCCGATGTACGATGCCCTGTATGCGTACTTTCAACACGAACTCGGACAGCGACAGGGAGGTTGAGGCATGAGCCTGCACCGCGCGGGGTTCATCAGAATCCTGCAAAAGCTCCCGGGCGCGTTTGACCATGCGGATCTTGATCCGGACACCGGAACGGTCGTCGTGGCCAACGAAGCGCAAGGGTGTCTGGAGGTTTTGGACGGGCAGCTTCTTCGGCATGAGGTGTCCATTCCCGACTGTTCCGGCGCCAGCGGGGTCCTGTATCTTCCCGAACTTCGGTCTTTCATTGGCGCCGCCCGCGCAAAGGGACGCGTCATTCTGGTGGATGCGGGCTCCTGGCAGGTGGTGCGGGGAACGGCGGTCGGGCCCCGGCCAAACGGACTGGCCTGGGATGGGGGCAGAAGACTGGTTCTCGTCGCCGACGTCGAAGATCATTCGGCGAGACTCGTGGATGTTCTTTCCGGTTCATTGGCAGCCCATGCAGTGCTCCCCGGAAGACCGCGGTGGTGCTTGTATGACGCCGCACGGGACCGGTATTGGGTGAACATCGCCGATCCTGCCATGGTGGTGGGACTGCGGGGTGCGGATTTACAAAAGGAAGTCGAGTTTTCGGTCGCTGCGGCTGGCCCGCATGGTCTCGCTCTGGACGAGACGACCGCGCGTCTGCTGGTCGCTTGCGACGCAGGGCGTCTGCTCGTGCTCGAACGGGATACCGGTCGCGTCGTTGGTGATTGCGCGCTGGCCGGTCCGCCGGATGTCGTGTGGCTAAACGCTCAAAGAAGGCGATTGTATGTCGCGATCGGCAAACCGGGATGCGTGCAGGCGGTCGACCTGAACACGTACGATATTGTCGAGGAGATTGTGACCGAGCAGGGAGCCCATACACTGACATTTGATGAAAGACGGCAACGGCTCTACGTATTTCTGCCGAAAACCGGACAGGCGGCCGTATACGAAGAGACGGATGCAGGAAATGGATCAGATGAAATGGATCGCGTGACGGACGAAGGCGGCGCGTGGGGGTAGATTCTCGCGCCCTTGCGGCGTGCAAAGTGGGCGAGGAAAGTAAAAAGCGAACGGGGAGGCTCTTTTGTGTTGCAGGCGGCAAATGCTGAAACGGGCGCGGCGGGAGGCAAAGCGGGAAACAGTGCGAGAGCCGCGGGATTATTGCTGGCGGCTCGCGCAGTGCGGGAAACGGCCTTTGGCTGGATTTCCATCGCCCTGCCGATCTACTGGAGAACCAGAGGGCTGTCAGCCGCTGAGATCGGCACGTTATATTCAATCGCATTGCTCGGCTCCTTCGCGCTCACCGTGCTGTTTCGCCGGGCTTCGGACCGCTGGGGCTACCGGGCGGCACTGTTGGCGAGCAGCGGACTGTGGGCCGCGATGGTCCCGATTCTTTTGTTCACCCGCAATCCCCTGTGGCTCGGCCTTGCGGCGGCGCTGGGTTCAGTGAGTCCCACCGGTAAGGAGGTCGGGCCTTATCTGTCCGTCGAACAGACTCTGTTGGCGGTGATGTATGGAGGTCAAAAACGGCTGCGTGCGTACACCTGGTTTAATTTCATAGGTTATGCGAGCGGTTCGGCGGGGGCGCTTCTCGTCGGCGCGCTCGGATGGAGCATGGGATTTGGGGCGTACCGCGTACTGCTTTGGGGGTACATGGCTGCGGGGCTGATTCAAGGGGTGCTCTATACCCGGTTGCCGCGCGGCGCAGGGCGGCTGGGCGGAAGTGAGTCGAGCGCCGCTTCGTCTCAAAACGGGCCGGCCCGCAACGAATCGGCGGACGATGGGAACCCGATGGACCAGTCCCCAGACGGCAGACGTCGGATATACGCGCTGTCTGCACTCTTCGCGCTTGACGCGTTTGGCAGTGGATTCATCGTACAGAGTTTGCTGGCCTTCTGGTTTTACGAACGGTTTCACCTTGATTTGTCCCAACTGGGCCTGCTGTTCTTTGGCACCAATGTGCTGTCGGCGCTGTCGTCGTTCGGGGCCGCCTGGCTTGGAGAGCGCATCGGTCTGTTGAACACGATGGTCTTTACGCATATTCCGTCCAATGTGTTTCTTTGCCTGATTCCGCTCATGCCCACCCCTTCGCTTGCCGTGGTCCTGTTGCTGCTGCGCCATGTCCTTTCGCAAATGGATGTTCCCACGCGCCAGGCGTACACAATGGCGCTGGTTGCGCCGTCTGACCGTGTCTTTGCGGCCACTTGGACCAATGGCGCGCGAAACATCGGCTCGGCCTTGACGCCGGCGCTTGCAGGTGTGTTGTTGACGTTCGCTGCAGCAGGGTGGCCTTTCTATTTGGCGGGGGCGTTAAAGATCGGGTATGATCTGCTTACATATCAAAGTTTCCGCCGCGTGCCCCTGCGGTTCGCGGAACACCGATGAGGATGGCGAAAGATCATGGATGGTGCGGCGGTTCCGCCTTCTTGGCTGCTCCTGATTTACAGCTTGCCCGCACATCCCACCAACAAGCGGGTGTATGTGTGGCGAAAACTGAAGCAGCTTGGCGCCGTGTATCTGGTGGATTCGGTCAGCGCCCTGCCTTACACAGAACGGCATCGCGAACATCTGCAATGGATCGCTGCGGAAATCGTCGAGATGGGCGGCGGGGCGACGTACTTTCAGGCCAGTTCCCTTGGTCCGCAGCAAGACGCACAGTTGCGGCGGCAATTTGAGGAACAGGCGACAGAACGGTACACGAGTATCACGGAGGCGTTGGATCGCTTGGAGGCCACATCGCATCCTCCGTCCATTGAGACAGAGGATCCGCTGCGACGATTGACCGCGCAGTTTCGGCTCGCATATGCGCAGGATTTTTTCCATTCGGCGACCGGAGCAACCGTGCGCCGGCGATTGGAACGCCTGCTTCGCGCACGGTCTGTCGAGGGAGGAGAGGATGACGCGCACGATGACATGGGTGACCTGGCAACGAGTCGGGATTGATCGGATGGCTTGTGCATGGCTTGTCTGGAAATATATTGACGCTCATGCTGAGTTTCATTTTCTTCCGTCCGGCCAGACGGTGGAGGAATCACCGGACGCGATTCCGTTTGACATTCCGGGAGTGCGGCTCAGCCATCATCGCGGCAGGTGCAGCTTTGCCGCGTTTTTAAAGGAATATGGATTGACGGACCCGGTTCTGTCCCAAATCGCCCGCATTGTCGACGGCGCGGATTGCATCACCACGGTGATTCCGCCGCCCGAGTCCGAAGGTGTGGAAGCGATTTGCCAAGGAATCCGGTCGTTGGCGAACGACGATCTGGAGGCCTTGAAACAGGCCCGACTGGTGTTTGACGCCCTGTATGTTCACCTGCAGGCGGGAACCGCCTGACCCGGCGGAAATTTTTTGGATGAACGGCCGCGGAGAGGAGGAGGGCGAAACTTGAAGCTGCAGCGGTTGCGCACGGTGACAGGAAATTGAAAGGAACTGGCCATCATATCTTCACCTCGATGTAACGGAGGCGCAATCTCCCCAGCTTACGATAGAACCGTAGCACATTTGACCCCCCTTTTGATGATTGTTTTTACGCGACGAAGGCGATTGCCTTATGTCGCGTCTTTTTGTACGGACCGCAGCCGGGAGATTGGCATCTTCCTGGCTTTTGGCGTCCGGCCGCGATACATCATCGTGCAGTTTCTGATGGAGTCAACCCTGATCAGTCTGCTCGGCACGATCGGCGGTCTGATAACAGGAACGCTCGTCGGCCTCCTGTTGACCACGCAAGGTGTGCCATTCGCGCTGAGATTTGTCACCTTTGTCGAAGACATGGGCATCGGCATCCTGCTGGGGGTTCTCTTCGGACTGTACCCCAGTGTGAGGGCGGCTCTGATGACTCCCCATGCGGCGACCCATGAATAGACGCCAGAGCACGATGCTTAGTCGTGCGACGAACCATGATCGGGGGGGGGACCGCCAATCATTTTTCTTGATCATATGGGAGGAGTGATTAATTTGCTCGAATTACAACGCAACGATCTTGAAGTTGAATGCGGAGGATTGCTCCAGCACTCAAAGTGGAAAATCCATACAACAATTCAGAACGAGGTGAAACGACAGTGATTATCAAATATTCCCTATCATTAATTGTGTACATCGGACTTACTTATCTAACAGTTTATTTCTTCATTCAAGGCTATAAGAAATACAGAAGAATAAAAGTCAGTGAAACTGTTGATTTTTGGACCGTTAAGTCGAACAGAGTGAAAGTCTTTGTCAGTACGGCAATTTTTCTTTGAGCATTTGGATTGATCATGTTATCGGATCTGCATAAATAGTTTCTTGTTACGGACGGACCATAATGTGCGAGGGCAGGGCACGCATAGTATCTGAAGGAGCAAAAGGGAGTCGACTGCGTATTCACAGTCAAAGGCAATCAAAAGACGCTGCTGAATTTGTATCGAGGGCATTGGGAAATCGAGAATCGACTGCACTGGGTGCGCGATGTCACCTTTGACGAGGATCGTTCGTGAATTGGGAGGAGTTCGAAGGCATGATGTTACCTTCTAAGTCGATGACGACGTATTCAGGAATATAACCGGTTTGGTTTGAGGCGGTCATAATGAGTTCTGCGGCGGGGATGTTGAACCAAGCGATGGACAAGGCCTACTTTGAAGCACTGGGTCTGAAGAGCGCTCAGAAGCGGTATTTTCAACTTCGCAGGGTTTCATGAACCGCCGTATGCGGTCCCGCACGTACGGTGGTGTGAGAGGACGGGGGCTAGACGACGCCCCTCCTACTCGATTTCTGCGCATGGTACAATACCCGCAGGTGACGGCGCGGTGCGGTCGTGGTTCACGGTCCGGCCGCAGTCGAGGGGGCGGTGTGAAGCGTGCCTGATTGGAATGAATTTTATCGAAGACTGAAGGGCGGGCAGCGGGTGAATTCGTATCTGACCCGCTGCAGGGATCTGACCTGTCTGCGCGCGGACGACGCGCATATGCTTGTCATCGCCGCCGACTCGGTGGGCGGAATCGGATCGAAACCCCTGGATGCGGTTCAGGCACCTCCTGAGGTGGTCGGACACTTTGCACTCAGGGTTCCGCTGATGGAAGTCATGGCGGCCGGCGCCACTCCGTTTCTGATTGTCGATAACCTGAGCGTTGAGGCTGGAGGCTATGGTGAAGCCATCCTTGCGGGGATGAAGCGTCTCGCGGAAACTGTGGGCCTGGAAGATTCAATTCACTTTAACGGCAGCACGGAAGACAACGTCATGACGCTTCAGACCGGGGTTGGCGTCACTGTCGTCGGGTTGGTTTCCCATGCGGATTTTCGGGTGGGCTCCTCGAAACCCGGAGATCGTCTGATGGCGGCGGGTTACCCTAAAAGCGCGCCTCAACATCGCGTGACGGTGGACGATCCGGATATCCTTGAACTGCGCCAGCTTCTGGCTCTGCGCAGGCACAGTCAAGTCGCCGACATTGTTCCTGTCGGCTCGCGGGGCATTCGCTACGAAACAGCACAGTTGGCGAATGCCGCGGGATTGCTTCCTCGTCTCGACGGGGGCGCGCTCGACCTCGCCCTTGACGTTTCGGGAGGCCCCGGCACGTGTGTGGTCTTCTCGTGGCGGGGGAGCGATCTCGCACAATTGACGGAGTATGTGACCGCTCCGCTCACGCCAATCGGATGGCTGGAAAGTGAATGACGGTCTTGAAGGTTTGAACAGTTCTTTTAATGCGTGTCCGAAAAGGGTCGAGGTAAGACGCTTGCAGGGGATTGGTGCAGCCCGGACAGGCGCGCGCAGTGTACATGTACGGTATATGAGCACGCCTGTCCGGCACAAGCCGAGCCCCTGCAGCGCGGAGTTCTCGACCCTTTTCGGACAACCTCTTTTAGGGAGTCGTGTGCAATGGATGTGAGTGGCAATCGCGCCTGGAAGATTGAAACCAACGGGGTGAACGTTGTTCCGGACAGGGAGAGGACAGCGCGTCCGCGGGACCTGTTCTGGCTTTGGTTCGGGGCGAACATCGGCATTCTCGGGATTTTATACGGCGTCATCATCATGGGATTTCATCTTGGTTTTCTGCAGGCGACTCTGGCCGCCGGGGTTGGGTCGCTGTCATTTGTTCTGGTGGGTGTCCTGAGCGTGGCCGGACGAGACGGCGGGCAACCGATGTTTGTGCTGTCCAGGAATGTGTTTGGATCTGTCGGCAACCGGGCTCCGGCGCTCGTGAACTGGTTGAACCTGCTCGGCTGGGAGTCTGTCATGGTGATCACGGGAGCACTGTCCCTGCAGGCCCTGTTTGACACCCTGTTTGGCCTCAGGGCAACCGCGGAGTCACTCATCGCGGGAGGCGTGACGTTCACCTTTCTGGTGGCCGTGTTCAGTCTGTTTGGCTACGCGACTGTTGTTCTTGTCCAAAAAATCGCGGTCTGGGGCTTTGGCGGCCTGACGCTCTGGGTCATCATGTTGTTGCTGCGCCGCGCCCCTTGGCACGGGTTAATGCTCGCGCCAGACGGCAGTTGGCTGCGCGGATTTCTGCCCGCCGTTTCCATCATCATTGCGGGAACTGCGATCAGTTGGTCCGTGGCGGCAGCGGATTACAGCCGCTATGTCTCGCGCCAGTCGAGCGCCCGTTCTCTGGTCCTGGCTGTTACGCTCGGGGGCGCAATTCCGCTGTTCGTCCTGATGCTCACCGGGATTCTGGTAGCCAACCGAATGCCGAATCTGGCGTCTGCGGCGAATCCGATTGCGGCCATCGGGAGCGCCTTGCCGGGATGGATGACAATCCCGTATCTCATCGCGGTGGTGGTGGGGCTCATTGCGGAGGCGGACCTGAGTCTCTATTCCTCCGGGCTGAACCTGATGGCCATGGGCGTCCGGTTGCCGCGTCAGAAGACGATTTGGATCGATGCGGTGATCACTCTCGCGGCGGCGGGGTACATCCTGTTTTTTCGGCCGGATTTCATTTCGTCGTTTGAGGCGTTTCTCACGCTGATCGGCGTGGGTCTGGCCGCGTGGGCCGGCGCATTTGTCGCCGATTGGTGGTGGCTCCGTCGGCATTCCGGTTATGCGGTGGAGAACCGTGATGAAAAAGGCGGTTTGATTGCGAAAATATCGCAGTTCAACTGGCTGACCCTCCTCAGTTGGGGCGTCGGCGTTGGCGTTGGTTTGCTGTTGACCGCGACATCGCTATACACGGGTCCGCTCGCCAAAGGGGTCTTTGCCGTGAGCAATCTGGGTGTGACGGCGGCCTTTGCGATCAGCGGAGTTCTCAATACAGCGGCGCTCATCGTGCGCAGACGCAGAGTTTTCTCCAGCGGGGCTCCGTTTCGCTCGCGGTGATGAGCGTCTATCCCGAAAAATCGCCGCAGGCGTATTTTTCTTCCCGGTCGTTGGTGCTGCGCAGCAGCATGTAAGTCTATCCCGAAAAATCGCCGCAGGCGTATTTTTCTTCCCGGTCGTTGGTGCTGCGCAAGTGAGATTTTGCTTCGCAAAACTCAGGGCAGGTCGCGAAATTCGTGCGTTAGGAGCCCATGCTTCGCGAGGCCGGGGTGCCCACAAGGGGGACACCTGGTCGGAGGTTCGAGGTTCCGTATCGAAAAACGATAGTCTTGACTATTTTCTTCCCAGACGTCGACTGCCCATCCCGGTAAATTTGACAGATTTATCATGGGCGTAAAGCCATTTCAGGATTCCTCAGGGACACCTTGTGAACAGTCTTTCTCCGTATTATCTGCCAACGATTGGAACTGATTGACATCGAACAGGGTGGCCATACGCTGGCGCAGCCACTGCTCAGCCCCTTGCCCCAGTGTTTTTACCACGTCCTCCGCGGAGCGTGTGGCGTTTACGAGTCCCACGGCTTGGCCCGCATAGAGATAATCGATGTCGTAGTCGCCACGATGGCGGTGAAAGGTTTGGTATGCCTCCGATGATGGTCCAAGGTCCTCGCGGCGTCCGTGCCATTGACCGGTAAAGTGATTGCGTAATGCGCGGCCGGGATAGGCGTCAGGCCAGGGGAGATTTTGCACCCGATCAAACACATGCGTAAGGACGGTCTCCGTTTCGCGGGCAGACAGGATGCGTTCACGGGCCACGGGGGGATGTCGGGTTTCGGGACAGGCTAGCAAGGCGGTGCCAATCCATGCCCCGGCGGCTCCCGCTGCTACGACAGCGCCGACTCCGCGGGGGGACGCTATGCCCCCGGCGGCCACCACAGGCACCGTCACCGCCTCCAAGACGATTTGGAGTAGCGGCAGGGTGGCCACCGAGCCCGTATGACCGCCCGCTTCCGTTCCTTGGGCGACAATCACGTCGACCCCTGCGGATTGGGCTTGGATGGCTTCGGCGTGGGTATGCACTTGAGTCGCCACCCGGATTCCGGCCGCGTGGCATCGAGCAACGTACGGAGTAGGATCGCCAAAGGATAACGATAAGAGGGCAGGGCGCGCGGTGAGAGCCGCCTCGAATAAATCCGGGCGCTCGTCTAGCGCCCAAATCATCAAGCCGATGCCATAGGCCCCTGCCAGGTGTGCGACTTTCGCTTGTTGGAGCAGAAAATCGGGGTGAGTTTGACTCCCTATTCCGATCATTCCTAACCCGCCTGCCCGCGTTACGGCGGCGGCTAAGGCGCCATCACTGGCCCCCGCCATGGGGACGCCAATAATGGGGTGGCGCAATCCCCATTCATCCGTCAGGATCGTATGGATCATGGTTTTGAATCCGTCCTTTCGTTAGTTATTGGACCGTCATTGATGGATTGGCGGGTGTTTGCCGGCGCGTCATCCCCAAGAGCCCATCGGCCGCCAAGAGTAAAATTCCAGATCCCAGCAAGGCCGGAACATAACCATGGGTCACGCCCAGACCGCCCATCGGGCAGGCTTTGTTGAAAGGCCATGCGCATCTCCTTCCATTACGCACCCGGATCGTTGACGGCGTGTGCCATATCAATAATAATGAATCCCGTCGGCGATGGATAACGATGATTAGTGATAATTGTCATCACCCGGAACGATGGGAGGAACCATGGAACCGGGACCTCTTTGACTGGAGGAAGCTGAACAGTGCTCCCAGGAGCGCAATCATCGCGCACACGAAGGGCAGGGCTCCGAAGGACTGGAGGATGACCCGGCCTCCCATCACCGAGCCGAGCGTGATACCGACGTATAACGCAGTGTTATTCCAAGCCATGGCCTTTCCCCGGTGTTGGGAGAAGGTTTCCGCCAATCGGGCTTGAAAAGCTGGAAAGAACGCATACCCAGTGAAGGACAAAACGATTAAGAACGGCAAGAGCCAGGCTCCCGTATGAAAGAATACCCCTACTAAAGCCAGGAGTATGGCCAGGGAAACCAAACTGCCTGTGGAAACCCGATCGGCTCGCCAGCGATCCGCGAGTCGTCCCCCGAACAAGCTCCCCGCCATGGCCCCCATGCCATAGGCGATGAGAGCCACCGCCACGAGTCCCGTAGAGAAATGGTCGTGGAGTCGTAACCCGGTCCCCAGATAGGTATAGAATCCATAGACAGCGACGCCCCAAAACAGGGTGACACGGATTTCGGATAAAATCCGGTGGAACATTCCCGACTCGGTGTGTGAGAACGTCAACACCGCAGATGTGCGTCCTGAAGGCCAAACCGTTAGATTTACAGCGGACAATAACCCACTACCGACCGCAAGTCCCCGGAATACGACGGGCCACCGGGTGATTTGGGCCGTCAACGTACCGATGGGGGCGCCGAGCCACAAGGCCATGAGCAATCCTGAACCCACAATCGCCAGCCACCTGCCCCGACGTTCCACCGGAGCCACATCCCCGGTAACCGCGTAGATCGACGGAGTGACCGCCGCTGCGGACAGACCGGCGAGACCACGACTAACCACAATCCACGAAAATGATGGTGCGAGACTTGTCAGGGCGTTCGCAACCGTAAACCCGATTAACCCGATGACGATGACCGTGCGTTTTCCTATTCTGTCGGAAATAGCCCCGAGTCCGGGAGCAGCCGCGGCATACAGGAGAGAAAAAGACGCCACCATCAGACCCGCTTTCGACGGTGAGATGGCAAATCGATGGGCGATGGCCGGCAACAAGGGCGAAACCACAAACAAATCCGTGCCAATCATGAAGAGGGTCAACCACCCGACAGCCAATCTTAAGCGCTGACTCCATCGTGTTTCCAAATTTACAATCTCCGATATACG
>JAJYTO010000299.1 GCA_021793015.1 Bacillota bacterium
TCTGAAACAACGACCCGACGATGTGTCGTGCGCTCTTTTCACTGATGGACAGTCGCCCTGCGATGCCTGCCACGTCAATTTGACCGCCATTTTCCGAAAGATACGCCAGCACTTCGACCTCCACCTGATTCAACCAGTCTTGAAACAGTCCACGGATCTCGTCGGTAGCAAATCCTGCCATGTCGGCCGACTTCGCCACCGAGTCGGTCATGGTGCGGCACATCTGCATCATGCCGCCCGTTCCGTCCATGGGCGCATGACCGCCTCCTTGACCTGTCATCTGCTTCATCATGCCCATGCGCTGTTTCATTCTGTTGTTCATGCCGCCGCCATTCTCCGCGGCGCCATGTTTCTGATTATCTTGGCCCATGTTGCATCCACAGCCCATTTGCTGCCTCATCATGTCCATCATTTTGCTGGCCTCCTCATTTCGATTCCGGAGTCACCGATGTTCCCGGTGTACAACAGTCCTTACCCGCCGCAGCCCCGTGCTGACTATCCTTACTCTTCTCTCCCATGAGTGCAAAGCGACTGGCGCCAGCCACCCATGCCGGCAAATCTTCATGCGTCAAGCTGTATAAAACGAACGGCCCCCTGCGTTCGGTCTTGACCAACCCTTGGTCACGCAACGTGCGCAGGTGATACGATACTAATGTTTGCGACAACTGTGTCGCCTCGATGATACTGGACACGGATTTTTGTCCGCCCTCCAGTGAAAGCAGGATGCGCAGGCGATTCTCGTCCGCCAGCAAGCGGCAAAATCCGGCATACGCCCTGACATCGCCTCTCATCACATAAACCACTCCTCATATGAGGCTATACTCATATAATAAGCCTGCTGGCGCCATTCGTCAAGCCGTTGATCCTGTGGTCAACGGGTCCGTCAACACCCCCGCCGATATCAGCGCCGTTCCGCCTCTTTCGCACGAGTGAGGCATCCACTTCAGGTGACCACTGTCCGTGGGAAATATGCCGACAAACAGCGCGAGCGGCAACTCCGTATTGACAATCTGTTATTCCACTCGTAGAATAAATCCTATCATAATGTCGTGTATTCCGATTTAAATACTAGGAATACACGCGGCGGCTGTTGAATGAAAATAAAAGGAGGGTTTTTTGTGTCTGTCCCAGACGTGAATATTCTTTCGCTGGAGGCACCCGTTACGCGGACTTCCCCGGCAGCTTGGAAGGCAAGATCCCAGCGTGGTTGGGTGACCTTCTCGTGTGCGCTCTTTCTCGTCGGCGCAGGGTTTCTCGCGAACACAGAGTCTCTGACTCAAGCGCTTCTGTACCTGATCGCCGGTGTGCTGGGTCTCGCCCTATATCACGCGCACTACGGTTTCACCACGGCTTGGCGCAGCTTTCTCGTCTACGGGCGGGGCGCGGGGATCCGCGCGCAGATGATCACCTTTTTCATCGCAAATATCCTTTTTCTACCTGTCTTGTTGCACGGCCACTGGTTCGGTCACAGCGTTTCGGGTTATGTATTTCCAGTCGGGCTGTCCGTGCTCGCAGGTTCTTTTCTCTTCGGCCTGGGCATGCAACTCGGGGATGGTTGCGCATCCGGAACCCTCTATCACACCGGGGGCGGAGATGTCCGAGGAATCTTGACGCTCATCGGGTTTGTCCTCGGATCCGTTCTCGGCAGTCTCAACTTTCCCTGGTGGATGAAGACGCCGCATATTCAACCCATTTCACTCCTTAAAGTCTTCGGACCCGCCGAAGGGTTTGTGCTCGAACTGGTCATGTTGGCGGCGGTTTTTGGTCTGACCTTGCTCGTCGAGCGCCGTCGAAACGGCCCTGTCATTCCGATCATCCAAAAACGTGAACACTTCGATTGGCGGGCGATCGTGAAGGGGCCCTGGTCCCTCATCACAGGCGGCGTCGTACTCGCCGTCGGCAATGTTCTCGTTCTCTTGTTGTCCGGCAAACCGTGGGGCGTGACCTTTGCCTTCGCCCTCTGGGGCGCGAAAATCGCGCAAGGGATCGGCCTGCCCATTGCCCACTGGGGCTATTGGCAAATCTCCGCAAATTCCAGCGCTTTGCACCACAGCATTTTTCACGACGCGACGACCGTTCTTGACCTCGGTGTGATCGTTGGCGCGCTACTCGCCGCTTCGCTCGCCGGACGTCTCCCCAACCCCTATCTGCGCCGCTTTCCGACCCGCATGCTGGCTGCGGTTGTACTCGGAGGCGTCTTCATGGGCTACGGGGCGCGCATTGCTTTTGGTTGCAACATCGGATCGTATTTTTCCGGCATTGCCTCGTTCAGTTTACATGGCTGGCTTTGGTTTATTTCCGCCCTCTTTGGGAGTGCGATTGGCGTCAAGCTGCGCCCTTTGTTTGCGCACGCGAATTGACCGATCGCCATGCAGGGAACGGCGGTTCCATGAAGTCAGGCGGAGCCGCCGATTTCTCGCCACTCGCTCGCGGCCATTCGCATGTACGTCCGCCCTGCGACCACTGCTCCACTCCGCGTACGAGATGGACTGACTCATCGCCGCACACGCTCACTCTCAAACCGAGAACACCCCCATCCCCGCGCATGCCATTCACCTGCGCATCATTGCTATCAGCAACCGCGAAGCAGATCAACGCGTCAAACAGGAAGTCCGAGACGACGTGTGGGCCGTGTAGTTCCTCTCCCACCTACGCTCTCCGGTTCGGGTGTCTGACAGGATCAAAGCGAATCTACTCTTCACAATAATGCCGAGAATCCGCAGTGCGAAACGAGGCGCGAGTAACCAACCGCCCCGGTGCGCCGTCTTCGCCATAGTCCCAAACAAAGACATGCCCTGACGGAATCGGCTGGCCCAGGATACGGACTGTGCTGTCGATCACCTTGTACACCGATTGAAACGGGCAACAGTACCAATACCCGTTTTCCCGAATCACGCCTTGAGCCGTTAACCGGATCACCGACTGTTCGTATTCGCTTTCTTCATCCGTGATCCGATGTCCGTTCCAAAGTTCGGCCAGGTCACGCTCTGCTTCCTCCCATTCTCCCGAGCGGCGGATGTCCGCCTTGGCCGTGTTCGACGTTACCTTCCAAACGTCCGCCGCGTCGAGTCGGATTGCACGCGCGTCCCGAACCGGTTCGGTCGACCGCAGGGCAAGAGGGTCATCCAGCGCCTGGGCGATCACCAGACCATCCGACAGCGCCGCCCAGTAGGCCTTCTC
>JAJYTO010000056.1 GCA_021793015.1 Bacillota bacterium
CGGTCCGCATTCTTGGCTCGCTTCCTTGCACTGCGCGGGCCTTACCTGCCCCCTTTTTGAACAGGATCTATAAAGGCGCTGTATGGCGCGGGGAGACGAAATTGTGCCAGTGAATATGCAGATCGCCATCGATGGACCGGCCGGGGCCGGAAAGAGCACCGTGGCCCAAGCCGTGGCGAATCGGTTGGCTGTTCCTTATATTGATACCGGCGCCATGTACCGGAGCGTCACGCTAAGCGCTTTACAACAAGGTGTATCGTTTCATGACGAAGCGGCGCTGGCCGCCATAGCTTCTTCGCTGTCACTGCGTTTCATTCCTCTGGATGACGGCCAGAGGGTGTTTCTGGACGACCGGGACGCCACTCATGACATTCGGTCTGCTGAAGTGGGCGCGCTTGTGTCTGTGGTTGCGGCGCATCCGCAGGTCAGGGAACGCCTGGTCGAACGGCAGCGCCTGATCGTGATGGAGAACAGGGGATTGGTCATGGACGGCCGCGACATTGGCACTCACGTGCTGCCAAACGCGGACGTCAAGATCTACCTGACTGCATCGCTGCACATGCGCGCGTCCCGCCGCTTTGACGAATTGGCGCAACGGGGGTATACCGGCACCCTCGCCGAGGTGGCAAAGGTGCTCAGGGAGCGCGATGAAGCGGACGGTGGACGCAAAGCGTCGCCCATGAGGCCGGCCGACGACGCCGTCATCATGGACAGCACGACACTGTCGATCGCCGAGGTCGTCGAGATGATCATTGCCCTGTGCCGATATCGCTCAGCGCAGAAAGGGGCCGAATAGTCCAGTGATGTATTATCTGGCTCGATTTGCGGTCAAACTGTTGATGTTGGCGCTGTTTCGCATTCGCGTGGTCGGAACCGCCAATGTGCCCGAGGCAGGGGCCGTCATCATATGTTCAAACCATTTCTCCAATTGGGACCCCGTGTTTATTGGCTGCTTCTTGCCGCGGGCCGTTTCGTTCATGGCCAAGGACGAATTGTTCCGGTTCGCTCCATTCGGCGCGCTGCTGCGGTCCCTCCACACATTCCCGGTGCGTCGGGGCGCGGGAGATCGCGGTGCGATCCGAGCGGCGCTTGAAGTGCTTGCAGGGGGAAATGTGCTCGTCATGTTTCCGGAGGGGCACAGGCGTCAGAACGGGCGGTTGGAGACTCTGGAACGGGGCGCGGGATTGCTGGCGACACGTTCCAATGCTCTCGTCGTTCCTGTCGGAATCTGTGGTTCATACAGGCCTTTTGGCCTTGTTCAACTGACGTTTGGAGCACCCTTCACCGTTTTTGGCCAGCATGTCGGCGAAAAAAACGCGCAGAAGGGTTCCGCCGTTCTTGCCACCGAAGAAATCGCCGCGCGCATGCGGGGGGTGCTGGAGGATTGCCGACATGGCGCAGCAAATCGTTGAATGGATCGCGTTTTGCGTGATCGCCTATGCAGGCGTATGGCTCTACAGCCATCTCATTGGGGAGCGGCTCTCGAGAATCAGCCTGGACAGCGGAAGGCGCCTCATGCGCCGGATGCGGCTGACGGCCGCTTTGATCCTAGTGTCGGCGGCGGCGATTGGTGGTCTCTACCGTTTTCATGTATTATCACTGACGTGGGCAGGCATTGCATACATACCTGTGGTGATCGCTTTTTTCTACGCGTTGCGCCAATTGCAGCCGTATTTGAGATCGAATGGGGAGGATACCCAAGATGACAGACTTCGAAACGACTCACGGGATGATTGACGAATCCGCTCAAGGGTCGATTGACGAATCCGCTCAGGGGATGGCTGAGGCATCCGTTCCGGAGGTGGCTGACAAGCCCGCTCAAGAGGTGGCTGAGGCATCCGTTCCGGAGGTGGCTGACGAACCAGCCGCATTTGCCCAGGGCGCTATTGTTGAAGGCGCAGTGGTGCGCGTTTTGGTCCACGAAGTGTACGTCGATTTCGGCTACAAATCTGAGGGCGTCCTCGCGCGACAAGAGTATTCCGAGGCAAAGATTCCATCGCTTGTGGACGTCGTCTCTGCGGGCGACCGCGTGCGTGCCGTCCTCATGAACTTGGGCGACGGGGACCATCCACCCGTGCTGTCCAGAAAAGCGGCGGTCGATTCGCAGACTTGGGAAGAACTGCGCCGCAGACAACAGGATGATGAAGTGTTTGAAGTCCGGATCGCAAGCGCGGTGAAGGGCGGACTCGTCGCCGACATTGAGGGGTTGCGCGCATTTTTGCCCGCTTCTCTGGTGGATGTACGCTTTCAGAGCAATCTGGCTCCCTTCGTGGGCCAACTGGAGCCAGTCGTTTTCACCGAACTGGATGAACAGCAGAGACGCATTATTCTCTCCCGCAAAAGAGCGCTTGAGATTCGCGAACGGGCCGCCCGCTCATCCCGGATGACGGCGTTCTCCCAGGGCCAGATTGTCGAGGGCACTGTGGCGCGCGTGACGAAGTTTGGCGCCTTTGTCGATTTGGGGGACGTCGACGGCCTCTTGCACGTTTCCGAGATGTCGTGGTCGCGCGTCAACCGTTCTGAAGACGCCGTGCGGCCAGGCGACAGAATCACGGTCAAAATCCTGCGTGTCGACCCAGAATCGGGCAAGCTGTCCCTGAGCATGAAATTGGATCATGAGAATCCCTGGCGGATCGCCGCTCTGCAGTTCCACGCTGGGGACATCGTGGAAGGCACCGTGAATCGGCTCTCCTCCTTCGGCGCTTTCGTCGAGGTGGCACCCGGCGTGGAGGGCCTGGTGCACATCTCGCAACTGGCCCAAAAACGCGTGGAAACGCCCGCTGACGCCGTATCGCCCGGTGAACGCGTGCAGGTAAAAATCCTCGAATTCAAGCCCGATGAAGAACGGATGTCCCTGTCGATTCGCGAGGCGAAGAAGCGCAAGGAACGGCCGGCCGCCGCAAACCGGAACGCCGACCAGCATACGGAAATTGGGAATACGACGCTCGGAGATCTGTTTGGAGACGTCTTGCGGGAGAAATTCAAACTCTGAATTGACAGAGGACAGTTGCGCTTGCGATAATGACCAGATGGTTGGAGGAGGTCGTTGGCTATGCCCAAGGTGCGCGATGTGCACCCAGGATCCCTGGCTGAAGAACTGCAGATCGAGCCGGGCGATGACATTGTAGCGATCAACGGTCAACCCATCAAGGATGTTGTCGACTTGCAATTTGCTCTGGCCGCCGAGGATGTTGAACTGGAAGTGCGCAAACAAAACGGTGAAGAATGGGTTATCGAGACAGACAAAGGGTACGATGAGACGCTGGGCGTGGAGTGGGAACATCCGACTGTCGACAAAGTGAGACTCTGCCACAACAAATGCGTGTTCTGTTTCGTTGACCAGATCCCGAAAAATATGCGCAACACTCTCAATATGCGGGATGATGATTATCGGCTGTCATTCCTGCACGGCAATTTTGTCACCCTGACCAATCTGCGCAAAGGTGAATTGGAGCGCATCGCCGAACTCCGGATGTCGCCTCTCAATATCAGTGTGCATACGACAAACCCGGTGTTGCGGGAACAGATGCTGGGCAACCGAAAATCCGGGGAGATTATGGCGCAGATTCAGTATCTGGCTTCGCAAGGGATCGAAATGAACACGCAGATCGTACTCTGTCCGGGATGGAACGATGGCGTTGAACTGGATCGCACCATTCAGGATCTCTCCGTATTTTATCCAGCCGTTCGTACGCTGTCGGTGGTGCCCGTGGGACTCACGAAGCACCGCCGGGGACTCGCCGAGCTGCGCAACTGCACTCCCGCTGAGGCTCGCGCTGTCACAGAGCGGGTGACGCTGTGGCAGGATCGGCTGCGGCCCCGGTTGGGTGCAAACTTTGTCCACGCGGCCGATGAATTTTATGTGCTGGGCGATGTGTCAGTGCCACCCGCGCTCTATTATGACGAATTCGCGCAGATCGAGAACGGCGTGGGCCTCCTGCGCACCTTTCTGGATGAGTTCGACGGGCTGCGCCGCAAACTGCCGAAGACCCTGCGGGCGCCCCGTAGCGTGGCGGTGGCGACCGGCGCGTCGGCCTATGGGGTGATTGCCGAGGCGGCCGCCGCCATGCGGCAGATCCCGGGATTGAACGTGAATGTGCATCGCATTGTCAATGATTTTTATGGCGATCAGGTGACCGTCACGGGACTGATCACCGGTCAGGATATTATTCGGCAGCTGAACGCGCCGCTGCATGCGGATGTGCTGCTCATACCGGATGTCATGTTGAAGGACGATCGGGACGTGTTTCTTGACGATTTTGACGTGGATCGTGTACGAAGGGAACTGGCCACGCAGGTTCTCGTGGTCCCCCCAACGGCCAGCGGTTTCGTATACGGAATTCTCGGGCAGATCGACGAATTGCCGGTGCGCAGGCGCTACGAAACGACACTTGAGTCCGCCGCGGTCAACTGACGATCAAAGCCGCTGCGACCGACTGACGCGTCAACCGCAGCCGATCCGCGAGGCAGGCGGCGCCCCGTGCAGGGCTTTTCACTGAGAGGAATGAGATGCTTGGCAGCACCTGTCATGGCGATCGTGGGCAGCCCGAATGTGGGGAAGTCGACGCTGTTCAACCGGATCGCAGGTTCACGAATAGCCATTGTGGAAGACCGGCCGGGCATTACCCGCGACCGTATATACGCCGCCGCCGAGTGGCGGGCGCGAACGTTCCGGGTGATCGATACAGGCGGACTCGAACTGGGCCATATTGATGAGATTCGCGATCGCATTCGAGCCCAGGTGGAGTTGGCGATCGACGAGGCCCAAGTCATCGTACTGGTCGTTGACGGCACTGTCGGCGCGACCGGCGCCGACGAGGAAATGGCCGATCTGCTCAGGCGTTCGCGAAAGCCTGTCATCGTCGCTGTCAATAAGCTCGACAATCCCGGTCGATTGACGCTCGCGGTCGATTTCTATTCTCTCGGTTTCCCGGATACCCTGGCGGTGTCCGCGGAACACGGCATCGGGATTGGAGATCTTCTGGACGCCGTGTACGCCTATTTCCCAACGGACGCAGACGCATCGGACGAGGAGGATGAGGATGAGGTCGTCAAGGTGGCGGTGATCGGTCGGCCAAACGTCGGCAAGTCATCACTGATCAACTCCCTGCTGGGCGAAGATCGGGTCCTTGTCAGCCCGCAGGCGGGCACCACGCGCGACGCCGTCGACACCCCGCTTGTCATGGGCGGTCAATCTTTTGTGCTGATCGATACCGCGGGCATGAGGAAACGTGGTAAAGTATACGAAACAACCGAAAAATACAGCGTGCTTCGCGCGCTGCGCGCCATCGAACGCTGTGACGTCGCGGTGCTGGTGATGGATGCCGAGGCGGGCATCATCGAGCAGGACAAACGCGTTGTCGGTTACGCGCTGGACGCTGGAAGGGCGATCGTGATCGCGGTGAACAAATGGGACGCGGTCGAGAAAGACGGAAAGACCGCACAGGAGTTTGAGCGCAATATCCGCTCCCACTTTCCGTTCATGCCGTGGGCGCCCGTCGTGTTTGTGTCGGCCCGGACAGGGCGGCGCGTGAGCCGCGTGCTTGAGATCGCCGCTGAAGCGGCCGACAATCATGCGCTGCGCATCGCCACATCGACGGTCAACACGGTGATTCAGGAGGCGGTGGCGATCGTTCCACCGCCGACGGACAAAGGTCGGCGACTGAAGATTCTCTATGCCACACAGGTCGCGGTCAAACCGCCGACCTTTGCGATTTTTGTCAATAATCCCGAGATAATGCATTTTTCTTATGAGCGTTATCTCGAAAATCAGTTGCGCGAGTCGTTTGGTTTCCTCGGCACGCCGATGCGAATCCTCATACGCGCGCGCAGCTGACAGCCGAGCGGCGCGGTGAGCGACAACCGCCTTTTTGAGGTTGTTCAAAAAGGGGTCAGGTGCTTTATGGATGGTGGGTGACAGCGGCCCAACAGGAGGGATCTGGATGCCGATCGTAAGTATCTTGTTTGCCTATCTGCTGGGATCGATCAGCAGCAGCTTCATTGCCGGCAAGGTGGCTTCAGGCGTCGACATTCGAAACTACGGAAGCGGCAACGCGGGAGCGACCAATACCCTGCGGATACTCGGCCTGCGCCTGGCCCTGGTCGTGCTGGCCGCGGATATCGTCAAGGGCATGCTCGCCGTCGCATTTGCCCACCTTGTGGTCAACAATTCGCCCATAACCATGGCCCTGTCGGGGCTGGCCGCCATCATTGGACACAACTGGCCCCTCTACTTCGGCTTTCGCGGCGGCAAAGGCGTCGCCACCACCATAGGGGTCCTGGCGACGCTCAGCTTTCCGCCTGCGCTGTATGCGGGGCTGGTTGCCATCGCGCTGCTCATCGTCACGCGCTACGTGTCGCTGGCGGCGCTTGTATTTGTGACGCTCACCCCCATTTTTCAAATCGCGCTTCATGCGCCGGCGCCCTTCATTTGGGTAAGCGTTGTGGTCTTGATCATGACGTATTGGCGGCACCGCGGCAATATCAGGAGATTGGTCCAGGGATCGGAACACAGGATTTTTTCCCGTTAGCGCATGCCGGGGTGTTGCCTGACGTCATTTGCTAAGCAGAACGGAGTTTGTCGCATGGGTGAAGAACCGCGTCGCGTAGATACACGCAAGGTGACAGTGATCGGAGCCGGCAGCTTTGGTTCTGCGCTTGCTTCGGCGGCTGCGGGGAGTGGCCACACCGTGAGCCTGGTTGCCAGGCGGCAGGAAGTCGCAGACGAAATCAACACCGCTCATCGCAATGAACGGTATCTTCCCGGGGTGGATCTGGACCCCCGTGTGATGGCCACGGTGCGCCATGACGCTGTGTCGGACGCTGACCTCGTGCTGCTGGTCGTTCCTTCCCACGCGATGCGGGATACCTGTCGCAGTCTTCCCCTGCGTCTGACGCAGAGCGCCATCGTGGCGCACGCCACGAAAGGGTTGGAAACAGGATCCCGTTTGCGCATGTCGGACGTCATCCTTCAGGAACTGCCAGCCGTCGACCGCCGTCGGTTGGCGGTTCTGACAGGACCCAGCCATGCGGAGGAGGTGTCGCGCGGACTGCCGACGACGATGGTCGTCGCCAGTCTCTCGCGCAGCACCGCCGAATACGTGCAGGATACTCTGATGAGCCGCACGCTGCGCTTGTACACCAATCCGGACGTGATTGGCTCTGAGCTCGGCGGCGCGCTTAAGAACATCATCGCGCTGGGTTGCGGTATTTCGGATGGGCTGGCGTTCGGCGACAACGCCAGAGCTGCGATCATGACGCGGGGTCTCGTGGAGATAACACGGTTGGGGGTGCGCCTGGGCGCAGCGTTCGGCACGTTCTCGGGACTGACCGGGGTGGGGGATCTGATTGTGACCTGCACAAGCCGGCACAGCCGCAACTGGAACACGGGCTATCTGCTGGGACAAGGCGCGCCGCTTGAGGAGGCTCTTGCGCGCGTCGGGATGGCTGTCGAGGGGATCAAAACCACACAGGTCGCCCTCGAACTGGCGGCGCAAGCGTGCGTGCCCATGCCCATTGCCGCCGCGATCGGCGACATTCTCTTTCATGGGAAGTCGCCCTGGGACGCCGTGGAGGATCTCATGGGTCGAACGCGAACTCATGAGGCGGAGGAGTACATGCTGGACTCAACCGTCAGTTGGGAATACGAGTAGGATAATGATACAATGAATTACTACTTACGTTTGGGAGGCTGACACTCTGCATGAGTCATACACCGGAGGACCTGTTCTACACAAAGGAGCACGAATGGGTTCGTTTCGAAGGCGAAACTGCCCGTATAGGAATTACGGACTTCGCCCAGAGCGAACTGGGCGATATTGTGTTTGTTGAACTTCCTGAGATTGGTTCGGAGATCCGGAGGGGTGAAACGTTCGGCACTGTGGAGTCGGTGAAGACGGTGTCGGATTTGTATGCGCCGCTCACCGGCAAGGTGATCACAGTCAACGAAGCTCTGACAGACACGCCGGAAACGGTGAACGAAGATCCCTATTCCGGCGGCTGGATGATCGTGGTACAACTGTCTTCAGACAGTCGGGAGGGTCTGCTGACGGCGGTGGAATACCAGGCTCTGACTGCGGAATAGGCCTATGGAAGAAAAACCGCTTTTCCGGTTGCTGGACACAGGTCGGGCGTCCGGCGCGTTTAACATGGCGCTGGATGAAGCGATCCTCATGCAGGTGGCCAGGGGGGAGAGCCCTCCTACCATCCGTTTTTATGCCTGGAGCGCGCCAACGATCTCCATCGGTTACTTTCAGCGCATCGACCGCGACATTGACAGCGACCGGGTGCGATCCCACGGGTTCGACATCGTTCGCCGCATGACTGGCGGTCGGGCTGTGTTGCATGACCGTGAACTTACATACAGCGTCATGGCGCCGGGCGACCACCCATTTGCGAAATCGTCAGTCGTCGAATCCTACCGCCTGCTGTCCTGCGGATTACGCGAAGGGTTCATCAACCTTGGCGTGCATGCCGACGTTGTCTCTCTTGCACAGCCGAGCGAGCGGGCGAAGTTTGCCACACTCGGATCGGCGGCCTGTTTTGATTCGCCCTCCTGGTATGAACTTGTGGTCGAAGGCAGAAAGATTGCCGGCAGCGCCCAGGTGAGAGCGCACGGCGGGCTGTTGCAGCACGGAGCTCTTCTGCTTGATCTGGAACCCGACGATCTGTTTGACGTGCTCCTGTTTCGTGATGACAGGGAACGGGAGCGGGTTCGCGCCGAATTCGACGCGCGAGCGGTCAGCGTCCGGCAATTGACGGGCCGCGCCGTCTCCTACGGGGAAGCGGCCACAGCGTTTGCGGATGGATTTTCCGACGGTCTCAACGTGCAACTCATCCCAATGAATCCTACAGAGCAGGAATTGGCCGCCGCCCACACGCTGATGGAACAAAAATACTCACAGGACACATGGACGCGACGCCGCTAGGGGACATGTGATAAACCGAAATTTGGCAGGCGCGGTGCGGCACATATAGTGTTTGATTAAAGCCTCAAACACTATATGTGGGATCATAACGCCTGCTGCGCGGACTTTATCACATGTCCTCTAGAGCGTCTCGCAAAGAAATGGCCCCGCACGGCGCTCCGGCGTCTGCGGGCGTTTTTGTATTTTTCGCAGACGCAGACGTTCTACTTTCTATGAGATGAACGTACATGTAAATCAAGTAGAAACGGAGCGGGCCCATGCGAAAAAACGCCGCAGGCGCTTTTTCAATCCGGTCGGCAGTGACGCGAAGCGTCATGGAAACCTATTGCGCGGCGGGCATAACCGGACGCGAGTCACATATATATGTAACGTCCAACAGGGCTTTGCGCAGAGGATGCCGTCAGGCGCCCGCAGCCACTGGTTTCATGGTTCCCATCTACGCCTTGTTTGAAGTTAGGGAGGGAAAAGCGTGGACAGATTCGATGTATTCAAGGATATTGCGGAGCGAACTGGCGGCGATATCTATCTCGGTGTCGTGGGCCCAGTCAGGACTGGCAAATCCACATTTATCAAAAAGTTTATGGAGTTCATTGTACTTCCCGGCATCCACGATGAGGCGGACCGTATCCGCGCCATCGACGAATTGCCGCAAAGCGCAGCAGGGCGGACGATTATGACCACAGAACCCAAATTTGTCCCCAATCAGGCGGCGCGGGTGGAGGTGGCGGAAGGACTGACGATTGATTGCCGGCTGGTTGATTGCGTCGGCTATGCGGTCAGCGGCGCCCGCGGCTACGAGGATGAGAATGGTCCGCGAATGGTAACGACGCCATGGTATGACGATCCGATTCCGTTCCAGGAAGCGGCAGAGATCGGCACGCGCAAGGTCATCGCCGACCATTCCACCATCGGTCTCGTGATCACCACCGACGGTTCCATCGCAGAGATTCCGCGCGAAAACTACGTGAGCGCCGAAGAGCGGGTCGTCCTGGAACTGAAGGATCTCGGCAAGCCGTTTGTCATAATCGTGAACTCCGTCCATCCCTACAGCGCGGACACACAGGCGCTTCGCGCAGAACTGATGGACAAATACGACGTGCCAGTTGTGGCTCTGTCGTGCGCCACCATGGGAATGGAAGATATTTTGATCATTCTCAAAGAAGCGCTGTTTGAGTTCCCCGTCCATGAAGTCAACGTGAATCTTCCCAGTTGGGTGATGGTGCTGGATCCGGAACACTGGCTCAGGCGAAGCTATGAACTGTCCGTGCGCGAAACGATCCAGGACATTCGCCGCCTGCGCGACGTGGACCGCGTGGTCGGCAACTTCGCGCATTACGAATTCATCGCCAGAGCCGTGTTGGGCGGCGTCGATATGGGACGGGGCGTCGCCGATATCGAACTTTCCGCGCCGGACGCTCTCTATGATCAGGTGTTGACGGAAGTGGTGGGCGTGGAGATTCGCGGCAAGGATCAATTGCTCAAACTGATGAAGGACTTTGCCTACGCGAAGCGCGAATATGACAAGATCGCAGAAGCGCTGCGGATGGTAAAGCTTACGGGATATGGGATAGCTCCGCCAGTGCTTGAGGAGATGACACTGGACGAGCCGGAATTGATACGCCAGGGTTCCCGCTTTGGCGTAAGGCTCAAAGCCATGGCGCCATCGATTCACATGATTCGCGTGGACGTCGAATCTGAATTTGCTCCGATTGTGGGAACGGAGAGGCAGAGTGAGGAACTGGTCAAATATCTGATGCAGGATTTCGAGGAGAATCCGCTGAAAATCTGGGACTCGGATATTTTTGGCAAGTCGCTCGCCGCGATCGTTCGCGAGGGGATTACGGGCAAACTGTCGCTCATGCCGGAGAATGCGCAGTACAAGCTTCGGGAAACGCTGCAGCGGATCATCAACGAAGGCAGCGGCGGACTGATCGCGATTATTCTTTAGCGCCCTGACCCGCCGCTGTGCGGGTCCATCGCGGATATGCGTCTATCGAACAGGCGAAGTTTCCGGATCATCCGGAAACTTCGCCTGTTTCGTCGTGTTTCGGATCCCGCCGGGGACTGTGTCGCATGAGAACAGCGGCTGGCAGGAAAGTGCCCGTGTCGACGCGAATACAGTCTATCAGACACGCCTGTTTGGGGACGAGGGGGAACAGCACAATGGCTGATCTGTACAACTTTGCAGCGACCGTGGAACAGTTTGCAAAAGAACACAGCGAACAGCTTGCAGTTGTGGTCAAGGAGGAGGACGGCGAGAACCGGATCACGTATGGAGAGTTGACGCGCACAGCCGCCCGTGCGCACGCCGCGTTCGGAAGCATCGGCGTCGGCGCCGGAGATCCGGTGCTTGTGGTGGTCGGGCGCGGCGCTCTGGCCTATACCATCTATCTCGGCCTCAACCGGCTGGGCGCCGTCATTCTCCCCGGTTCCGAGATGCTCAGGGCCGGCGACATCGCCTATCGAGTGCGACATGCCCAGGTGAGGGCGATCGTCGCGGCGGCGCATGTTGCCGAAGAAGTCCGCAAAGCAGTCGATGGAGACCCCGGTATCATCTTGGTCGTGGTGGGTGAGCCGCGCGCAGGATTTATCTCGTTCCATGACCTGATGACGTCGGCCGCCGCTGACGAGGCGCTGGCTCCTGCTGAAACGGCCGCCGACGACAGGGCGTTTGTATCCTACACGTCCGGCACCACCGGAGGACCAAAGGGAGTCGTGCATGTGCATGGCTGGCCCCGAGCGCATATCGCGAACGCCGCCACGCACTGGTTTGACGTCCACCCAGGCGAATGGGCGTGGGCGACGGCCGGACCCGGCTGGGCCAAGTGGGTTTGGAGTCCGTTCGCGTCGATTCTCGGAAAGGGCGGAACGGCGTTTGTCTACACGGGCAAATTCGATGCGGACCGTTATCTGGATCTCCTTGCGACTTACCCGATCGCGCTCTTGTGCGCGACGCCGACAGAGTACAGGCTGATGGCCAAATCTCCACGCATGGCGCGATGGCAACCGTCCGCACTGCGAAGCGCAGTCAGTGCGGGCGAGCCGCTCAACCGCGAAGTCATCGACACCTTTTTGAAACGCTGCGGCGTCTACGTCAGAGACGGATACGGCCAAACGGAGAACTCCCTGCTTGTCTCGACGCAGGTGGGCATGCTTGTGAAACCGGGCTCTATGGGAAAACCTTCGCCACTGCACGAGGTTGCGGTGATCGATGAAGAGGGGCGTCCACTCGAGGTCGGCGAGGTCGGCGACATCGCGGTGAAAAGGTCGGCTCCCACGCTGTTTCGCGAATATCTGTATGACCCGGAGCGCACTGAGCGGGCGTTTCGGGGCGCCTATTATGTCACCGGCGATCTCGGGCGCTATGATGAAGACGGTTACCTGTGGTTCGAAGGGCGCGCTGATGATATGATCATCAGCGCGGGATATACGATTGGACCGTTTGAGGTCGAAGACGCTCTCGTGCGCCATCCGGCAGTCGCTGAATGCGCCGCCGTGGCCAGTCCCGACGAGGAGCGCGGGCACATCGTAAAGGCGTTCGTTGTGCTGAAGGGGGATGCGGCTGCGCGCACGGATCTTGTGGCGGAACTGCAGGAACACGTGAAGGCGACGACGGCGCCCTACAAATATCCCCGCGAGATTGAATTTGTCGACCAGTTGCCCAAGACGACCAGCGGAAAGATTCGTCGGGTGGAATTGCGAACCCTGGAGAAACAGCGGAAATTGCCGAGGAAATGAGAAAATACCCGCCTCTTCGTTCACTTTCGTTCGCTTTCGACGGGTTTTTCGTACTTGCAACTCGTTCCGCCGCCTGCTATACTTTAGGCCGTTCGCAGGTGACGGGATGTAGCGCAGCCTGGTAGCGCGCTACCTTGGGGAGGTAGAGGTCCCGGGTTCGAATCCCGGCATTCCGACCAAAGCATCGGCCTGTCCAGCGCAGGCCGATTTTTTTTGTCGGTTTTGCCCACGCCGCGGCGGGCGGCACTCGGCGACAGGGAAGGGAGAGAACCGCAAGATGTTGGAGGACTATGTGGTGATCAGAGCCAAGGCGGGCGGCGTACAGGTGATCGGCCTCACCCGCGGCCAGGAGACCAAATTCAACCATCTCGAAAAGCTGGACAAAGGGGAGGTCATACTCTGCCAGTTTACGGAATATACGTCGGCCATCAAAGTGCGCGGTCCCGCCGTCATTTACACGAAACACGGCGTGATCGAGACGGAGGCGTGACGCGCGCCGCCGCCCTTGGCTCCTTGGCTCCCTGGCTCCCGGACTGGCGACGTGTTTGAGACTCTCGGGAATGTGATATAATGAACGCGCTTGTACAAGTCAGTCGTCAGACGGTACGGCGGGAGATGGGATTGGTTGGCAGTGGATCCGCATAACAAGAGCCTGGATGACCGCCTGCGTTTACAGGAATTGCGGCGCTTTGTCGAACGCGCGATGGAACAGCCGGTTCTCAGAGACGCATTGGTGTTGCCTGCGCTGTCGCAACTTCAGTTGTTGCTGGGAGCCTTGGCCGTCGCCCAGGCCGAGTTGGCTGACGAGGTCCGCAGTCGGCTGCTGACAGCCATGATGATGATCTATCACGGTTTATGCATGCATGAAACTGTTGAAGAAGGCGCGGTTCCCGTTCAGGAACGGAGGCAGTTGACGATTCTGGGCGGAGACTATTTGAGTAGCCTATTCTACAAGGTTTTGGCCGACGCGGGGTACTTGGACGCCGTTCGCGTCTTTTCCAAAGCCATTGCCGCGATCAACGAAGCGAAGATGTCACGTCATCAGGCGCGATTCAACCATCTGTACTACGAGCCTGAGTATTTGCGAAACGGGAAAACCATCCACGGAGCGCTGTTGCACACCCTTTGCGAACTCTTTCTTCCAGAGGATCGGGTATTGGCGTTTATAGACCTTGCCGTGGCGGCTGCGGTATGGGACGAAGAGATTGCCGTCACAAAGCAGCTTGGCCAACAGGCGCGGCACGGTGCGCTGGAGCAGGTCATCGACGGCTTTCGCCAGGCGCTGGCCCTTCTTCGGGAGGCGAGCGCCGAACTGTTTGGCGCAGACGCATGGACGCAAATACAGACTCTCTTCACCTATGCAGACACTTCCGTTGCCAGCACAAAAGCGGTGGAAGGAGGCTGAGACCATTGGCCCAGAGCAACGCCAGAGTTCATACAGACTTCGTGCACGATGTGTTCTCGCACATCGCAGGACGGTACGACATCATGAATTCCGTACTTAGTTTCAATCAACACAAGTTGTGGCGAAAGTTCGCCATGAACAAGATGCAGGTGAAGCAAGGCGCCCATTGTCTTGACGTTGCCACGGGCACGGGCGATTGGGCGATCGCATTGGCGAAGGCTGCGGGACCGCAAGGTCAGGTGGTCGGCCTGGACTTTTGTCAGGAGATGCTGGATGTCGCCGAACCTAAACTCTCGCGAATGCGCGTGGCCGACCGGGTGGAACTGGTCCGCGGCAACGCCATGGCGCTTCCTTACGAGGACAATGCGTTCGATTGCGCCACTATCGGATTTGGCCTGCGCAACGTTCCCGATGTACCTCAGGTGCTGCGCGAAATGATGCGCGTCGTAAAGCCCGGAGGCATGGTCGTGGCGCTGGAATTGTCGAAGCCCACCGCGCCAGTGTTTCGTGCCCTGTATTATTTCTATTTTAACCGCCTCCTTCCTTTGATCGGGCGACTGGCCGTAGGCAAGGCAGAACCGTACCGGTGGTTGCCTGAGTCTCTGATCGATTTCCCCGATCGGGAAACCCTGGCCGCCATGTTCGCGGATACGGGGCTGCGGCAGGTGGACCACTACGCTTTGACAGGCGGTATTTGCGCGCTTCACATGGGGCGCAAAGTCTGACTGATTGGGCTCTTGCGGTCAGGAAGTAAAGGGTGAAGAGGACAACGTGATCGTGGCGGATTTGTATGCAAACCTGGAAGCTGATCTCGCCTATGTGGAGGAGCAACTGCGAATTCAGCTTCGCTCGAAGGAATCGGTCTTGGAGGATGCGGCGGTGCATCTCCTCAATGCGGGAGGGAAAAGGCTCCGACCCGTATTTGTGTTGCTCGCAGGAACTTTCGGGCAGTATGACCGCGAACGTCTGGCCCATGTTGCCGTGGGTCTGGAACTGATTCATATGGCTACGCTCGTGCACGACGATGTGATCGACAATGCGGATACGAGGCGCGGCATGCCGACCGTGAAAGCCCGCTTTGACAATCGCACGGCGATGTACACCGGCGATTTCATATTCGCGCGCGCACTCTCTGCACTGTCCAACATTGAGGACCCGCGTGTTCACAGGACGCTCGCAACTGCCATTGAACGGATGTGTCTGGGTGAGATCGAGCAGATTCGCGATCTGTTTTCCCTGGAGCAAAGCATTCGCACATACCTGCTGCGCATTCGTCGAAAAACCGCCCTGCTTATGGAAATGTCGTGCGCGCTGGGGGCGCTCGCGGCCGGAGCGCCCGCGCACATCGTCTCGGCGGTGCGCAGATACGGGTATTATACCGGCATGGCGTTTCAGATCACGGACGATGTGCTTGATTTCACCTCGACGGAGGAGAGACTCGGCAAACCGGTGGGGAGCGATCTTCGTCAGGGCAATTTGACCGCCCCTGTCCTGTTTGCCTTGCGGAACGCAAAGCCGGGTCACGGTCTGCGGGAGTTGATCGCGAGACGCGGTTCCTTCGGCGATATGCGACAAGCGGTTCAGATGGTCAGTCACAGCAGCGGGATCAAAGACGCCATGGACTTGGCGGACCGCTACCTGGTCAAGGCGCATGAGGGTCTGGCCTGTCTGCCGCCGACGCCGACCCGCACATCGCTGGCAGCGCTCGCCACATTTGTGGGCAAGCGGGACCATTAGTCGCACGGCGGCTCGCAGCGTGCAATTGCAACCGGTCCTGAGTGATTGATACAATGATACGGGTTGGATATCCGATTTCGATCAACGATGAGGCGGGGGATACATATGGAACGCACATTTGTCATGATCAAGCCAGATGGAGTGCAGCGCGGACTTATCGGTGAGGTCATGGGTCGCTTTGAGAGCAAGGGATTGAAGCTTGTGGCCGCCAAAATGCTTGCGGTGAGTCGGGAACTGGCCGAAGAGCATTATGCCGAACATAAAGAGCGTCAATTCTTTGGCGAATTGGTTGGTTTTATCACGTCATCGCCAGTGTTCGCCATGATTTGGGAGGGTGCATCGGCCATTGCGATAGCCCGCGCCATGATGGGCAAGACAAACCCGGTCGAATCGGCCCCCGGCACGATCCGTGGCGACTTTGGCGTGAGTGTGGGCATGAACATCATTCACGGCAGCGATTCTTCGGAAAGCGCCGCGAAGGAAATCAAGCTATGGTTTGACGACGCGGAAATCATATCGTATGAGCGTACGATTTCACAATGGATTTAGACTGTTTCACGCAAGCGGCCCCTGGGTTTCCCGCGACAATTAAACGGACGAGGTGGCAATCTGCATGGACAATCCGATTTCGATCCAGGAGTTTCGCACGGCCATGGGGTTATTTGCTACCGGAGTCACGGTGGTGACCACCATGGGCAATGATCGTGATCACGTTCACGGCATGACCGCCAACGCGTTTGCATCAGTATCGCTTGATCCTCCACTGATTTTGGTCTCGGTGGACAGGCGGGCGGAGTCTCATGCCCTGATCCTCAAGAATCGCGGTTTTGCCGTCAACATCCTGCGCGAGGATCAAGAGAGCGTGTCGAGACAGTTTGCCGGCAAGGCGGACAGATCGCTGTTTGACCCTTCACAGTTTGAGCGGGCCGGAGACATTCCCGTAATCGCCCGGTGTCTGTGCAGCATTGCCTGCACTCTCTGGGCGGACTATGACGGCGGCGATCACACGCTGTTTGTGGGAAGAGTGCAATCGTTGCAGATCCACGATGCGAACAATCCTCTCATGTATTTCCGGAGCGGCTATCACAAGCTGGGACGAGCAGACTGACAACGGAAAGATCCCACGTCAAAACGGCGCAGGATCTTTCCGCATCAAACAAGCGATCGGATGGCGGCCCTTTACAGGCGACCATCCGATTTTTACTGTATTACCGGGCTTTTCTTGTGGAGCGGATGACGGGACTCGAACCCGCAACTTTCAGCTTGGGAAGCGTCCTATTTGGCCTTTAACTAGGTGAAATAGATTTATTGCAATCTATAAAATGCAGTTTAAACGCTTGATATACAAGGATTTCATGCTACACTAAACGTATGTTCGTTAAATGAGATGAAGGGCATAAACTGAGGAAACTAGATCATGAGTAGATCATATCAACAGCCGCGCGGCTGGAAATGGAGTTGATCACACGCATGCCAACTGACACCATCCACATATCTGCCGTTCAAGCAACGGAAGTGCCGTTCCCTGTGATAATAAAGAACAAGTTGACTGATTCTCTGTCGGCTGACCGTCCAGTTCCTCGCATGGATGATGCGTATTGCTATACGCACGATCAACGTAGCGCACTAGATCAATCGGACTTCTCGGACTCTGGCAAGTTACAAAACGTATGGGTCGCAATTCTCCAAGAAGCGCTGTATCCATTCCCAAACGGAACCGCGCGATTGCATCCTTTCAGCTTCGATCCGGCGCGAAAGATGATGCTTTGCACGACGATAGCCGAACCGCGCTCCGTGGACACTCGCAAAGCTATCGATGCTTTTCTAACCCTGCGATTGTCGCACGAATCATTGACGACCGATGATGACCGACGCGCTATTTTGGACTTCGTGGCGGAGTACGGACCGTTCGTGCCATTTGATTGCTTGGGCGATTGGAGTCCAATTGGGAGTTTGTCCGAAGCATGGCACCGTCTTAAGATAGAGAAAACCGTCTGGAGCCAACCTGATCCAGCATTCGATTCAGCATTCATCGAGCTGCAAAAGGAACTGAGTCACTTGGGAGCCAAATGGGTTAGTGGGAGACAAGGAACTTCGCCGCCGCCAGCCGTGCGTTTTGATGTACTCCCTTACCGGACGGTGGATTCTATGGGTCACACTGTACCCGAACTTATACTAGGTTTCCCGAATCACACGCAACGTCATCACGGCGGGCAGTTCTTGCACTTCTTTGAATACTTCGCCTGCTGGCACGAGGTAGCTGTTAAGATCGACAATTCGATCTGCAGGAAACGCGCGGATGACGCAGTTGCGGATGCGCTGAAAAATATGCGAGGTGCGTGTATGCAAGCTGATCAAAAGCCGATCACAGGCGGTAAAGTGGTTCGCCTTGAGCGTACGCAAACGGCTAAGAGAGGTGCAGACGGCGCAGCGGCATTGGTAGATTATATGGAACGCCGGATAGCATTGCTTGATCCTGATTATCGAGACGCCAAGTCGAAGGCGGTGCTTGCGGAGTTCGGTGACAATATCGACCGCAAGATTGAACAGGCGAAGAGACGAGCGGGAGGAGCGCAGCCACTTGAGACGAAACCCCGTAAGCGGCGCATTGCGGATGCCAAACCACTCGATCTCACTCCTGAAGAGCGCGAGTTAGCGGATGCCTTTTCGCGTATGTTGCTCTCCAAGGTAAGTGGTACCGACAGTCCAACCCGCCGTAAGATTGATGAGTTCAGAGAATGGATTGGCATCCAGACGCGATATGAACTCCGGGGGTCAGGAGTCGAAAAGGACGTACAGGCTAATGAAGTTTATCGGGAACGTTGGCAGGACGAACTGGCACGTCTGGAGGCCATCAAAGAGGTTGTGAGCAAAGCACTCGAAGAATTGAAAGCCGAAAATGAGGACTGGTACAAAATCCTTTTCCGAGAGGATGTGAAACGCGATAAGCAATCCGTCGTGATGCGCAGTCTCGATATTCCATCACCCGATACTTACAACAAGAAGCGCAATGCGGCCATTGCTCGATTCGCAAAACTCTGTCCGCTGCATACACTCGACCCTGATCCGCAGTTCATCAAGAGTAAACGCGGTCCGAAGTCCGCGAATCCGTAGAAACTCCGTAGTTTCCCGGCTTTAACGCGATGTATTATTGTAACGTAGACGAATTGGGGCGCAGGCGATAGAAGCCGCGCCCTTTTTTGCGTCCCGACAAGCCAAAAGGAGGAACAAAAAATGAACCAAGACATCGGAGTAACCACACTTCGCCCTCGTGTGAGCGCCAAGCGCATCGCGGAGATGTACGACATGTCCGAGGCAGCCATTCAACGGTACGCGCGACTGGGCCAGATCCCCTGCGTCCGGATCGGCAAGCTTGTCCGTTTCGACCCTGTGGAAGTCGAGGCCGCGTTGGTCGGGCAGGCAGACGCCGCCGAAGTCATGTAGCACATGCCGCAATCACATAACACCAACCAAAGGGTGCTTCTGAGCGGCAGAACAACGCCGTGCGGAGAGCACCCTATTTGTTTTTCGGAAAGAAGGAATAGCCCATGGAGACAACAAAGGCGACCCCGGCACAGGTCGCCACACCGAATCATCCTATTGGTTCGAGTATACCACAA
>JAJYTO010000057.1 GCA_021793015.1 Bacillota bacterium
AACCGGTTGTCCCGCAACCGTCAATGGGACCGTATGACGACGAAGCATGCCACGAACTGTAGTTGCAAAAGCTGACCCAAGACGAGTTGCTGTTAAGCAGATTTTTGAGGGCCGCCCCACCCACTGCAATCACCGGTTTCGCACCGGAGACCCAACTCTCTGCTAGGCTCAGATCTCCCGTGATCTGGGATACCGGAATTCCCAGGGCCATCGCGGTAAAAAAGGCCCCCGACAAGTCCGTCTTGTCTGCCCCATAAAAGTAAACTGTCGCCATCTCAGATTCCCCTTTGTTGGATTGGTTCCGGATCAACACGCGATGCGTGTTGATCACGCTGGCCCATTTGTGCTAATCCTGCATGTCATTCTTCTCCTCGCGTTTCGCAGGATTTTTACCCCTCTACATCAAACGAATACCCTTGCAAGATATTGGGATGGGGAGATTGAGGACACGTACAAAAGCCAAAAAGGCGTCAAAAATACGCTAGAACATAGTAAACACGGCACCATGTACCCATTCCCGCGCGGAAACGGATTTTGTGCTACCAAGGGGTTTGGAATGATGGGTCTTAAACATTGGTGTTGCTTCTGAATACATCACATGCTATAACTTCTTTATGACTGTTTAAGAAGCCTATTATCAGAAATAGTGTTGTATTATGCCCTGAATAACTTCTGAAAGAAAGGAATTATCACACAAACAAAAAAGCGGAGGAGATATGAATGGTTTTAAAGCAAGGAGAGTATTGCATATAAGCGCTGTAGCTGTACTTATCACCTCTCGGTCAACTCTGTTCTATGTGTCTCAGTCTGCGGCAAACACTGCGGCGCAGGTCTCTGCATCGACGCGGCGAACTGCCGCTGTGCCGAAGCTTACTTACAAGGGAACTATTACTATGTTCGCGCAGGCGTATACACCTGCGGTTCCAGGACTGAAATTGCCTCCGAATTTTGTTGCAGGAATCACCGAAGGCGCAGTGAAAATGTAGCGCCTGTCCAAGCGGAATCCCAGCTCTGAAGGGGGAGTGTGCAGTGAGTCAATCGGTGCCGATCAAACGGGCCAAGAGGCCTCGAATCGGGTTGTATTCGACTGGACTAGCCGAATACTGGCAGCAGTTTCCCGATTTGCGCGAAAGGCTGATCGGATACGGAAGTTTTATTGCCGAGAAGATGTCCGAGTGGGGCGAGGTATTCAATTTTGGCCTGGTGGATTCGGAAGGAAAGGCGAGGCAGGCGGGCGAGTGGTTTAACGAGAAGAATGCAGACATCGTCTTTTGTCATTCGGCGACGTACGCCACCAGCGCTGCGGTGCTGCCGGTGCACCAGATCTGCAAAGCTCCGGCGATCGTTCTCAATCTCCAGCCAACGGCCCGCATCCAGTACGAGAAAACCACAACCGCTGAATGGCTTGCCCATTGCGGCGCATGCCCGATTCCGGAATTGGCCAATGCGTTCAATCGTGCGGGAATCCGTTTTCACGCGGTCAACGGATTGCTCGGGCTCGACCATACGCCGGCCGTCTCGTTGACCGACGAAGTGACCAAGGATCGTCCCGAGGCCGTTCGCGCGTGGTCGGAGATCGAGGAATGGATCCGTGCGGCCGGTGTGGCGAGAACGCTGCGGCACAGCCGCTTCGGCTTTTTGGGGAACACATACAGCGGCATGCTTGACATGTACAGCGATTTTACCATGCTGCAGGCGCAACTGGGATTGCATGTCGAGGTGCTGGAGATGTGCGACCTGAACCGCTTGGTGGAAAGGGTTTCGGCGCAAGAGGTCAAGGAGAAAATGGCCGAAGTCGGCGACATGTTCACGATCAGCGGGAACTCGTCGGCGGATCCGATTGCCCGCACGCCAACGCCAGAGCAGATGGAATGGTCGTGCACGGTGGCTGCCGCCCAGGAGCGCCTGGTCAGGGAGTATGACCTTGACGCCCTCGCCTATTATTATCACGGCGCTCCCGGCAATGAATACGAGAGGCTGCAATCCGGTTTTATTCTGGGGCATTCCCTGCTCACCGCGCGGGGAGTTCCGTGTTCCGGAGAGGGGGATCTGAAAACGGCAGCCGCGATGAAAATCTGCGACATTCTCGGCGTGGGCGGCAGTTTCTCCGAAATCGTCGTGGTGGACTATGACGATCAGACGATCTTGCTGGGCCACGACGGACCCTTTCACATCGCGATCTCCGAGGGCAAACCCGTGTTGCGCGGCATGGACGTATATCACGGCAAAGCGGGGTCTGGGATTTCTGTGGAAGCGAAGGTGAAGGTCGGCCCTGTCACCACGCTCAATGTGACGCAGACCGGAGAAGGGAGGTTAAAAATGATCATCAGCGAGGGATGGTCAACGGACGGCGACATCATGAGAATCGGCAATACACAAACGCCCATTCGCTTTCCCATGCATCCGGACGAGTACATGGACGCCTGGTTTAAAGAAGCGCCGACGCACCACTGCGCCATCTCGGTGGGGCACAACGCCTCCGTGTTGAGAAAGGTTTCCACGCTGTTAAATGTGGAGAGTGTCATAATCAAACACACTTCGAGGTGAGATCGTTGCACGACCTGGACATGGGGTTTTTTAAAAACCCCCCTGCAGATTATCGCTCGGCCCCTTTATGGGTTTGGAACGACGACATGACTGCGCAACAGATTCGGGAGCAATTGGGGCAACTGCATGATCATGGGTTCGGCGGCGCGTTCGTGCATCCGCGCCCAGGGTTGATTACCGAGTACCTGTCCGACGCATGGTTTAATCTTTGGTCCGATGCTCTTCTGGAGGCGGAAACACTGGGCATGAAGCTGTACATTTACGACGAAAACTCCTACCCGTCGGGCTTTGCGGGAGGGCACGTATCCTCAGAACTGCCGGATTGTCTGGCAAATTCGGTGATTGTTCGGGAGATCCACAGCGAGAATGCATCGTCGCAGGACATTCCAGCTGCATTCTCTCTCCCCAATGCGGGGCGTCTGGTGAAAGCATTTGCCTGTCGACTGTCCTCCGCTGGGGAGGGAAACGACACGTATGAACTCGTGCGCGACGTGACCGCTGAACCTGTCGAGCACTGGGGCGACTATGGAGACAGGTTTCTCGTGTTCCAATTGGGGACGCCCATGGCCATGCCATGGTTCGGCGGATTCGCTTACGTGGATCTGCTTCGTCCGGAAGTGGCCAAGTCTTTTTTGGAAACCACCTACGAACCGTATAAAGCTCGCTTCGGGGACCGTTTTGGCACGAGTATTCCGGCCATTTTCACGGATGAACCGGCCATTTCCGGCAGTCGGATTTTTGGCGGGGAAGAGTCGTTGCCGTACAGTTATTGGCTGGCCGCCGAATTTGAAAAGCGAAACGGGTACAGTATCAAGGAGCATTTGCCCTGCCTGTTTGTGACCGCTTCGGGTGAACACATTCATGTCGATCCGCAAAAGGTGCGATACGATTACTACTGTACACTGCGGGAACTCTGGGTCCGCAACTTTGTCCGCCCGATCTCCGAGTGGTGTGAACGCCATGGGATTGCGTGGACGGGTCATTACCTGGAGCATCAGTGGCCGTTTGCTTCAGGCCCGTTGGCGTCCCCTGCGATCATGTCTCTGTACGAGTACATGCAGTGGCCGGCCATTGACATGCTCATGACTCATCTGCTAAGGGACCAACCGACGGATCCGCTGATGCTGACGATCCGGGAAGCGCAAAGCGTCGCGAACCAACTGGATCGCAAACGGGTGTTGTGCGAAACGTACGGAGCGGGGGGATGGGATTCGACATTCTACGATTACAAACGCATTGGCGACTGGCTCATGGTACACGGCATTTCTTTCATCAACCAGCACCTGACATACTCCAGCATCGTGGGCGCGCGCAAGCGTGATCATCCCCAATCGTTTGACTGGAGGCAACCGTGGTGGGATGAGTACAGCGTGCTGAACGATTACCACGGGAGACTGTCCTACGCTCTTTCTCAAGGGAAGACGGTGAATCGCATTCTGGTTCTGCATCCAACCACGTCGGCGTTTCTCGTTGCGCCTCGGGAAGAGGACGGGAATCTGTTTCAGGGCAGGGTGTCGAAGAATCCCGACATGCAGCCGTATGTCCATCTTCTGCAATGGTTGTCGGATCAACAGTGGGACTATGATCTCGGCGACGAGTTTATCATGGAACGGCATGGTCGCGTTGATCAGGGCAAGGTCTTCGTCGGCGCTCGTTCCTACGATGCAGTCGTCGTCCCCGCCGCCATGGTTCACATGAAAGGGTCCACCGTGCAATTGCTCGGCGAATGTCTGAACGCAGGAGGAAAAGTTGTCGCGCTGGGTGAGCCGAGCAGCCGTGTGGACGGTTTTCCGAGTGATGACGTGCGTGTACTTACGTCCAACCCCAACTGGACGCGAGTGGACGGTTTGCAGGAACTGGCGGACTATCTGGAGCATGCGGCGCCGCGGCGGCTGCAGTGGCTGGAGGATGTCGGCGAGGGAGTGGCGCATTTGCGGCGCGAGTGGGACGATGGAACGGCCGTGTATTTCATCGTCAACAGTCGTGCGGAGCCAATCCGTTCCACCCTGCAGGTCGAGGGACTTCATGTGGAGAAATGGGACGCATTCACGGGGGACATCAAGGAGATTCCATACAGCAGGCATGATCAGGAGAATGATCAGAAGAACGGTCAGAAGGTGACGGTCCGGGTGGAACTTCCTCCGAGCGGCTCACTGCTTCTGCGCGTGACTGGCCATGAGGCGTCTCACGGCGCGGCGACCGCTGGTACGTCTGTCTCCGGTTCGGTCTCCGGAGCGGCGACTGTTGGTTCGGACGCCTCCGCTCCGGCCTCCGGCGCGGCGACCACTGATACGGCCGCCGTTCCGGAGGCGCCGCGGATGCCAGGGGGACGGCGGTCGGAGTTGGCGGCGGGTGCGCTTACCGTGCAGGCGGAGGATGACAACGTGTTGGTCATGGATTATTGCGATCTTCAGGTCGGGAACCACACGCATGGCGGGATTCATACGCTCCGCGCCTGTGACATGGTCTATGAGCATTACGGGTTTCAATCGAATCCATGGGACAGCGCGGTGCAGTATAAGCGACGGCTTTTGGATTCGAATCATTTCGATGACGACAGTGGGTTCACAGTGACCTACCGGTTCACGGTTGCCGAGGGGCAGTTGCCTGTTCGGCTGCTCGTGTCCGCAGAACGGGCGCACGAGTATCAGTTGACCGTTAACGGCCTGCGTGTGGAATGGCTGGAAGACGCAGAATGGCTGGACCGCCACATCGGCACGGCGGACATCCACGCATTCGTGCGCGAAGGGGAAAATACGATCACTCTCGCCGCTCGCCCGTTTGACATCTTCCTGGAAGTGGAACCCATCTATCTGCGGGGAACTTTCCGCGTCGTCGTGGACGGCGATCGCTGGGTCCTCCATCATCCGCTCCCACTCACTCTCGGCGCATGGCGGGAGCAGGGATATCCGTTTTACGGACAGGCGGTTCAATACAAAAAGACTGTGCACATTCCCGAAGACCATGGAACAGTCGTGGTTCGGCTCCGTCATTGGGAGGGGACGGTCGCTTCCGTGCATGTGAACGGTGTGCGCGCAGGATTGATCGGCGTTGGATCGGGTGATGAAGTTGACATCACTTCCCATGTGGGATCCGGCGATGGCGATGATGAGGTTGCGATTCGCCTGTGTGGAAGCCTCAAGAATCTCTTCGGACCGCATCATGACCGCAGTAAATCCAGACGGACGGCATGGCCGGACCTTTGGAAAAGGGCGCCGCAAACGGGCCCGCCGCCTGCCAGCCTCTATGATTTGATCGATTACGGCATGAGCGAGGATTTCCTTGTCGAGGAGATTCGTTAGACAACTGTGATGCGGTGGGAGGCGCCATCAGGGGGCGTCTCCCAATCGCGAGTGAACAAGTGAAAGCGTTCACCTTTCCCTTCGGCGCAGGAAGACGCATGGGAGGGTTCTTCGTCTTGAGCCACGTTTCCTGCTGAGTTTCCTCGATTCCTCAGATTCTTGACCATCGCTTGTCCTCAAACCATGCAGTGAATATACGATGTGACTACCCTTTTGCTATGCTAAATGGATAGCCATAATGCACGATTACTCTCAAATCGATCATGAATAAACAAAACATGTGTATGTGGGTTAGCTACTGTTTATGCGCGTTCGGGATGTCAGGGCTGAGCGCGGGACGCTGGGAAACGTTTGAATGAGGAGTTAAGCCAGTGAGATCTGTACTCAACTAACGTCTCCTTATTCACATATAGCATCTTGTTAGGTGCGCCTACGACATAGCGCTGTCGAGACCATCTATAGGAATCGGACTGCATTGGAGATTTAGTGCTTCACGTTTCCCTACAAGGGGATGTTGGACAGGTACGCACGAATATATGAGTCTAGGAACAATTTCGAATCAGGGTGTTATTTAACGCTTGACTTTGAATAAACCATATATTAATATTTGATTGTGATTGTTTAGTTTCGAATAGGTATATTAACCGTCACGTGTTTGGTGTAATTTCCGTGCTGGTGTGCTGGTATTTCAGAATCGATACCAACCCATGTCACGATACCAAGCGAACAGAATCACCATGACACACGTGAAAAATCCACAGCCATAGAAAATAGCATTTTTTTGCAGTATTTTAGAAGAACGCTGAACGAGTCGTTTCATTCCGAAGCTGAGGTGGTTCCATTTTCAAAAATATTTAAGTTGCCATGGATCAGTGCCGAACGAACCATTATCCGTTCTTGACTGTTCGCAAATAAATGTTACCCGCCTTCGGCAATCAGAAATTTGCGGAAAGTTTTCAGACCTCCAAATTCACAGATATATGCTTGAGGGTTAATATAGATGGAATTCATTATACGGTTCAGTGTTGATAAATGGAAACCCGTGCTATTTTGACAGTATAGCAGGGAAAAATTCAGAGGGGGTTGAATGCATTGAAATCACACGGATTGCGGAACAAGGGTGCGCTATGGATGACAGCGCTTTCTCTTGGTTTGAGTGCTGTCTTGCCAGTTGTTTCTGTGAACGCGGCATCCCCGCCGACGGTTCCCAAATTGGCTTGGAAAGGGACGATCACCATGGGAGCGTGGGTCTTCACACCCACTGCGCCTGGACAGAAGGTCGCCCCTGGCACTGTGAGGCAGACGGCTCTGCTTACGCTTGCGAACGAATTTGAAAAGATGTATCCCGGTATCCACATTAAATTCCTCAGCCCTAACTATGGCAATGACCCGAACTTCATTCGGACTGAGGCGGCGGCCGGACAGCTTGCAGACGTTTGGGACGCTCAGTATGCGGACCTCAACTCGGGTGTGATACCACACGGAATAGCCGTAAACCTGGCTCCGTACTTCAAGAAATCAAATCCCTACGTTTCAGGCAACAAGGAGTGGGGGAGTTACATGTCGCCGCTTGGCCTCGCAGTTAGCCAGGCTCCCAACGGTGCATATTATGAAATTAATGGGGACTACATTGCGACAGCGTTTTATTACAATAAGGCGCTGTTCAAGAAAGCTGGGATTTCAAAGCCGCCTGTTACCTGGGCGCAATTATTAAGCGACTCCAGAATACTAAAGGCGCATGGCATCGATCCGGGAGCCCATCGGCCATATTGGAGTTGGTGGTCCCGTCTATTCCTGAGCAATTTTTTGGGTATCCCTACACTGAAACAATTATTGTCATTTCAACCTGGGAATCCTTCGATAACCCCTCAGGACGAGGTGGTCGGCTATCAGAAGGGGATCTTAAACCCTTTGAAAAACCCGAGGGTCATGGCTTGGTGGCCGGTTGTAAAGGAACTGTATCAGTACTGGGATAAAAACGTCAGCGCCGTTCCTGTACTAAATGCTCCTACCAGCGCGGTAACGGGTAGTACATTGTTTAATGCTGGCAAGGTTGCGATGACTTACTCCGGTTCCTGGGAACCCGGTTTGTGGGTTGCCGGCAAACAAAAGCCAGCCAACTTAGGGGCATTCAACCTGCCGTCGATTGCCAATACAAGTCGCTACGCGACGACATACGACAGCACCACAACGGTTGGCGGACCGTCGGGAGGGTTTCAATACTCCATTTCTACGCCACAGGCGGATCAGACGATGAGCCAACCAGGAAAGTTCCAGGCGGTGCTGGACTGGCTACGCTTCATGAGTTCCCCGCGCGCCGATCAAATGGTCGTCAATCAATGGGGAGTGACGATTCCCACATTTAAAGGATCACATCCGTTGCCAGCGTTGCGTTCGTTAACGAGCGCCCTGTCGAAGCCATGGTATCCGGTTTTCGGTTTCTCGGATGTCAGTGTATCTGCACACACACAGATATTCAAATTGTTCCAGGAATATATCAATGGGTTCATCAGCTTTGCGAGCGCAAAGCAGCAATACGCGCAAATAGTGCAACAGGCCGTACAGCAATATTCGGCGCAAAATCACTGACCCAAGGGGTCTGAATTTTATGGCGCGTCGAGCGAACGAAGACTAGTGGAACGATTCCGCAGCGACACGACAGAGGACTGCCGGTTTCGCGTGAGAAATCGATGTCTTCAATGCCGCGGCGCCAAGGGAGCGGTCCACTGGTCTGGGGACGCGCCGGGGAGAGATGATGGGGTTGGGTCCAAAGGTCTATACGGAACAAATGGCGTCATCCGTGAAGGCGCACGAGATGCGGCAGCATCCCGCTGTTCGAACGAAGCGAAGGTACAGTTGGAAGACAGCTCTCGTCGCCTATGTTTTCCTGCTGCCCACCCTTATCGCCATCGCGCTTTTCAGCTATTATCCCGCACTAAGCGCCCTCCTTGGAGCGTTTACGAATTGGAACGGGTTTAACCCGCCGCAGTGGGTTGGACTGCAAAACTTTGCGCAGGCATTCCAGGATCCTATCTTTTTGGCATCGGCAAAGAACCTGTTGATCTGGTCGCTTGTCGGCCTGCCGCTGTCGCTTGTTCCCTCGTTTGTCGTCGCTGAATTGATTTTCCATCTGCGAAGTACACGGGCTCAGTATGTATATCGCACCGTTTTTGTTCTTTCGTTCGTCATTCCCAGCGTTGTCACCATCCTGATCTGGCAGTACATCTACGAGCCGACCGGCCTTCTCAATCATTTGCTGATTTCCATGGGACTGCAGTCGTGGACGCAGTCATGGATAGCGGATCCAAAATACGCCTTGTGGGCGGTTATTCTTATGGGATTCCCATGGGTGAACCCGTTTAACCTGCTCGTCTACTACGCAGGTCTGCAGTCGATTCCTGCGGAACTTTTTGATGCGGCGGCGGTGGACGGGGTTTCTGGGTTACAGCGCATCGCGCATATCGATGTGCCTATGGTATTGTCCCAGATCAAAGTTCTGTTGGTACTGTCCATCGTAGGCGTGACTCAAAACATTGTCGTACCGCTCATCATGACGGATGGAGGGCCGGGCAACTCGACCACGACTCCAGTGTTCTACATGTACGAACAGGCGATTCAATATGGCAACTACGGGTACAGTATGGCGATCGCTCTCATGCTGTTCGTTGTGGTCATGGCATTGGCCCTTGTGAATATCAAATACTTTCAGGCTGAGAGATAAGGAAGGATGGTGGAATCTGCGATGGTGCGCACTGGTGTTTCGTGGCGATCCCAATGGTGGACTCATGGCGTCCTGAGCATCTTGGGATTTGTCACTCTATATCCGATTATCTTTATGGTGTTTAACGCTTTGAAAAACGGCATTGAAACAGCCGCATCACCGTTTTCGTTTCCCATTCACCCCCATTGGAATAACTTTGTGCTCGCATTCCAAGCTATTCTCCCTGCTTTTTGGCAATCTATTATTGTTGTCATAGTAAGCGTCTCTTTCATGCTCGTTTTTTCCTTGTTGAGCGCCTATGCATTTGCGTGGCTCCAGTTTCCGGGAAGGGAGTTGCTTTTTTATGTCGTCTTCGCTCTCCTGCTTATTCCCGGAATTCTCACCCTAATTCCATTATTTATTGAAGACAAGAACTTTGGTCTTCTTCGTACGCCTTGGGGACTAATTTTTCCATACATTGCAGGAGGTCAGGCGTTCTGCATCTTTGTATTACGGGCTTTTGTAAGGAACCTCCAGGAAGATTTGTTCGGGGCTGCGCGCATCGATGGAGCGGGCGACATCCGGATCTTCTCATTGATCGTCGCCCCGCTATGCGTTCCGATACTGATTACGTTGGGCTTGCTGAACGTGGTCGGCATATGGGGAGACTACGTGTTTCCTCAGTTGGTGTTGGGAACACAGCATGAGACAGTCGCCGTGGCCATTACGAATTTTATTCCCCCTCCGATTGCGCCTTCTCTTGACGCTTTCAATCTTCAGTTGGCAGCGTTCACTTTGTCGGCCATTCCGATCGCCTTACTCTTTTTCCTTCTGATGAGATATTTCATACAGGGAATTACGGATGGTGGAATAAAGATGTGATTTGGAGGAATGAGTGCAATGTACGAACGCTTGAAGAGACAATTCGTGTCCACAGAGCCGCCTCGGAGCATAGTTCCACTGCTCTGGTATCATGGGGAAGATGATTCCCTGATACTTGAAGAGATTCGCAGAATGGACGAGATGGGCTGTGCTGGATTTATCATCGAATCGAGGCCTCATCCGGACTATCTTGGTCAGAAATGGTGGCATGATGTTCGAATCTCCGTGGAGGAAGCCAGAGAACGGAACATGGAGGTATGGATTTTCGATGAGGAAAGTTTCCCGTCGGGATTCGCGGGAGGTCGGGTTCTAGCGAAAGACCCTGATTTTCGTTATCGGGTGCTCGTCAAGCGTCACCTCGATATAGAATCCAGTGATGGCCATCTGCATATACCGTTGGACCAATTGATTCGCTCAGAGGATAACGTCATTAGCCTTGTCATGATTCCGCTTGAGGGTGACGGAAAACCCGATCCTGAACGAGCAGTGATCGTTACTGATGGAGTTGGTGGATTGAAGGCGGACAGCCCACCGATAACCCTCCGAGCGGACTCGGAAAACTACAGAGTATGTCTGTTCGCAACTGTACTCCCGTTTTCGGTCAGATACCGCGATGTCTTGACCGATATCATGCGGACTGAAGTGACAGATGCATTTATTGATGTAACGTACGAGGAAACATACAAGCGGTTCGGCGCCGAATTTGGCCGAATGATAAAGGGCTTCTTTGGGGACGAAACTGGATTCGAAAATTTTGGGTCTTACGATTTATTGTTCGGTGAGGATGTTCCGTGTTATCCGTGGACGTTGCGGATGCTTGATGAATTTCGCAGTCGCAAGGGCTACGACCTGGCCCCGCTTCTACCGGCGCTCTGGTTTGAATACGGAGTGAATACTGAAAAAGTCCGCTACGATATGATGGATGTTCTCACGACGCTATTGTCGGAGAATTTCTTCAAACGGATACAAGTTTGGTGCAGAGGACACAATGTTCAATTCATAGGCCATGTGGTAGAGGACAATGGGGCACACGCGCATCATGGTTACGGCGCGGGTCATTTCTATCGCATGTTGAAACACTTTGATATGGGTGGATATGATTTGGTGGCCCAGGTTATTCCGGGGAAGACGGAAGGATTAATTCGGTGGGGAGTGTGGGAGTGGAAATCTGAATTTTTCTATTGGGCCATGGCCAAAATGGCCGATTCCGCGACTAATCTTTTTGCACCCTCCCAGCCAACCATGTGTGAAAACTTTGGTGCGTACGGATGGAGTCTGGGTCTGCGTTGGATGAAGTGGCTCTCCGATTGGCAGATCGTCAGAGGAACAGACTTCTTCGTTCCGCACGCGTTCAACCCAACGTACCCCGACGATGATTGTCCGCCTCATTTTTTCGCCGCAGGTAGAAACCCGCAGTGGCGTTACTGGAGATATTGGGCCGACTACGTGAACCGGGCGTGTCTGATGCTTCGCGGCGGTCGGCATGTTGCTCAAGTGGGTGTGCTTTATCATGCCGAATCGGCATGGGCTGGCGGTCAAGACAGCGTGATGCCATTGGAGACAGTGGCTCGTTCCCTGATGACTGGTCAGATCGATTTTGAGTTTGTATCTTATGAATCGCTATTGGATGCGACATCGATAGAAGGCCGACCAGGAGTTGCCAGGATATGCGGTGTCGATTTGAAAGCAATCGTTCTGCCGAAGGTTGAGTTCATACCTATAAACGTCATGAGGAAGTTGTTGGAGTTGGCGAAGCACGGAGTGACCATTGTCGTACTGGAAGGCCCGCCTACCGGGGACACCGGCGGTCGCCATGACATGGTTCAGTCTCTGGCGGAACAGACTTGGGGCGGAAGCTTTGCCAATGCAATTGTGGCATCCACGGATCAAATCGCTGCAATGATGCGGTCTCTGGGATTCTGGGACATTGAAATTGAAGGAACGGCCTATCCTTTGCTGCAGTATTATTATACGGATCAGCAAGGACTGCCTGTATATTTCTTCAACAACGAACGTATTGACGAAACGTTCGAAGGGTGGATAGTGCTTCGTCAATCCGGACTGCCGGAATTTTGGAATGCGCTTGCTGGAACCGTCGGCGATGTCCCAGTGTATAAACAGGAAGGAAACTTTTTGAAGGTGTACCTGAAGCTTGAACCCTATGAGTCGGTCTTCCTGGTTGTGAAACCGTTCACCTCCTTAGTGCGTCACATTGTAGCGACCACGATTCCCGAGATTATTGTTGAAGAAGGCAACATGTTGGTGGGCATCACCTCAATTCCAGGGTCGTTCAAAGTGGCGTATTCCGATGGAAGTCAAGAAAGCTATGCAGTGCCTGATGCGCATCTTAACCCGATCGACCTTACGAAACAATGGCATGTGGTACGAGCGGGTTCTCTGGAAACCAAAAGTCATGCGCCCCTTAGGAACTATGGTCTGGGCAACCTGAATGAGATAGACCCTGAAACATTTGATACGTTTGCCGGCACGGCGGTCTACCGTTCCACATTTGAATATCCTTATGATCCAAACGTCTATTTTGTCGAAATCGATCTTGGAGATGTCTGGGAAACGGTTCAACTGTTTATCAATGGGCACGACATGGGGGTAAAGCTATGCCCGCCCTATCGATATGTGATCTCGTCTTTTCTTCAAGAGGGAGAGAATTCGCTTGAAATACGGGTAACCAATACCCTTCACAGCGAGATTCGCGATCGGTACAGTGGTGAACGTTTCCCGTTTGGCATTCTCGGACCGGTTCGTGTTGAGACGAAGTATCGCATCCCTCTTGAATGAATAATCACGGACTTTAAAAGACGGGAGATTGAGGCGGTTCCGCTGATCTGTGATGTGATCGTGGTGAAACCTGTCGAATACAACATGGAAATGATAGTAATTATCACTAATGTCGAACATAGGGCGTGCGAACTGGGCCCTGAACTGGGCGTCCGCTGCTATCGGAGGGTCGGTCGAGTGGGGGCTGCCCTGTGGGGAGGTGTTATTGTATGGAATCTGGAACGAGTAAAGCAGACGTCCGCCGAGGTATGGGGATCGGCGCACAGCAGACGAGCGGCATCCAGGGAGAGATTCCACAATGGATTTGGCATGAAGAGAGAGAGAAGCGGCTGTCCGTGCGGCTGTCCAGGGAATTCGCGCTTGAGCGCACGGCGGCAGACGCCCGCTTGTGGGTGGCAGCGACTGGCGGCGTCAAGGTGTACCTGGACGGCCGAGAGTACGGCGAGATTCCGGACCATCCTCAAAATGTGGCGCAATTTTCAAGGGTTGAATCGTTTCCAGGTTCACTGTCTCCAGGCCCGCACAGATTGGAGATCGCCGCAGCGTGCTCCGAACCGATGCCAGTCGGCGCCGTTGGCATACACCTTGCAGATCGGCGCGTCGGATGTGCGGCGTTTCTGCAAGGCTCTGGCTTGTGGCTGGCGACAGACGCAGCGTGGCGGACAGACGATGGCGCGACCGCAGCTGTCGTCTGCCGATATGGGGAAGAACCATACGGCGACCTGGAGAACAGTCCGGAATGGTTCATTGCCGGCGGGTATGGGGATATCGTCGTGACGCCGGTCAGCGACTTTGCTGTTTTGTGGAGCCGTCATGCGGCGGCGTGCATCTACGAGGGGGAACTTGCGGTGCGCGGCCGGATCAACAAAGCGGCGGACATCTCCGGGCCCAAGCGGGATGCGCTGCACCTCTTCTACCACTTGCGCAAGCAGGCCGAGTGGAAAGAACTCCGGGAGGCGCAGGAAACACTGGACCTGAGTCAGTTCCCCCGGATTGACGTGGATCTGCTCCGTGAACGCAACGTGCGTATGCGTGTGCGCAATGCGGGCGGCGAGCCTCTGCGCATTTTGTGGAACGGTGCAGAATCTTTGCCCGAGTTGGAGCGCTATGGAGCGTGCATCACGGAACTGGTGGAGATCCCTGTCGGGGAAGCGCGGGCGACACTGCCGCAGGGTCTGCGATACGTTCGGCTGTACTTTCTCGGTGCGGAAACGGAATCCCTGCAGGCAGTCATAACGTTTGAATCGGCCGTTGCGCAATTGAAGCGGGTCGGCTCGTTTCACTCAGATGTTCCCGCCATGAACGAGATCTTCGAGGTGGCTTCGCATACGAACGAGGTCTGCCATCAAATCGGCCTATGGGATGGAATCAAGCGGGACAGGCTCAATTGGACGTATGACTGTTACATGGCCGCGAAGACGGACTATGTGTTGTGGGACGATCTGTCGGTGCTGCGGCGTTCGCTTCATGAGCTTGGCGCGGGAACGCCGTACGGCTTCTGGATGAACTCGATCAGCGCCTACACGCTCTGGTGGATCAATAACATGTGGGAGTATTACTGGCATACGGGCGACCGCAAATTTGTGCTGGAGATGAAGGAGCACATCGCCAAACACGCGCTGTTTGTCGGCGAAAGCCTGGACCCGCGGACCGGTTTTTTCAAGGAACGGCATACGACGCTGATCGAATGGGTTCCCATGTCGGAAAACGAAGCCTGGCTCTGCCTGCACGCGTTGCTGATCATGACGAAGGCCAACCTGCTGCGGCTGCAAAAGGCCTTTCCGGAATTGGATGCTGTGGTCGACTGGTCTGTCCCCGTCCTTGAGGAGACGGCCTTTCTGAGCGGCTCGGCATTGATCACACCGCTTCTTGGCATCATCAGCGGCTGCGTGGGCGAAACTGCCGCCGCACATTTTCTGAAAGCGTGCGTATTGGCCGATCCTGTCACCCCGCTGACCGCCTACTGGCTGGCGGAGTGCTACGCTGCTTTCGGGATGGTCGACAGGGGATGGAACGCGATCGAAACCGTGTGGGGGTACATGCTTCGCCACGGTGCGACCTCGTTTTGGGAAGGCGTCACATTGCGCATTCCGGAAGCGGCCGATTTCCATGCGGTCCTGACAACGTATCAAGCCTACGACTCCTATAGAATGAGTCTGTGCCACAGTTGGGCGAGTACACCTGGGGCCTGGTTGATGCGCCATGTGCTTGGAATCGAGCCGCTGGAACCCGGTTACAGGACGGTGGCGATTTGTCCGGGCCCGGTTCCCGGAATGACTCGGTGCGAAGGCACTGTGAATACCCTGTTTGGGCCGCTCTGCGTCGCCTGGCAATGGAATGGGGAGCGCGCAGCCGTGGTCGTCCGGGAGTGTCCGCCTGGGGTTCGCGTCGTGTAGTCGGCGGGACGGAAACGGCGACGAGGAACGAGCGTTTGGCGAGGTGGACAGGGCGGTCAGCGAGGTGTATTCGATGGTTGGCCAAGTGGAAACAGCGGTCAGCGAGACGTAAAGCAATATGTAATAGTATTGTTTTTGATCGTATTTCGTTGATATTAGTTCTGGTTGTGTGTTATAATAATTTTGTTAGATTGATTGAATCTTCGTTTATCCGTTGGTTTTGGAGGTCGTGGAATGATAGAAAACTTATGGGAAGACGGTCGCGACGATTCGGCAGGACTGGCGGTGCTGGCATATCGATCGAGATTGCTCGGCAAGGATCGCAGGGTCTCCAACTGGGGCGGCGGAAACACATCGTCGAAGGTCAGGCTGCAAAACTTTAAGGGCGACTGGGAACATGTGCTATACGTGAAGGGAAGCGGGTCCGATCTGGCGACGATCAGCGAGCGCGGATTTGCGGGCCTTCGCATGGACGACATCGCGCCGCTGCTAAACCGGGATGAGATGAGCGACGAAGACATGGTCGAATATCTGGCGCACTGTGTGACGGAACCAAATCTTCCGCGATCCTCGATCGAAACGCTGTTGCACGCCTTCCTGCCTTTTCCTGAAGTCGATCACACGCATCCCGACGCCATTTTGGGCATCTGCTGTTCGGTGAACGGAAAGGTCATGGCGGAGGAAGCGTTCGGCGGGGAGGCGGTGTGGATTCCGTATATTCGTCCGGGATTTTCGCTTGCAAAGATGGTGGCGGAAGCGGTTCGTTCGCAGCCGGACGCGCGTCTTGTGTTGCTGGAGAAGCACGGGTTGATCACCTGGGGCGAGACGCCTGCGGAGTGTTATCACAACACAATCGAAACGATTCAAAAGGCGGAGGCGTACCTGGAAGAGCGCGTGAAAGGAGACGTTCCTTTCGGCGGAAGCATGGTTCAGACGTTGCCCGGGACGGTTCGCGATGGGCTGCTGACAGAGATTCTGCCGGTCATTCGCGGCTCTGCGTCTGCGCAGCAACCGATGATCTTGCACTACGACGACTCGCCTGCGGTGATGGAGTTTGTGAACGGACGCGCGTCCCGGGAGTTGAGTCAGGTCGGGGCCGCTTGTCCCGATCATCTGGTTCACACAAAGCGCGTTCCGCTGTTTGTCGAGTGGACGCCGGGCGCGGACAGGGAAGAGTTGATCAAACGCATCCGCGAGGGTATGGAGGCGTATGCAAACGAGTATCGCGCCTATGTGAAACGCCATCAGAAACCCGGAGAAGCGGCCGGGGACCCGTATCCGCGCATCATTCTCATCCCGGGCGTCGGCATGGTGTCAACCGGAAAGTCGAAGTACATGGCGGAGGTCAGCGCCAGCCTGTATCAGAGGGCGATCGCGGTGACGAGGGTGTGTTCCGCCGTCGACCAATTCACATCCCTGTCGGAAGAAGAGTCGTATGCCATTGAATATTGGCCGCTTGAGCTTTATAAGCTGTCGCTTGCGCCGCCGGAGCAGGCGTTCTCTCGCCGTGTGGCGCTCATCACGGGCGGGGCCGGGGGTATTGGCAAAGCGACCGCGAAACGTTTGCTTGGCGAGGGCGCGCATGTGGTGCTTGCCGACCTGAACGCCGCAGGCGCGAAAGAGGCGGCGCAGGAGTGCAACACGGAGTACGGGGAAGGCCGCTGTCTCGGAATCGCGTTGGATGTGACCGAAGAGGACAGCGTGGCCGGAGCCTATCGCGATGCGATCCTACAGTATGGCGGCCTGGACATCGTCGTCTCCAACGCAGGAATCGCTTCTTCGCAATCCGTTGAGAATACGTCTTTGCAGGAGTGGCAAAAAAACATCGACGTGCTCGCCACGGGCTATTTCCTGGTTTCACGGGCGGCTTTCCAACTTTTTCAGCGACAGGGCACAGGGGGCAATATCGTCTTTGTCGCCTCGAAGAACGCGATGGTCGCCGGGAAAAACGCCAGCGCCTACAGCGCCGCGAAAGCGGCGGAACTTCACCTGGCGCGCTGCCTGGCGGAAGAAGGTGGAGGCGGAGGCATCCGCGTGAACACCGTCTGCCCGGACGCGGTTTTGCAAGGATCGGCGATCTGGAGTTCGAGTTGGCGTGAGGAACGCGCTTCGGCGTACGGCATAACGGCGGATGAACTCGATGAACACTACCGCCAGCGTACGACGCTGAAAGTGAACATCTTCCCTGAAGACATTGCGGAAGCCATCGCTTATTTTGCATCGTCGCGCTCGGCGAAGACGACGGGGTGCATCCTGACGGTGGACGGCGGAGTCGCCGCCGCCTACACCCGGTGAACGTGGTCAGCGGGTAGGGGCGGCCACAAATGCAGCGAAATCGGAGTGGGCGCGGCGTCGGGCGCGCAGCAGCGTCGACGCAGACGCAGTATATTTCGGGTGGTTCATGTCACTGAACGGGCGGTCATTACCGCGTGTTGCGAGTGATTCTTGTCACTGAACGAGTGATTCTTGTCACTGAACGAGTGATTCTTGTCACTGAAAAGGAGGCTTTGCGGCCATGACCGACCGCCATTATGCACTCTTTGAGGAACTACAACGGGCACGGGGCGTCGACATCGGGCGGGTCAGGGAGAAACTGAAAGCGCTGCGCGTGGAAACGCCTTCGTGGGGATACGGCGACTCCGGTACACGGTTCAAAGTGTTTCAACAGACCGGCGTTCCACGGAACCCGTTTGAAAAGATTGAGGATGCGGCGGTCGTGAATCGATTGACGGGAATCTGTCCGTCGGTTGCGATTCACATCCCATGGGATGTGGTGGACGACTATTCGCGACTGCAGGCGCATGCGCGCGAGCAGGGCGTGCGGATCGGCGCCGTGAATCCGAATCTGTTTCAGGATGACGACTACGTCTTTGGCAGTGTGTGCAACTCCAACCCGGACGTTCGCCGCAAAGCGACGCGCCATCTCCTGGAGTGCGTGGACATTGCGAGAGCCGTCGACTCAAACGTCATCAGTCTGTGGTTTGCCGATGGAAGCAATTATCCAGGACAGGTGGACATCCGCAAGCGCAAGCACTTCATGCTGGATGCCCTGAGCGAAGTCTACCAGTCGCTCGACGGCGACATGCGCATGCTGGTCGAGTACAAGTTTTTTGAACCGGGCTTCTATCACACGGATTTGGCGGACTGGGGCATGGCATACACGCTGGCGAACAGGCTCGGACCGCGGGCTGAGGTGCTCGTCGACACCGGGCATCACGCGCAGGGAACGAACGTGGAGCACATCGTGGCGTTCTTGCTCGACGAGCAAAAGTTGGGCGGCTTCCATTTCAACAGCCGAAAATACGCAGACGACGACCTGATCGTGGGCGCGATCAATCCCTACGAGCTGTTTCTCATCTTTCATCAGATCCTGGCTGCGTCTGCGGACGCTGACGCGGGCGTGCGGCAAACGGCGGACCGCATCGCGTACATGATCGACCAGAGCCACGCGATCGAACCGAAGATCCCCGCCATGATCCGTTCGGTGCTCAATGTCCAGACGCAATACGCAAAAGCCCTGTTGATCGATCTTCAGGCGCTTGCCAAGGCGCAGGCGGAGCAGGACGTCATGGCTGCGGAAAACGAGGTGCGATCCGCATTTGAGTTCGATGTGACGCCCCTGTTGCACGCTGTTCGGGAAGAGATGGGCGTTCCCCTCGCTCCAATGGGCGCCTATCTGGCGAGTGAGCATCCGCAGCAGATTTTGG
>JAJYTO010000058.1 GCA_021793015.1 Bacillota bacterium
AGAGCCGGCTCTGGAAATTCTCAAGCGCTGCTCCAGTTGGCCCGGGCCAACTGGAAATTCAACGGAAAAGAACTTCTACTACTTATGATACGAGGAGGAAAGGGGTGGTGGCGATGAAGGCAGGGAAGGTTCGCAGACGAACCCTCACCTACGCTGGATTGGGCGCTGCGGCTGCCGTTTTTTTGACCGGATGCGGGAGTCAGTTTCAAGTTCTTAATCCGGCCGGACCCGTCGCAAGGACGGAGCTTAATCTGTTTGACATTTCCCTTGTACTGATATTGATTGTGATCGTGCCTGTTATTGGACTGCTCATCTATATCGTGTATCGCTATCGTGATACGCCGGGCAACACAGCGCCGTATGATCCGCATTTTTCCGACAATAGGGTGCTGGAGTTCATTTGGTGGGGCATCCCCATTATCATCGTGGCTATTTTGGGTGTGGTTACGGTCAGAACAACGGTGTCTCTGGCACAACCCCCGGGCAAAACGGCCAATGCGTCACCCATGACCATTGAAGTAACATCTCTGGATTGGAAGTGGCTGTTCCAGTATCCAGGCCACAAATTGGCGACTGTGAACTATGCGGAGATTCCGGTGGGAGTGCCGGTGCAATTTATCCTCACGTCAAACGCTCCCATGAATTCATTTTGGGTGCCCCGTCTGGGCGGTCAGGAATATACGATGCCAGGCATGGCTCTGCGACTGTGGCTGCAGGCCAATCAAGCCGGCGACTACTACGGCCATGGCGCGAACTTTACAGGGCGCGGCTTTGCGCATACCACGTTTCACGTTGTCGCGGTGCCCATGGCAAAATACGATCAGTGGGTCAAGCACGTGAAAAGCACGGCGCCGGCGCTCACGTTGACTGGATATAAGAAATTGGCCGTTCCGAACCTGGTTGGCGACCTGACGTACTCGTCATACCCTGCCAACAGTTTCTATAACACGGTGATGAACGATGGCGGCCGCTTTATGCCGACCACGATGCAAGTGGAGACATCGTTGCACCATCATCCTGCAAAAGCGCGTTAGTTGGCGCAGCGCATGATCGGCGTCGGTCGGTGTCCCGATCAATCGGGCGTGCATGCAACGCTTGGGATGGAAAGTCGAAAGTCTACGGGTCCAACGGGGATCAGGAAGGACGGGAAACCGAATGCCAATCAGTCATTTGAGCCATTGGGGTCTGTTGGTGACCGGCGATCCTCTCATCTACGGCGCGGATGTATCAATCCTCCTCGTCAGTGTCGGGATCGTGTTTGTGCTGACTTACTTCAAGAAATGGAAGTGGCTCTGGAGGGAGTGGTTGACCACTGTCGACCACAAGAGAATCGGCATCATGTATCTGATCGCAGCCGTGCTCATGCTGTTTCGGGCGGGGACCGACGCGCTTTTGATGCGCACACAGTTAGCGCTTCCCAACGAACATTTTCTCGGCCCGTCGCATTACGACCAGATCTTTACCACGCATGGTACAGTCATGATTTTCTTTATGGCCATGCCGTTCATTTTTGCTCTGATGAATATCGCGGTGCCGCTCCAGATCGGCGCGCGCGACGTCGCGTTTCCCTATTTGAACGCGGTCAGCTTCTGGCTGTTTTTCTTCGGTGCGATGCTGCTCAACATCTCTTTTGTCATCGGGGGATCGCCCGCCGCCGGATGGACCAGTTATGCGCCGCTGGCCGGTCTGCATTTCAGTCCGGGACCGGGTGAAAATTTTTATCTCCTTGCCCTGCAGATCACCGGGATCGGGAGCATTGCCACGGGCATCAATTTCCTGGCCACCATCTTCAAGATGCGCGCTCCGGGCATGACGCTCATGAAAATGCCGCTGTTCACGTGGTCGATTGTGGCGACGAACATTTTGATCATCTTCGCGTTCCCCGCTTTGGCGGTGGCGCTCGCCCTGCTCCTGATCGATCGCATTGCCGGCGCTCACTTTTTCACCATACACGCCGGCGGTCTTCCCATGATGTACATCAATATGTTCTGGATCTGGGGCCACCCGGAGGTGTATATCGTGCTCTTGCCTGCCTTTGGGGTGTTCTCCGAGGTTGTAGCGACATTCTCGCGCAAGACGATTTTCGGATACAAGGCCATGGTGTCGTCGATGCTCGTGATCAGCGTCGTCAGCTATTTTGTATGGGCGCACCACTTCTTTACGATGGGCGGTGGCGTTTCGGTCAACAGCTTCTTTGCGGTGGCGTCGATGCTGATCGGCATCCCAACGGGTGTCAAAGTGTTTAACTGGATGTTCACGATGTACCGAGGACGCATACGCATGAAAATGCCCATGTTGTGGACGATTGCGTTCATTCCCTGCTTTGTCTTGGGCGGCGCCTCAGGCATGATGCTCGCGGTGGCGCCGGTGGATTACCAGTTTCACAACAGTTATTTCCTGGTCGCTCACTTCCACGAGATGTTGATCGGCGGCGTTGTTTTCGGGATGTTTGCCGCCCTGTATTATTGGTGGCCAAAAGTGTTTGGCTTCATCCTCGATGAGAAGTGGGGACGTTGGGCGTTCTGGTTTTGGAATATCGGGTTTTACGTGTGCTTTGAACCGCAGTATGCGCTTGGCCTGATGGGCATGCAGCGGCGGATGTACACCTATCCGGCGGGCATGGGTTGGACGGCGCTGAACTTCATCTCCACCATAGGCGCATTTCTCATGGGTATTGGCTTCATCTTCATGGCTGGGGGCATCGTGTACAGCATCTTCAAAGGGGAACGCGACCTGACAGGAGATCCCTGGGACGGACGCACGCTCGAGTGGTCGCTCCCGTCGCCGGCGCCGCACTATAACTTCGCCGTCATTCCGACCATCACGGATCGCGATCAATGGTGGACGCTGAAAGAGCAGGGCAAACAGGACACGCTCAGAGTGCGGGCCGAAGATATAGCGCCGATTCACATGCCCAAGAATTCGGCCAAACCGTTTTTGGTTGGTCTCGCGTTTTTCGTGGCGGGGTTTGGCTTTGTCTTCAACTGGTACATTCTCGCCGCAGTTGGCTTGTTCTGCGTCGTCATTCTGCTTCTGGCGAGGTCCTTTGAGTATCATTCGGATTATCATATCCCGGTCGATGAGGTTATTCACACCGAAACGGCTCTGGGGAGGTTGTGAGGCATGGCCGCGATTGTAGAACACGCGCACGCGGGCGTTCCCGGACATGATCCGCGCCCGCTCGAATACACGGTCAAAGACGATTCGTTGAAGATCTTCGGGTTTTGGATCTTTCTCGCTACAGACATGATTTTGTTCGCCACTCTGTTCGCCACCTTCGTCGTGTTGCGCACGCATGTGGCTACGGGGCCGAGCGGGCGCCAATTGTTTGATGTACAGGGCTTTATCGAGGAAACGTTCATTCTCCTGACGAGCAGTTTCACGGGCGGCATGTCGACGTTTTTCATGCGTCGCGGGAGCGTCAGGGGCACCGTGGGGTGGCTGCTGGTCACAGCGGTTTTGGGCGCGTCATTCGTGACTCTTGAGATCACCGAGTTTCTGCACTACGTCTCGATTGGCGCCACCATGCAGACAAGCGCCTTCCTGTCTGCCTTCTTCACTCTGGTCGGAACTCACGGCGCTCACGTGTCGCTGGGAATTGTGTGGATGCTGGCCATTGTCCTCCAGGTTCTGCGCTTCGGCATCACGCCCGCCACTGCCCGCCGAGTGTTCATCGTCAATCTGTACTGGCACTTTCTCGATGTCGTCTGGGTATTCATCTTCACGGTTGTGTATCTCACGGGGGTGATGACGTAATGCTGAATACACCGGAGAGCAGCAGAGGGATTGCGCCCCATCATGCGGAGCGGTTTCCCTGGAAAGGGATCATCGGCTACGTCCTGTCGATTATTTTAACGGGTTTTTCGATGTGGATCGGGCTGACGCATGCAGCGCAGTTTGGCGCCGCGATATTTATCATTCTCGGGCTGGCCGTGTTGCAGATCTTTGTGCAGATGTTTCTGTTCATGCATGTGACCGAGTCGGATGAGGGGCCGCCATGGCAGGTGCTCGGGCTTCTCGCCGGGTTGCTGTTTGTCGCGACCATCGTCGGCATGTCGATGTGGATCATGACATTCAACGGTCAGGCGTCCTGATCGAAATAGTGGTCGGCTGTCATTCGGCAGAAGATCCGGTGAAAAGCGCGGCGTCGCCTCTCGCAAGAGGCGCCGCGCTTTTTTGTCGCGCATGGAGATCCGGTTCCGGAGTACACCGAAGGAACGCGCAGTCTCCTGATTGTGCTATGATTATCTCCTGATAGCACAATCATTCCTGACGACGCAGGCGCCCTTTCATTCCGTCGGCGACGCCGCGAAACGGCAGGGGAATCCGCCGCGCACGCCGCGGCGATACGCATAGGGGGTTGACCATCCAGTGAACATGTTTTACAAGTTTCTCGATCGCTACGTCCTGCCTTGGCCTGTAAAATTCCTGACCAACCCGCTTGTCATCCTGTTTACGTTTGTGACCCTCATTCCCCTGATCGGCTTTGCGAACGCTGTCGTTTTTGTCCTGATCGTCAACAGTTACATGAATGTGACCAGCGTGGGCGTGTCATCGATTGTCCTGCGTCAGACGCTGCTGGTCGCCGACAGTCAGGAAGCGCGGGCAAAGCAGGATCACGAGACGCTGCTGGCGGAGTTTACAAAACTTCAGGAGATGCAGGAATCGCAGGTCAAGGAACTGGAGCAACTGAAGGAGATGAATGCAGAATTGCACGCCATGATGAGACACAGTGAAGAGCAGCGCACGCATATGATCGATGTGTTGCACAGTATGCCGCGGTTTCGCAGCGTCGGCGCGAGGAAGTTGTGAGATGAGTCGCGCCGTGTTGATGAGTTGGGCGTGGACGCATTGGGATTTTAAACGCAGGCGCTCAAACATTTGGCGAGGAGGCAACCGTTCGCATGATGACAGCCGCTGACATTATGATCACCGACGTGATTTTTGCACTCCCTGAAACCAGCATCCGGGATCTGTTGCTGCTGTTTGCCAATCACAAGGTCAGTGGAGTGCCGGTGCTGGATCCAAGTCGCCGCCTGAAAGGCATGGTCACGGCAGACGACGTGTTTCGCCGGTTGCGGCCGCACACGACCCACACGCTGGATATGGGCACATTCATGTCCTTCTATGTGCGCGAGAAGACACTGCCTGACAGGATGAGAGAGTTGATTGCAAGGCCGGTCAGCGATGTCATGACGACGGCGCGCCTGACTGCCGTCAGTCCTGACACCGAGCTTGCAGACATTGCCGAGATTTTCGGGGAGCGGCGGTTCAAGAAATTGCCGGTTGTGAGTGAGTCCCATATCGTCGTGGGCATCGTCAGCCGCGGTGATTTGACGCGCTATATCGTACGCGAACTGTTGACGGACTGACGGCGCCGCGGCGGCCGTTCCATTTATTGGGGGTGAGGTTTGTGTTGCAGGTGGCCATGGTGAGCAAATGGCATGTCCATGCGCGTGATTACGCCCGCGCCGCGCTTGCCCATGAGGAGATTCGAATCGCCGCTGTCTGGGACGAGGACGCGGGGCGCGGCGAACAGTGGGCGCGGGAATTGCAAGCGCCCTTTGTCGCGGATCTGGAGGATTTGCTGTGTCGCGCGGATATCGACGCGGTTATTGTCGATACGCCGACATCCATGCATTTGCAGGTGATTCGGTCTGCTCTTGAACACGGCAAGCATGTGTTTTCGGAGAAGGTGCTCGCCACATCGCTTCACGATTGCGATACGCTGCTGGATCTGGCTGAAAGCCGCGGTTTGCGGCTCATGGTGTCCCTGCCGCGCCTGTCGCATGACTACTTTGTCACCGTGGAGCACTTGCTGAGCGATGGCGCGATCGGCGAATTGACTTTTTTGCGCTGCCGTCTCGCGCACGACGGGGCGCTTGCGAACGGTGAATCGCCAGGCGGTTGGCTGCCGTCCTATTTTTTTGACAAGGAGCTCTGCGGTGGAGGCGCCTTGATGGACCTGGGCGCGCACCCTATCTATCTGACCAACCGTCTCGCGGGTCCGCCGCGCCGACTGTGCGCAGCGTTCACCTATTTCACCGGTCGCGAGGTGGAGGATCAGGCTGTGGTGGCCGTCGAATACAGCTCTGGGGTATCCGGGGTTGTGGAGGCGGGATTCATCTCGCGCGGCAGCCCATTTGCCCTGGAACTGCATGGCACTCTCGGGACCGTGTTGGTGGACGACGGCGAGGTGCGTATACGGAGCCGGCTGCTGGACTCGGCAGGCCCCTTAAAGTGGCACGCAGTGCCGCTTTTCGATTCCCTGGCAACGCCGATGGAGCAGTGGGTCGACGCGATCGCATCGCGCCGCGAGCCGACAGTCACGATACAGGATGTGCGCAATTTGACGAGGTTCAACGAAGCGGCGTTATTGTCCGTTGCGAATGGATGCATGGTCGATCTGGCATAGTGTGGTGTGATGCGGCGTCATGTGGCGTAGCGCGCCGTCATGCGGGCGCACGCGAGTGCAGGCCGCCTGGCGAGAGACGGCCTTATAGTTTTATAGATGAAAGGCGGCGGTGGCGATGGGGATCGCAATCGCCGCGATGGTTGCCAGGGGCGCAGCAAGCCACACAAACTCCAGAACGCGGTTGGCGTACAGGTGCGGGAACGATGGCCCGGGTTGGAGTCCTGTTTCAGGCGTGCGTGAGAAGCGCAGCCTGGCCAGCGAGTAACCAGCCAGGACCAGGGGCGGCAATACGGCGATCATGACGGAGGCGCCCACAAGGACGATCATGTGCAGATCGTCGCGCAGCCGCGGCATCTCAGACTGCATCGATATCAATGCGATGTCGCCGCCGCATATAACCAGAATGATAACGACAATAGCGGCCATGGTTTCTCTCCGTATACGGCGCATGGTTGTTCCCCCTGTTTCCCCCGTCTCCACTGCGGATTAGTGTAACAGATTGCCAAGCAATCCGAGACGATGCTGAGAAGGATATCGACAAATGTTCACGATATCCTGAATATTTTGTAACGAATTGATTGCATCATTGTATCACAATCGATAGACGAGCAGGCGCTGTGGACCATGATAGGGAAACAGCGTCGAGAGTGATGCGGCGCCCCCCAGTGCAATCGCCACGTAAACAGCGCGGCCACTGGAAAACACGACAGGAGCTGAGCCGATGGGCACACCTGTATTCCTGCGCCATAATACATGGCCGGTACTGGCTGACACGCCTTCGAGGGCGCCACTCTCAAGGCCAAAGAACAGCACGCCTCCTGCGGTCACTGAGACGCCGCCGATGGGGGGCGCAGGTGTGGCGATCTGCCAGGCGATGGCGCCCGTGCCGGCGTGAATGGCTGTGATGGTGCCCGTAAAATGCGAGCGAGACGGCGGAGTCTGTGCGGTGCCCAAATCCAGGGTGTGACCTGTGTGCTGTTCTGGCGATGCGTAGACTGTCTCCGGTCCATTGATTCCCGCCACGTAAATGTCCGCCGTGTTTGGGTCATAGGCTGACGGGCCATAGTTTGCTCCTCCGTCGGGACCCGGCCATTCCAGATTGCCGGCAGGCGTGGGCGCAACGTGGCCTTCCTTTACAAATGCGACCGGCTTTGTAACTGGGCGCCCATTGTTGGCGCTCCACTCATACAGGTATCCGTCTTTCCCCGCTTCGGCGACACGCAATTGCTTGCCCCAGGTAAAAAGGAGGGGCGGCGACGCTACGTCGTAGTCCCACAGGTCATGAAGGACTTCCTGTCGATACCAGCGCAGCTTGCCCGTATTTGCCTGGATACAGACCACGGCGTCCGTGTATGGGTTTGGCCCGGGTCTTACCGTGCCGTAGTAGTCGGGCGATGGGTTCCCAGTGCCAAAGTAGACAAGTCCACTGGCCGGATTGTAAGTGGGGGTTGTCCAGACGGCGCCGCCGCCATGATGTCCGGTTTTGGGCAACCAGCCGACCCCGCGTTTGGGAACTGTGAAGAAGCGCCACAAGAGATGTCCGTTGCGGCGATTGTAGGCGGCGATAAATCCCCGCGCGCCTTCATCGCCGCCGGAACTGCCGACGATGATTGTATGGCCCGCAAGCAGTGGCGCCATGGACTCAAAGTATCCTTTTTGCGGCTGTGCGACCTGTACGGTGTAGATCACGCGACCGTTGGATTTGCGCAGCGCCGCCAGCCTGTCGTCCGCTGTGAGCACATACAGGCGCGTTCGTCCCATGGCCACGCCGCGGTTGATTTGCGGCAATCGGTAAGCGCCGCCCCGCGCCGGAGTATAGGACCAGTTGATGGTTCCCGTCTTCACGTCAATCGCATAAACAGACGCGTTTGAACCTGTGACGTAGAGAACTCCATGCTGTTCCTCAGGATAACTTTCATTGCCGCCGTGAATGTTTGGCAGCGCGATATCGTAAGCAAGGCGCAAACCGCCGATGGTGCGCGCGTTCAAGGCGCCGATCGGCGAATAACGGTCCTGCCATGCGTTATTGCCAAAGAGCGGCCATGAATTGCTGACGCCCGGCGGTATGTCCGCCGCCATCCTGGCCGGACGAAATGTGGACTGCGCACGTTTGGCCATCGGTTGGTCGCGCTGACGTCCGCCCGCACGCGCGGCGGCGCCAGCACCGCCAGCACCGCCGACGCTGACGGCGTCATGGCGCAATCCCCCGTTCTGCAGAGTGGTTGCGCAGCCACACAGACACAGACCGACTCCGAATACCAGAAAGTAGTTATGGTGTTTCTTGAAGCGTGTTCCCACGTCGTCATCTCCTCCATCAGCCGCAAAAGGCGTGGCTTTCCTGATGGATTCACGCCAGGGCTGTCGATTCAGATTGTCATGAACGTTCACATGATCAGACGATAGAACGACGTTTCGGTTTCACAGACCTCCTCGCACAGATTGAGTGGATTGAGTGGCAGTCGGATGCGCGGCGACGATCGAACTATTCGGCGCTGCGGGGAGCGGGCAGTCGGCCGCTCAGCCACTTCAAAGCAGCGGGCAATTCACGTTGCCAGAATCCCCACACGTGCTTGCCCTCCCCTTCGCGATAGGAGACGGCTGCACCCTGCTCCTCAAGAATCGTCTTCATGTTCCGGTTGGCGGTCAGAAAATCGTAGACTCCTTCTGGAGTGTCCACAGCCGTTTCCGCCAAACCTGCAACCATATACGCGGACAGTCCGCCCAGTCCGTTCCGCTCCCTGATAAACGTCGAAAAGGAATCGTAATAGGCGCCGGAAAAGAGCAACACATTTGATAGTCGATCACCCATGCGCGAAGCGAGGTGCAGGGTCGCGACGGCGCCGAGTGAGATTCCCGCCATGGCGCGGGCGGATGGGTCGGGGGAAAGTGGATAGCGGCGCTCGATAAACTGCATGCATTCCTCTTCGACAAACCGCAGATAGGTTTCGTGTCTCTTTCCGGACAGCGCGTAGTCCTCGGTGCGATGATCCATTTTCACGGCAATTCCCGCGATCAGCAACGGAGACAACAGTCCGTTCGCGATCATTTCATTGGCGATGGTGGCGATTCGCCCATGTGTAAAAAATTCGTTGCCGTCATGGCAATACAGGATCGGGTATGCGGTCTGGCTGCCATACTCGGGTGGAAGATACACTTTTATGGTTCGTTCTTCCGATAAATGAGCACTGTATATGGTGTGCCCTTCAATCCGCCGCTTCGTGTACGTTTCGTCGGCCGTGGCGACTCCCCCCCATCAATATGGCGGCTGCGTGTGGTTCGACTAGCCGCTGTTTAATATGATTCGTTCTTTAAGTGTAACAGAAAAAAGTTTTAACAAAAGAGAATTCGCAACTTTTGTCTAACTGTATTATACTATATGAAAGATCTGTATTAACAAGTCCGGGCTGTCATCTGACAATATTCCTTGTAGGATTTTCTCAGGACTTCTGCAGGACATGAACTGATTATCCGAGGTGAACTGACAATGAGCGCTATCGCACCAGCGAAGCCACTGCCGTACCTGCAAGTGCTCGACGTGACGGGCAACGTCGTCAATCCAGCTTTGATGCCGAAATTGACGGATGACGCGTTGCGCGATCTGATGTACAGAATGGTGTTCACAAGGGTGTGGGATCAGCGCGCCGTCAAGCTGACCAGACAGGGCCGACTGGGGTTTTACGCCCCCGTGGCGGGTCAGGAGGCTTCCATGGTCGGCAGTGAAGCGGCGACGACGAGAGATGATTTTTTGTTGCCGAGCTATCGCGACGTGCCTCAGGCCGTCTGGCATGGCTGGCCCCTGTATCAGGCCTTTCTGTATTCGCGCGGCCATCAGCACGGCGGGCAGTTCCCGGATGGCGTCAATGTGCTGATTCCGCAGATTATCATTGGCGCGCAGGTCGTTCAGGCGACCGGTGTGGGACTGGCCTTCAAACTGAAAGGGGAAAAACGCGTGGCCTTCACTTACATCGGCGACGGCGGCACCTCCCAGGGCGATTTTTATGAAGGCATCAATTTTGCCGGCGCGTTTCGGACGCCAACGGTATTTGTGGTCCAGAACAATCAGTTTGCGATCTCTGTTCCCGTGAGTCTGCAGACAGCCGCGGAGACCCTGGCCAAAAAGGCCGCCGCCGCCGGCATCCCCGGCGTCCAGGTGGACGGCATGGACGTCCTGGCTGTATACGGGGCGATGAAGCAGGCCGTGGAACGCGCCCGCGAGGGCGGCGGACCGAGTTTGATCGAAACACTCACTTTTCGCTATGGCCCCCACACGATGAGCGGCGACGACCCGACACGGTATCGCAGCAAGGAACTTGAAGAAGAATGGCAACAGAAAGATCCGCTGGTACGGTTTCGCCATTATCTGTCACAGCGCAATCTGTGGTCCCAAAAGGACGAGGAGGCCGTGATTGAAGAAGCGAAGACGGCCGTGAATGAGGCGCTGAAAAAGGCGGATGAATACCAGAGCATGACGTTGCCGGGCCTGATCGACCGGATGTTTGAAACCCTTCCGGACGACCTGCTGGCGCAGCGCGCCGAACTGGCAGACTAGACTGCCCCGACGCCGGAGCGCGGCGGATCGGAAACTCGCTCGCGTCGTTTTTCACGGATACAGACGCGAGACCCGTTTGGGGAGGAATCATATATTGCGCCCGTCGCGAGTTTAGCGACAGCGCTGTCTGAGCAGGGGCGCAATATATGATTCCGACCGGCAGGGACCATCGCATTTTTCAGGCCAGCTCACAGGCCAGAATGCAGTACACGGCAGGATGAAAAAGGCGCCGCGAAGTTTTTCGCGGATGCAGACGCAAGACCCGCTTGGGAAGGAGTCATATATTGTGCCCGTCGCGAGTTTAGCGACAGCGCTGTCCGAGCAGGGGCACAATATATGATTCCGACTGGCAGGGACCATCACTTTTTCAGGACAGTTCGCAGACCAGGACGCAGTACACGGCAGGAGGAATGTACAATGGCACAATTGACGATGATCCAGGCAATCACCAATGCGCTTGATCTGGAATTGGGGCGCGACGAAAAGGTGTTGCTCTTTGGGGAGGATGTCGGCCAAAGCGGCGGCGTGTTTCGGGCCACCGACGGGCTGCAAAAAAAATACGGGGAACATCGCGTGTTTGACACGCCGCTCGCCGAATCCGGCATTGCCGGCCTAGCCACGGGGCTGTCGATCCAGGGCTTTCGGCCCATTGCGGAGATTCAGTTTTTCGGCTTCGTCTTTGAAGCGATGGATGAGATTGCGGGGCAGGCGGCCCGCATGCGTTTTCGCTCGGGCGGCCGCTACAATTGCCCGATTGTATATCGGGCGCCGTTTGGCGGCGGCGTCAAGACGCCCGAAATGCATTCGGACAGTCTCGAAGGGCTGCTTGCGCAAACGCCGGGCATCAAAGTCGTCATTCCGTCCACCCCTTACGATGCCAAGGGACTTCTGATTTCTGCGATTCGCGACAATGATCCGGTGTTCTTCCTGGAACACATGAAACTGTATCGCGTGATGCGTCAGGAAGTGCCAGACGAAGCCTACACTATTGCGCTCGGTCAGGCAAACGTTGTCCGGCAGGGCAGCGAAGCGACCGTGGTGGCGTACGGCGCCATGGTTCATACGGCGGTCAAGGCCGCAGATGAATGGGCGAGAATGAAAGGGGTGCAGGCGGAGGTCATCGACCTGCGGACGATCAGTCCGATCGATATTGAGACGATTGTCAAATCGGTCAAGAAGACCCATCGGGCGATTGTGCTTCAAGAGGCGCAGCGTTCGGCCGGGGTGGCCGCCGAAGTGGCGGCGCAAATCAACGAACACGCCATTTTCCATCTGGAAGCGCCCGTGTTGCGCGTGACATCGCCCGACACGGTATACCCATTTGCCATGATTGAAGAGGAATGGTTGCCCACCCCAAAACGCGTGCTGGAGAATCTGGACAAAGTGCTCAGTATGTAAGAGTCTGTTCAAAAAGGGGTCAGGTAAGACCCGCGCAGTGCAAGGAAGCGAGCCAAGAATGCGGACCGAGCGTACGTTTTAGGTACGTGAGGGAGCATTCTTGGCGCTGACGCGGCAATGCGCCGGGGAGTTCTGACCCCTTTTTGAACAACCTCTATAATTGCGAGAGGTGAAAAAAGATGGGTCTGTATGTACTTCGCTTTCCCGAACTTGGGGAGGGGCTGCATGAAGGACGAATCGAAAAGTGGCTTGTCAAGCCAGGAGATGAAGTCAAGGAAGACGATGCGCTCGCAGAAGTGGAGAACGACAAGGCGACGATTGAACTGCCGAGCCCTGTTGACGGCCGGATCGTGGAGCTCAAGGTCGCAGACGGAACAACTGTCGTTGTCGGAGATCTCATCCTCACTCTGGAAGTCGCGGGCGCCGGCAATGGGGGCGACGAAGCGCCCACGCCCGCGGCGGCAGCGGCGCCTGAACCGGCAATGGGGGCGACTATATCCGTACAGGGCGGAGACGCCGCAGAGGCTCGGAAAGTCGCGGCGACGGCAAAACCGCCAGCATCCGCATATGAATCACAGGCGTCGGCAGCGAACCGTTCGGGCGCTGTCCGCGAGATCCTGGCGACTCCCGGCGTGCGCAGATTCGCGCGTGAACAGGGTGTCGACATAGCGCTTGTGTCAGGCACCGGTCCTCATGGTAAGATCATTAGGGAAGACGTGTCGGCATATCTGTCGGGCGCCTCTGGCGCCGCAGCGAGTCCAGCCGCGGCGCAGGAGGAACGAGAGACGGGAGCGGCAACCGTCCCAACGGTCGCGCAGGCGGTTGTTTCCGCGGCAGCGGGTGGCGCCGATTTGAGCAAGGATGTCGCAACCGCAGCGCATGCGCAGACGGTTGCCGCGGCGGCAGCGGGCGCGCTCGAAGAACGGGTTGCGCTGACTTCGATCCGCAAGATCATCGCGCAGTCCATGGTCAAATCGAAATACACAGCCCCTCATGTGACCCTCATGGATGAGGCGGATGTGACGGAACTCGTTCGGCTGCGCCAGGAGATCAAACCGCTGGCGGCAGAACGCGGCGTCAAGATCACCTACCTGCCGTTTGTCGTCAAGGCGCTCGTGGCCGCAGTGCAGAAGTATCCGCAACTCAATGCGTCTCTGGATGATGAACGTCAGGAACTGATCCTCAAGCGGTCGTACAATGTCGGGATCGCCACCGACACGGAACGGGGTCTGATGGTGCCGGTCGTACACGACGCAGATCGCAAAAACATGTGGGCGATCGCGGCGCAGATCGAGGATATGGCGGGGCGCGCGCGCACTGGCAAACTGATGCCGGCGGAAATGAAAGGCGGCACTGTATCGATTACCAATATCGGATCGGCGGGCGGCCTGTTTTTCACGCCGATCATCAATCACCCCGAAGTCGCGATTCTCGGCGTCGGCCGCATTACAGAACGGCCGGTGATGCGGGAGGGTCAGGTGACGGGCGCGCACCTGATGGCGCTGTCGCTCAGTTTTGACCACCGGATTGTCGATGGTGCGACCGCTCAGCAGGCCGTCAACGAAATGAAGCGGTTGCTCGGAGATCCCAAGCTGCTGCTCATGGAGGTGTAAGGAAATGGTGGTTGGAGAGCTTACGGAAGAAGCCGAGGTTGTCATCATCGGCGGCGGACCGGGTGGCTACGTCGCGGCGATCCGCGCGGCGCAACTGGGCAAGCAGGTCACTCTTATTGACAAGGGTGAACTCGGGGGCGTCTGTCTGAATCGCGGCTGCATTCCCTCCAAGGCCCTCATCTCAGCCGCGCATCAGTACAGCGCGGCCAGGGAGCCCGCATTTCCCGGCGTCGAAACAACCGCCGTGCTTGATTTTAAGAAGGTGCAGGCCTGGAAACAGAGTGTGGTGGACAAGATGACAGGCGGGGTGAAAACCCTGCTCAAGGGCAACAAAGTGACAGTGATTCAGGGCGAGGTATTCTTTAACAAGGCAAACGAAGTCCGGGTCATGACGGCTGTGGAAGGGCACAACTATCGGTTTGAGCACTGCATCATTGCGACCGGTTCCCGGCCAGTCGAACTGAAATCGATTCCATTTGGAAAGCGGGTGTTGTCCTCGACGGAAGCTTTGGCGCTGGACCAGGTTCCGGCGAGTCTGATTGTGATCGGCGGCGGCTACATAGGCATGGAGCTTGGGCAGGCGTTCGCCAAGTTTGGCGCCAAGGTGACGATCGTCGAGGGGACGGATGCGATTCTGCCCACGTTCGACGCGCAACTGTCGCGTCTGGTAGGCCGCGCCCTGAAGCGGGACAATGTCGATGTTTATACGGGCGCCATGGCGCAAGGTGTAAAAGAAAGCAAAGACAGCGTCGCGTTGACGTTTACCGTAAGCGGCGAGGAGAAGACGGTGAGCGCTGAATACATCCTGGTCACTGTCGGAAGACTGCCAAACACGGAGGACCTTGGGCTCGAAACCATCGGCGTGCAGATGGGAGCCAAGGGGCTGGTCGAGGTTGACCGGCAGTGCCGCACGAACGTGCCGGGAATCTATGCGATCGGAGACATCGTTGCGGGTCCGGCCCTCGCGCACAAGGCATCGTATGAGGGCAAGGTCGCGGCGGAGGCAATCGCGGGACGGAACAGCGCGGTCGATTATCGCTGCGTGCCCGCTGTCGTATTCTCTGATCCTGAGATCGCTGCCGTCGGTCTGACGGAGGAGGAAGCACAACAGGAATACGGGGCCGTCGCCGTTTCCCGCTTTCCCTATGCGGCCAATGGGCGGGCTGTCGCACTGAACGCCGACGCCGGATTTGTGAGGCTGATCGCCGCCAAGGAATCCGGACTGCTCGTCGGTGCGCAGGTGGTCGGCACGGAGGCGTCCAACCTGATCGCGGAACTCGCGCTTGCCATTGAAATGAGCGCAACGCTGGAAGACATTGCCTTGACCATTCATGCTCATCCCACTCTGGGGGAGATGGTCATGGAGGCGGCAGAGGCGGCGCTCGGATCGCCTGTCCATGTGATCGTCAAATAACTGCAGCATCTGTGCATATGTATGGGGTGCAGCGGGGTCGCCCCATGTGATCGTCAAACAGCAATCATAAGCAAGCGCGCAAACCCTTGGGGAGCAGTGATAAACTAAATTTGGGCATGCGCACAGTGGTAGATATAGTGTCCGACTGAAGCCTCGGACGCTATATCTGGAGTGACCGCGCCTGCTTTACGGACTTTATCACTGCTCCCCTTGGGAACCTGTGAAATTCGATCGAGACGTCGATCATGCAAGGGAACGGGTTGACGCGGATTTGTACACGCGAATTTGTATGGCGGGGGAGAGGTTCCGGTTGACGATACAGCATCATGCGGGGACAAATTTGATTCTGCGATTGGAATTGGAGAATTCGATCGCGACATTTGGAACATTGACAAAGGCCATTGGCGAGGCGGGCGGCGACATCGTCGCGGTTGACGTCATTCACGTAACGAAAACAACGGCCGTGCGGGACGTCACGGTGCAGGCGTTCGACCATGCGCACGGCCAGGCCATCGTGCAGGCGCTGCAGTCGCTTCCCGGCGTCAGGGTGGCCAATGTGTCCGATCGCACATTTCTGCTGCATTTGGGCGGCAAGATTTCGATCCATCCCAAGTCGCCAGTAAAAAACAGGGATGATCTTTCGCGCGTCTACACGCCTGACGTCGCCCGTGTCTGCGCGGCCATCCAGGAGGATCCGTCCAAGGCGTTCCAGTTGACCATCAAGCGCAACACGGTTGCAATTGTGACAGACGGCACTGCGGTCCTCGGGCTCGGAGACATCGGCCCCCACGCAGCGCTGCCCGTCATGGAAGGCAAGTCCATGCTGTTCAAACAATTTGCCGATGTCGACGCGTTCCCGATCTGTCTCGACACCAAAGACACCGATGAGATTGTAAGCATCGTAAAGGCTATGGCTCCCGCGTTCGGCGGCGTCAACCTCGAAGACATCTCGTCGCCCCGCTGCTTTGAAATCGAGGAGCGACTGCGCTCGGAACTGGACATTCCCGTGTTCCACGACGATCAGCACGGCACTGCCGTGGTCCTTTTGGCGGGGCTCATGAACGCTGCGAAACTCGTGGGAAAAAGCCTTCCGGACTTGCGGGTTGTGGTGACGGGCATTGGGGCGGCGGGAGTCGCGTGCACAAAGATATTGTTGGCGGCAGGCGTTCGCAACATCGTCGGGGTCGATCGCGACGGCGTGCTGACTCGCAATGCCTCCTATGGCAACCCCATGTGGCAGTGGTATGCGCTGCACACCAACCCCGAAGACGTGCGGGGATCTTTGCGGGAGGCGATTCGCGGCGCGGACGTGTTCATTGGACTGTCGGGACCGGGAGTGCTTACGATCGATCATATCAAGAGCATGGCCCGCGATCCGATTGTGTTCGCCATGGCAAATCCTCTGCCGGAAATCGACCCGGAGGAAGCGGAACCCTATGTCCGCGTGATGGCCACTGGGCGTTCGGATTATCCGAACCAGATCAACAATGTTCTCTGCTTTCCGGGCATCTTTCGCGGGGCGCTCGATTGCCGGGCCGCAACCATCAACGAAGAGATGAAACTCGCTGCGGCGGGGGCGATCGCGGCTATCGTGGCTGATGATGAATTGAACGAGCAATACATTGTGCCGAGCGTATTCAACAAGCGGATTGGCAGGGCGGTCAGCAGGGCCGTCGTCGAGGCGGCCGTCGCTTCCGGGGTGGCCCGCAAGGAACCTCACGACACTGCGTTCTCGCAGTGAGGGGAGGTTCATAACGGCCAACCGGGAGGACAATACGCCTGAGGCGATTTTTCCGGGACGGAGAGGCGGCAAGCAGGTTCCGCAGTGTTACAGTTGACCCGGTGTGGTAGACTATTGGCAGATAGAGTCGGACTCGGCCAGCGTCTTCACGCTGCCAGATGGTGGGGATTGGATGGGGAACAAACGCGTCGCCGCGTTCGCCGGGTTTTTTGTCGCCCTGGCGGTGATCTACCTTCTGCATGCGCCTCAGAGAATCGAACAAAGGAATGTCAATCCGGCAGCCAAGGTGACCGATCTGAAGCGCGGTTCGGGTCTGTCTCATTCACCTGGGGTTAATGTCTTCAATTTTGTCGGCATGGGAGACATCGCAGTATTGTTTGACGCGCACAGTCCCGATGGCGGAAGCCTGTATACCATCCTGAACAGGGGCAATCAGACTGGTTTGGCGTCTTTTCACTTTATTGCCAATCATGTAGTATGGGCCAAATTTTCACCGAACGGACGCTGGCTTGCGCTCGAACGGACAGGGGGCGGCGCTACCGGCCCACAGCGGACGCTGTGGCTGGCGTCGGCCAATGGGGAGCAGCAGCAGCAGATTGCGGCGGGTGTCAAAATTCCCGCGGGCGCGTGGATGCCGAACGGCAATACGTTTCTGTACGGGGTCCACCACCTGTACAGTCTGTCCCCGCTTGGGGCGCCTCGCTATCTGCCCTTGCGTTTCTCCGGCAAGCCGACCATTCGCTCGATCGAATTCTCTCCTGACGGCCGCACAGCAGCTCTCCTGATCAGCGAAAACACGCCTGGAACCAAGGGTTCATATGACGAAATCGCTCTGTGGCGCAGGGCCGCGCGATCCGTCAGGCCGTTGGTGGTTGTGGCGCCGCCAAACGGTCTGGCGCTTGGTCCATTCTCGGCGGACGGCAGATCGCTGTTTTACTGGCCGTCTCCTGCGCGAGCCCCGGGCGCCGCGGGTGTTGCGCGGTCTCTGCTTTCCGTTGTGACACTGCGGGGACAGGGATCCAGTGTGGGGATCACTCCCATTGAGCAAAGAGCGATACAACCGTTTGGACGAAACAGCGCTCTCGTTTTGGTCGCGGGAAACGCCGCCTCCGCTGGCCAGAGTCTCCGTCTGGCCGTTCTGCGCAATGGGGTGATGAGCATGCTCCCCGGCAATGAGAACACCGTGGAACTGTGGCCTGCGATCAACCCGCAGGCTGCCCAGATCGCTTTTGCGACAAATGCGAATGCCGGATCCGGCACAGGCGCATCGTACGGCACAGGCGATACGAAAGGGCAGTTGCAACTGGCGACTTACGATCTGGGTTCCACGCACATGAGCGTCATTGGCGCCGCCGGGAAGGGCGTCTCCATGCCCGCCTACGACGCCACCGGACGCCGCATCCTGTATATACAGAATGGGAACCTCATGTGGATTGCCGCGGACGGCAGGGGCGCACCGTACTTCGTGGCAGGACCCAACCTGCGGCAGGGAAATCTGGCCGCCATGCCAAATGGACAACAGTCCACAGCCATTGCGGACTATTTGCCGGCGCCTGACAGGGGCCGCCCAAGCCACGGGCACACGCCGAGATTCCCGTAGATCCGGAAGCCGGTGCGTTGCGCCGGCTTCCGCGCCGACTGACATACGTCGCATGGGCGTGCGCCGTATAGGTCTCCCGTATCCTCCGTATACTGTCATTATAGGATCGGCAGAGACGGAAGGGGATGGCGGCGTGCATCGCTTGCGGATGGTCTCCCAAACTGACTTGCGGGATTTGCTCCAGTGGTTTCAGCAACTGGCCGCGCCGCTTGCAAGGCGGGGCGTTCTGCTCTTCATGCAGGTCGATGATCCCGCAGGACCTTCCTTCATCGATGTGATGATTGACGAGTTGTCGCCTGGGGCTGGAGATGTTCACGATCCGTCCGAGCAATGGCTGTCTGAGGCGTTGGCGAGATATGTGCGCGGGCGCTGGCAATTTCGGCACGTCAAAGCCTATCTTGCCCGTGAGTACTCTTATCTGAATATGGATGAGATTGACCATCTGACTGCCAAAGTTCTTGCGTACGTCCTGTCAAGCGCTCTTTCCGGCTCGATCCGCGATGATACGCCGTCAAAGGACGTATCTCTCGAAGGGCCGCTGGTTT
>JAJYTO010000300.1 GCA_021793015.1 Bacillota bacterium
GATATTTCGGAGTAGACGACCATGACGAGAGGGGTGGGCGATGTGGGCGTGTCAACACTGAGTCAGGACGACTGGTCTTTACATCGCAAAGGGCAGCAAGATCAGGCGCGCCACCAGCAGAAGGTGCGCGAGGCGATCAGACAAAATCTCGCGGACCTGATCAGCGAAGAAAGCATCGTCATGAGCGACGGCAGACAAATCATCAAAGTGCCCATTCGGTCACTGGATGAGTACCGCTTCAGGTTCAATCACAATAAAAACCAACAGGCTGGCCAGGGCGACGGCAAGGCGTCCATCGGCGACGTCATCGCGCGCGATCCCGGCCAGATTGGCCAAAAGGCGCCGGGTCAGGGCGAGGGTGCGGGGGATCAACCGGGCGTCGATTATTATGAGGCGGAAGTGTCTGTGGATGATATCCAGTCTGTTCTGTTCGCCGATCTGGAATTGCCGTATTTGATGCAAAAGGCGCCTGATCAGACGGAGGTTGCCGACATCCAGTTTCGCGATGTGCGCAAAAAAGGTTTGCAGAGCAACATCGACAAGAAGCGCACGATCCTGGAGACGCTGAAGCGCAATGCGAGCGCGGGCGTTCCCGGTTTCCATCACATCACTCCGGAGGATCTGCGATACAAGACGTGGGAAGACGTGCAGGCGCCGCATTCCCGGGCGGTTGTTCTGGCGATGATGGATACCTCCGGTTCGATGGGCACGTTTGAAAAATACATTGCACGGACGTTTTTCTTCTGGATGGCGCGGTTTTTGCGCACAAAGTACGAGCGGGTCGACATTCAGTTTATCGCTCACCACACCGAGGCGCGCGTGGTGACGGAACACGAATTTTTCACCAAGGGAGAGAGCGGCGGCACGATCTGTTCATCTGCGTACCAGACGGCTCTCGACGTGATCGATGATAGGTACTCGCCGTCTCAGTACAATATCTATCCCGTTCATTTTTCGGACGGCGACAACCTGTCGTCGGACAACGAACGCTGTGTGAAACTCGTCCACGAACTCATGGAGGTGTGTAATGTTTTTGGATATGGCGAGATCAATCAATACAACTGTTTAAGATGTACACGGCCACAGTCGATTCAGACGCGCAAGCGCACCTCCAGAGTGAAGTGATCAGGTTCCCGCCATTCTTTCGATCGCGTGTACACAACGGTTTCAATCAACTGTCGCAGCATGCGGTTTTGCAGCGCCGCTGTCGGCGCCGATTCGTAGATCTCCATGATTCGCATTGCCGTTTCTGCTGATGGCGTCGATGCCTTGGTCTTCGTGCTATCCGTCAACTTTGAACGCAGCGCGGCAAGGTCGAGTTCAGCATCGCGCAGACGTTCATTCAATCCGTGCCTGCGTTCGGCAAATGTGGGAGCGTCGTACACGCCGCGCTCGAGCAAGTCGTGCAGGGCGCCGCGTTGGAGCAGCAACTGCGCGCATTGTTGCTCGAGGATGACAATCTGTCTTTGCAGCACATCCCTCTCGGCGTCGGCAGAGAGGGCCTTCGCGCCGCCCACGCCGCCCGCGCCACGCGCACCGGCAGCGCCAGTATCGCCCGAGCCCCCTGCTGAGCCGCCCGGCGTCGCGGGCAGGCGCATCTCCTGCAATAATGATCGCAGCGCTGCAAGCAGACACTCTTCGACGATTTCGCAGCGGGCGGAGCGCGTCCTGCAACCGGGGGTCAGGCAAAGCAGACTGTTATGCGGGCGGCCAGGGGCCGGTCGGCGCTGCATGGGATGTCCGCATGCGGAACATACGATGAGTCCAGCGAGTGGATTGACAAGGGCGCGTCGCTGTGCTAACCGGGGATGCCTGCCAGCGTGGACCAGATAGCGATTGTACGTGTCTTCGTCGATCAGGGCTTCGTGAGCGTTTAGGCACAACGTTTGCTCGTCCTCGCGCGTGCGAACCTTACAGTACCCTCCGCGCGGCGCAATTTTTCGATAGCGAAAAAATCCCCAGCGAATGTGTCCCCGGTATGCCGGATTGTGAAGGATGGCGTAGATTGTGGAACGGTTCCAGCGCGTTTTCCCTGTCGGCGTTCTGACGCCCATCTCCGTCAGGTGTGAACTGATCCGCGCTGCGCCGTGACCGTCCGCCGCCATGGCGAAGATCAGGCGCACAACAGGCGCCGTTGCCCGGTCCGGATGCAGGCGCAGCCCGTCATCACGCACATAGCCATATGGAGGTTTGCGGCTTACGCTCTTGCCGTCGCCCGCGCTTTGCCGACGTCCGCGTTGAATGCGCCGCGTGATGATCTTGAGTTCGCGGCGCGCCAGAAAGGCTTCAAATTCACTCCACTCCTCATCGAACTCATCTTGCAGATCATAGACTTTACGCGGTGTGATAATCAGGGTTTCGGACGATTTGAACGCATCTTGAATAAGACCTTGGTCAACCATGTTGCCGCGTCCCAGACGATCGATATCCATGACGAGCACAGCCTCATAGTCTCTGGCCTGCACGGCGTGCAGCAGATCCTGCATGACAGGGCGATCCAGGATGCGTTCGCCTGACACGATTTCTTCATATACGCCGGCGATGCGATAGCGGTATTGGTCTGCCAGCGCTGACAGAGCACGCCGATGGCGGGACAATGTTTCCCCTTCTCCCCGGCTCTCTGCCTCCAGGTCCATCCGCGACTTGCGCAGATAGATCGCCACCCGCTGCAGTTCAGTCGGATACGTGGACACACGGATCACCTTCTCTTCTATTCTACGATTGACCTGCCGCAATTATTTGTGCAACAGGTCCAGGCTATGGCACATACAGTTTCTCTAGGGTTCGAGGGAGGATCCGTGCGATCGGTTGCTTGCAAATCGTCAGCGCGCCATGGATATCCACTGTGATACGGCAGTCGGTCCGGTGGGTCTAACGCAAAGGCGCAGAACTTTCTGACTTGGCTGCACGCGTCGGGTAGATCGGCGTCCGGCGAGTCTGGTGAGTCTGGCGCAGAGTGGGGGAGTATGGTTGTCGCGGGAGACGATACAGAGCGGACACAGTGTGGTGACCGTTCACAGTCATGGATTCACCGCTCTGACAGCGGAGCAGCAGGCACAGTGGCTGGCGCGGAAGGCAGTGGAAGGCGACGGTGTGGCGCAGGGCATTGTCGACGCCGCGCTCAGAT
>JAJYTO010000301.1 GCA_021793015.1 Bacillota bacterium
AAGCCTCCGACACGCGGTTACAAAAACTTGCGCGCTGTCTTCTTGCCGTCGTACGTGAACAGCACGGGCCGACCCTCCAGCACGGTCTCCAGATGCACGGGACGTCCCCACAGTCGATGGACATACGGCAATGTCTTCTCCGTGTAGCGCACGTCCAGTTCCATGCCTTCGTAGGCGTGAAACAGGTACAGTTCACCCGTCAACTGGTAATCCCCGTCCCTGACCAGCAATACCGGGTATCCGCCATTGACGCGCGACGCGCACAGCTTGTCGCGCACCTTCTCAAAATCCTGCTCGACAATTCGCCACTCGTTGCCCACCTTCTGGTAGAGATACAGATCCAGTTCGTCCACCAGTTCCTGCGTGAGATAGTTTCGGATAAACGACGTATCCGACTCCATCTCCCGTACCTCAAACATCTTTTCCCGACCGGACGGCGCAACGCTGTCCGCACCGTCTGTTTCTGCCAGCATGCGATCCCACCGCTTCTCAATATCTTCCCACATCTTCAGCCCCAACGCATAAGGATTGATCGAGGTTTTCGAAGGCAGCACAACGCCGGAATGCATATGGGCAAAATCGAACGACTCCGCATCCGTCAAGGGCAGTTCCCGCATGATCCGCAGATGCCAGTAGGTCGCCCAGCCTTCGTTCATGATCTTCGTTTCGATCTGCGGCCAAAAGTACAGCATCTCTTCCCGCACAACGGTCAGTATGTCCCGTTGCCAGTCGCTCAGAACCTTGCTGTGGTGAACCAAGAACAGCAGCAGATCCTTCTCCGTCTGGCTGGAATGTGACCCGCTGTCGGTTCCGTCCTGCTGCCCTTTTTCAGTCGCGCCGGCCAAACGGGCGTCGAGTTCAAACAGATCCTCGTAAGGACCGCGTTCACGGGATGGTTGTCGCTCCGTTTTCCCATCCTTGTCAGAGCGTCCGAACTGACGGCGCGACGCCGTGCGCGATGCGTCCACATGCTCCTGCACGGCCAGGGCCGCGTCCAAAAACTCCTCCACCGCGTCTTTGCCGTGTTGCATTTCATACGACCGAAACCGCTCCGCGCTGGCAGCCATGCTGTCCACGACGCCGCGCGAGGTGCGGGCGAACAGGGAGTTATGTTTGAAGAAATCACAATGCGCCAGCACATGGGCGGATACCAGTTTATTTTGCACCAGCGAATTGCTGTCCATGAGGAAAGCGTAACACGGATCGGAATTGATGACCAATTCATAGATCCGGCTGAGGCCAAAATCGTAATCCATTTTCATCCGGTGATACGCCTTGCCGAAGGACCAATGCGAAAATCGCGTGGGCATGCCCTGATAGGCGCCGAATGTGTACAGCACGTCGGCGGGCACCAATTCAAAGCGCATGTCATAGAAATCGAGACCGAATCCTTTTGCGATGTCTGTCATGCGTTCAATTGCAGCTTCGAGTTCTCCATACTCCGCCGGCGTCAACCCACATCACCGCCTGAACCGTCTTCCTTCACGGTGAAAAACGTTCGCAACGCCTTGTAGACTTCCGCCTTCTCATGGATGACCGCACACCGGAAACGGGGTGTGCGCAAGTTGCGGTAGGCGCTCATCAGCGTGGAACTGCGGTTGTATTGATACATCTGCGCAAGATGTCATCGCCCGCTTGACCCGACAGGCTGTAAGCCCTATTGATTCGACCGACCCACTTGACCCGTGAGCCCGGTCAACTCTAATGACGCAACTGATCCGATCGACTCGACGGCTTCGGCCGACTCTCTTGATCCGAGTGGCCCAGCTGATCCGAGTGGCCCGACCGGCGCCAGATCGCGCGTTGGAACCGCATAATATTCAAGCGCTTCTGCAACCAGAGAGTGCGTGCCGATGATCGCGACCATTCCATCTGTATTCGCCGCTCTCGTCGCAGCTCCGATCGCTTCGCCAAGCGTCGGGAAAAACAGTGCTGGACGATACTGTTGCGCAGCATCCACGGCATCCTGCGGAAACGTCAGGTGAGGGTTTTTTGTCACGGTCAGGACAATCAGATCACTGAGCGGGCCCAGAACATCCAACATGCCGCGATAGTCTTTATCCACCGGCACTCCCATCACGAGCACCAACCGCGAGTACTGTCGGGAGAGGATGACGTCCTTGGCGCAGGCCGCGCTCTCGCGGTTAATCGCAGCGTCAATCAACACCTGAGGTGTTCCTTGCAACACTTGCCCGCGCCCCAACAGACGAAGTCCCGCGAGAGCGTCACGAACTGTTCGTTCCGCAAGCGGCGCGCCGACAAACAGTTCAGCCACGGTCAGCGCGACCGCGGCGTTGTCCGCCTGATGGGCGCCAAGCGGTCCGATGGTCATGGAAGCATACTCTGCCCGTGGCGTGCGGATGCCGCATCTTGTTCCAGACGATAGAATCTCTGCCTCCCGCACAGCGAAATCGGCGCCGTAGGCGATCAGCGGCACGCCCATTGCCGCCGCCTCAGAGCGCAGCACCGCCGCCGGCTCCGGGAATTGCCGTCCCACCACAACGGCTCCGAGGCCCTCCGTAATGACGCCCGCTTTGCTGTACGCGATATCCTGAAGCGTGGGGCCCAGTTGCTGCGCGTGTTCCATCAGCACGGGAGTGACCGCCGCCAGGTCTGCGACCAGAGCGTTCACGTCGTCATGGCGCGCGCCGCGCCCCAACTCGATTACGTTGACGTCCGTTTCGCACTGGGCAAAATAAAGCATGGCGACCGCCGCCACAATACCCACGGGACCAAAGTATTGGGTCGGCGAAAAATCAGCCTGCAGCATCTCCAGCGGTCCCCTGACAACACTTAACAAAGCCATGAAATCCGCTTCCGGAATCGCGAGGCCATTGACTCTGATGCGCTCGGTAAAATCGATCAGGTGGGGACTCGTGAACAGCCCCACCCGGTATCCCCGCGCCTCCAGCAAGGCCGCCAGCATGCGCGATGTGGAACCTTTTCCTTTGCTGCCCGTGATCTTGATGTTGCGCTGTGCACGGTCAGGACGTCCCAGTCGGTCGAGCAGTCTGCGCAGATGCCGGGGATCTCTCGTATCTCTGTCATAGCCTGGAGAACGGAATGGTTTTGAACGGCTGTAACTCGAAAACACATACGCGACGGCGTCATAAAAACTGTCGAAC